>NZ_JCANTD010000003.1:0-345764 GCF_059570675.1 Salinispora goodfellowii | reverse complement strand
GGGTGATCTGCGCGATCAACGCATCCGCGTCACACGGGACCGGAATCCCCGTCGGCTTCTTCTCCGAACCCCTGCCCTTCTCCCCGCCCTTGCCCTTGTCGGCGCGCTTGCCGCGATCACCACCGTGCTCATCGGCGACGGTCAGGGTACGCCCGAGCGCATCCGCCGCCGGGCTGGCAGCAACGCCGACGGCGCTCAAGGCCAGACCGGTCACCCCGGCCAACCCCACCGCCCACCACCGCCGCCGCGCCCGACCCCCGCCAGGCCGCACCGGCCCCTGAGTCTGGTCCTGATTACTCATCGTGAACTCGATGTCCTTCCCCCGTACCCGACAAGGACCCACCACCCGCACGCACGAGGGCCGCCCTCGGCTACCAACCGGCGGTAGCAGCCACCCGCAACCTAAACCGGGTAAACAGCACACATCAACCTGAACGCGAATAAATAACTGAAAAGGGATGCTAATGGTTTGCGGTCAACAGACCTTTCGCGGGCACCTCTGTGCCAACGAAGATTGACCGCGGGTGCGATCTTTGCCGAGCGGGTCGAGTTGACTCGGGTGGGAGGGCCACTGTGCCGACGCACGAGGTGTTCAACCAGGTGCCACCCCTGGTCGACTACGACGTGGCGGACGACCCGGCGCTCCGCTCCGGGCTGGCCCGGGAGGGAGCCGGCTGGGCCGCCGCCGAGCTGCGCGACCTCGGCCGGCTCGGCGGCGCCGCGGCGGCGATCGAGCACGGTCGGTTGGCCAACGAGCACCCACCCGTACTGCGTAGCCACGACCGCTACGGGCACCGGGTGGACGAGGTGGAGTTCCACCCCTCGTGGCATGAGCTGATGCGGACCGCGGTGACCTTCGGCCTGCACGCCGCGCCGTGGGCCGACGACCGACCGGGAGCGCATGTCGCCCGCGCCGCGAAGTTCTACACCTGGCGGCCGGACGCCGGGCACGGCTGCCCGATCTCGATGACCTACGCGGTGGTGCCGGCGCTGCGGCACGCCCCGGAGTTGGCCGCCCAGTACGAGCCGCTGCTGACCGCCACCACGTACGACCCGGGGTTGCGTCCGGCGCTCGGCAAGCACGGCCTGCTGGCGGGCATGTCGATGACCGAGAAGCAGGGCGGTTCGGACGTACGCGCCAACACCACCCTCGCCCAGCCGGCGGCGGACGGCAGCTACCGGTTGGTCGGGCACAAGTGGTTCACCTCCGCACCGATGTGCGATCTCTTCCTGACTCTTGGCCAGGCCCCGGGTGGGCTGACCTGCTTCCTGGTGCCTCGGGTGTTGCCCGACGGCACGCGCAACGCGCTGCGGTTGATGCGGCTCAAGGAGAAGCTGGGAAACCGGTCGAACGCCTCCGCGGAGATCGAGTACGAACACGCGGTGGCGTGGCGGGTCGGCGACGAGGGGCACGGCGTCCGCACCATCATCGACATGGTCAACCTCACCCGGCTCGACTGCCTGATCGGCGCCGCCGCCGGGATGCGCCAGGGGGTGGTCACCGCGGTCCACCACGCCCGCCACCGACGGGCCTTCGGGCGCCCGCTGGTCGACCAGCCGTTGATGCGCAACGTCCTCGCCGACCTGGCGGTGGAGTCGGAGGCCGCGACCGTCCTGATGCTGCGGCTCGCCGGTGCGACGGACCGGTCCGCCCGGGGTGACGCCGACGAGGCCGCGTTCCGGCGCCTCGGTGTCGCGGTCGGCAAGTACTGGGTCTGCAAGCGGTGGCCGGGGCATGCCGCCGAGGCCCTGGAGTGCCTGGGTGGCAACGGGTACGTGGAGGAGTCCGGCATGCCCCGGCTGTTCCGGGAGTCGCCGCTGAACTCGATCTGGGAGGGCTCCGGCAACGTGGCCGCCCTGGACGTGCTGCGGGCCTTGACCCGCCAGCCGCGGGTGCTGGCCGCGTTCGAGGCCGAGGTGGACGCCGCCGCCGGTGCGGACACCCGACTCGACGCTGCGGTCCGGCGGCTGCGGGTGAGCCTGGCGGACCCGGCCGACGCCCAACTCCGGGCACGGCACCTGGTGGAACGGCTCGCCCTCGTCCTACAGGGGTCGCTGCTGGTGCGACACGGCCACCCGGCGGTCGCCGAGGCGTTCTGCGCGTCCCGGCTGGGCGGTGCGCACGGCTACGCGTACGGCACGCTGCCCGCCGGGGTCGACCGCACCGCGATCATCGACCGCGCCACGCCGAAGGTGGGCTGACCCACCGCGCCGGCCGTGGCCACCAGGCAGAACGGGGAGGCGGCCAGCCACTGCCGGTCCCGCTCGTGCAGGTGCGTTCGCTCCTTCGTGGCATCCCGAGCCGTCGGTACGCCCAGTAACTCCCGCAACTCCTCGTGAGTGGTGATTTCTACCGTCACGTGCCCCTCCCTCGTCCGTTGACCATGGCGGCGGTGCGTCATCGACAGCCTAGGTGGCATCGGCCGGGGTGAGGTTTGCCGAACAGTGGAGGCCCGGGTATGGAGAGCCGACTCAGAGTGTTGGGTCATCCCCTCCACCCAATGCTGGTGATGTTCCCGGTCGCCCTGCTCGCGACTGCCGTGCTCTTCGACGTGGTCGACATCGTGGGCGGGCCCGACTTCCTCGGGGAGGTCGCCTACTGGAACCTCACCGTCGGCCTGGTCGGTGCTCTGCTGGCCGCGGCGGCCGGGACGGTCGACCTGCTCGCCATCCCAGCTGGTACCCGGGCCAAGCGGGTGGCGCTCACCCACGCCGCCGCGAACGTGGCGCTGATCCTGCTCTTCGCCGCGGTCTGGGCGGTCCGGCTCAACGCCGACTCCCGGGCCGCCGGCGGCGCGCTCATCGCGATCGAGATCGTCGCCCTGGCGATCCTCGGGGTCAGCGCGTGGCTCGGCGGAGAGCTGGTCGGCCGGCTCGGCGTCGGGGTTGACCGGGACGCCGACCTGGACGCGCCCAGTTCCCTGCGGCCCTCGACAACCCCCAGTGAATAGGAGAAGTGTGATGAGTGAACCCGGCGGCGGGATCGGCCAGGGCAGGCGTGGCCGGCAGCAGGGGTGGGACCCGATGGGCGAGCTGCATTCGCTCCGCGCCGAGCTGGGGCGGCTGGTGGGGGGTCGGTCCGACTCGACGGACCTCCAGCTGGACGAGACCGAGGACGGCTGGGAGGTGATCGTCCGGCTGCCCGGGGTGGCACCCGACGAGGTGGCCGTCGAGCTGGACGAGCGGGAGCTCTGCGTCCGGGCCCGGTCGGAGGCCGAGGTCAACGCCGACTACGGGATCCTCGACGGCTCCGAGACCCGGGCATTCGTGTACCGGGTGGAGCTGCCGTCCCGGGTGGACCCGGAGGCCATCGACGCGGTGATGGATCACGGTCTGCTCCGGATTCGGCTGCCCCGGACCGTCCGACCCGAGCCCCGCACCATCACCGTCGGGCACAGCGGTGCTCGCGGCGGCGGTGACGGTGGTACCCCGTTCCCGGTCGACCCCGCCGCCAACCGGGAGCTGCACCACCCGCACGTCGAGACCGACCGGCCGTAGCGCGCCGATGGCCGCCCCGCACCTGCTCGGCCCGGCCGCGCAGCGCGTACCCGAGGTGGAGCGGATCGCCGTGCTGCGGGCCAATGCGCTCGGTGACTTCATCTTCGTCCTGCCGGCGCTGGCCGCGTTGCGGGCCGCGTACCCCGCGGCGGAGATCGTCCTGCTCGGCGCGCCGTGGCACGCGAAGCTCTGGCGGGATCGGCCCGGTCCGGTGGACCGGGTCCTGGTGGTTCCGCCGGCTCCCGGGATCCGCCGTCCGGAGCCGGACGAGCCGGACGAGCCGGAGTCCGGGCTGGCGGACTTCCTCACCCGGGCCCGCGCGGAGCGCTTCGACCTGGCGTTGCAGGTGCATGGCGGCGGGGCCAACTCCAACCCGGTGGTGGCCGGCCTCGGCGCCCGGGTGACGGCCGGTCTGCGGGCCGAGGACGCGCCACCGCTGGACCGCTGGCTGCGGTACGTCTACTACCAGCACGAGGTGATCCGCTACCTGGAGGTGGCGGCCCTGGTGGGGGCCCCGGCGACCACGGTCGTCCCCACCCTGGCGGTCACCGACGCCGACCGGGCGGAGGCGGCCGAGGTGCTCGGCCCGGCGGACCGGCCGCGGGTGGCGCTGCACCCGGGCGCCACCGACACCCGTCGACGTTGGCCGGTCGAACACTTCGCGGCCGTCGCCCGGCAGCTGCACCGGGACGGGTACGAGGTGCTGGTCACCGGCACCCCGGTGGAGCAGGAGGTGGTGGACCGGGTGGTGGCGGCGGCCGGGGTGCCGCTGCGGCCGGAGGTCGGCACGCTCAGCCTCGGCGGGCTGGCCGGCTGCTACGCCGGCTGCGCGCTGGTGGTCGCCAACGACACCGGGCCGCTGCACCTGGCGGCGGCGGTCGGCACCGCCACGGTCGGCATCTTCTGGGTTGGCAACCTGATCACCACGGCTAGCCCGCTGCGGGGCCGGCACCGCCCGATCACGTCCTGGACGGTGCACTGCCCGGTCTGTGGGGTTGACTGCACCCCGGGCAGCTATCCCCACCGGCCCGGCGACGGCGAGTGCCCGCACCGCGACTCGTTCGTGGCCGAGGTCCCGGTGATCGAGGTCCTCGAAGCCGCCCGCGACCTGCTCGCCGACGGAGAACAGCCGGCCCCGATGCCCTGAGCCGGGCTGCGGATTTCCGCCCACCGGTCAGGCCTGTTCGAGGAGCACCTCCCACGCCTCAACCTCACGTTCGGTGACGGTGGTCGGTGACTCCAGGTGGAACGCCCCGCTGGGCAGGACGCCGGCACCGCCGTGCCGCTCCAACACGGCGAGCTGGGCGGCGACATCCTCCCCCTGGTGCCGCTCCGGCACCCGTCGCCAGAAGTCGAAGCCGCCCGCGTCCACCAGCTTCTCCCGGTCGTACAGCACACAACCACCGATCCAGGACACCTTGTACGCCCGCCAGGAGTCCGGCGGCAGGCGCAGCCGCTCGGTGACGTGCAGCAGGTTCGCGGCCGGGTGGAGCAGTGCGCGCTCCCACTCCGGGGCACCCGGGCGGATCCGCTCCGGCACCGGCGGCCCGTCCCACTCCTCGTAGTGCCGGTGCGTCTCCGGGCGGATGTCGTGCCGGTACGACAGACCGTGTACGGCGTTGCCGACGAACCCGCAGCCCAGCTCCGCGATCGCGGTGACCAGCCGGCGCAGGGTTCCCGGCGCCAACCACACGTCGTCGTCGAGGCAGAGCACGTAGCGGGCGGTCGAGGCGGCCAGCAGCGCTGCCCGGTGCTCGGCCATTCCACGCCGGGGTAGTCGGCGGGTCAGCAGGACCGGGTGTCCCTGGTGGCGCAGGACCCGGACCATCGCGGCCACGGCCGGGTGCGCGTACGCGGGAGCGTCGTCGGACTGGTCGCTGACCACCACCCCGAAGTCGGGTACGCCTTCCTGGGCGGCGAGCCCGGAGAGGGTGACGGCCAGCTCGGCGGGGCGGTTTCGGGTGGGGACCAGTACGTCGAGGTGTCGGTCGGCGCGGAACTCGTCGGCGGTGCCGCGCTCGAGGGGTCGGCTCACGCCTGCCCCGCCACCGGTGCGCTGCCGCCGTGCGCGCGGATCCGGTCGATGATCGCCGAGGTGGAGCGGTCCGGCACGTAGCCGAGGGTGCGGACCTGGCCGCCGAGCCGGCGGACCAGGGGTGCCTCCGGCACCAGCTCCGGCGGGTAGTCCCCGCCCTTGACGTAGATGTCCGGCCGGGTGGCCTCGATGAGCCGGGCGGGCGAGTCCTCCTCGAAGACCACCACATGGTCAACGTGGGTCAGCGCCGCCAGCAGGGCCACCCGGTCCTCGACCGGGTTGACCGGCCGGTCGGCGCCCTTGAGCCGGCGGACGCTGCCGTCGGCGTTGACCGCCACCACGAGCAGGTCGCCGAGGGCGCGGGCCTGCTCCAGGTAGCGGACGTGCCCGGGATGCAGCACGTCGAAGCAGCCGTTGGTGAAGACGACCGAGCGGCCCGCGCGGCGGTGCGCACCGGCGATCGTCGCCAACTCGTCGGCGTCGACGAGGGTCGGGGCGTCGCCGTCGCCGGACCGGTTGAGTGCGGTGAGCAGGTCCTCCCGCCGGCAGACACAGGTGCCGGTGTCGGAGACGGTGATGGTGGCCGCGAGTTGGGCGAGCTGCGCGGCGGTCGGTAGGGGGGCGTCGGCGGCCAGGGCGAGGGTCATCGCCGCCAGGTACGCGTCTCCGGCCCCGACCGTGTGACTGGCCGGCATCGGGTTGCTGTGGCTGCGGTTGGGCTCGCCGTCTGGGCCGGCGACGACCGCGCCCTCGGTGTCCAGCGTCACCGCCACGACGTCGGCGCCGGTGTGCTGCCGTAGCTCCGCCAGCCGGGACTCGGCCAGTAGCGCCCGGTCCGGCCGCGCGGCGTCCCCGCGCGCTCCGGGTTCGATCTCCTCGGCGGCGACTCGGCCGTCGCCGGGTGCGACTCCCACGGTCAGCTCGGAGGGGCCGTCGGAGCGGGCGCGGTCCGGGTGGTCCAGGTGCAGGCCCTCGCCCCCGCCCCCCGGCCGGGCCGCGGTGTGGGCGAGCAGTCGGCTCGCCTCGGCGAAGCTCGGCGTGACCACGGTCGGGGCGAGCCCACGCCAGTCGGCGAGGTCATGCGCGTCCAACGCGACCGTCGCGTACCGCTCCCGGTTGGCCACCAGCCACCCGCGTACCGGTGCGGGCAGGGCCCCCAGCGCGTAGTCGCAGACCACCAGGGTCGGCGCCGCGCCGCCCGCCGCGTGTAGCTCCGTGGTCGCGCAGGCCAGGGCGTCGAGCAGCCGAGCCACCCCGGCATCGTCCAGGGGCTCCGCGGGACCACCGGAGTCCTCCCGGAGCAGGATCTGGCTGCCGGCGAGCATCCGTCGCTTGACCGGGGTCGGGCGGCTCGAGTGGCTGACCGTGCGGTCCCACACGCCAGCCCGGTCCAGGCAGTCGTGCACCTCGTCGCCGGCCACGTCCGCGCCGATCGGTGCGACCAGCGCGGCCCGTCCGCCGAGCGCGGCGATGTTGACGGCGGTGTTCGCCGCACCGCCCGCGGCGGAGATCCGCCGACGCAGGGTGAGGATCGGGGCCGGTGCCTCCCGACAGAGCCGATCCGAGTCGGCGAACCGCCACTCGTCGAGCATCGCGTCCCCGACGACCAGGACGGGGCGTCCCAGCCAGCTCTCCACCACGGCGGCGAGTCGGTGCTGTTCCGCTGCTGCTCCTGCCATGTCCGTCCGGGTCCCCGCCGGTCCGCCGGGCCAAACCTGGCGGTGCGGGACCGGCGGCGGACTATTTGAGGATCAGACGGTTCGTCTGCTCGAAGACATCCAGGTCGGCGAGGGTCTCCGGGACGCTGGCCGACAGCGGGCTGGGCAGGTGGCCCCGGTCGAAGAAGGCGGCATCGGTGGTCTCATCGGTGACCCGGGTGAGGTCCCCGTCCCACTCCTCCACCCGGAACGCGGTGGTGAAGATCTGGTACGTGTGCCCGTACATGTTGGTGTGGGTGCGGTCCGGCCCGGTGTAGAGGGCGAAGGCGCTGACCCGCAGGGCGCGCAGCCCGGTCTCCTCCCGAACCTCCCGTACCGCGCAGTCGGCGATCGACTCACCCAACTCCATCGCCCCTGCCGGCATGGCCCAGTGCCCGTTGTCGGCGCGCTGGATCAGCAGGATCCGGTCTGCGTTGTCCCGCACCACCGCGCGGGCGCCGACGAACATCAGCGTCCGGTCGCCGGCGAGGGCGCGGAGCTGTCCGACGTAGGAATCTGCCCAGGAAATGCTCACTCCGGCTAATCTACGCACCGCCGCCGGGGCGAGATGGAGATCCGGGGTTCCCAGATGTGATCGGTGACACTACTTTGTTGCTCATGCGGAGCACGATGATGGATGCCCCCCTCCAGGTCTCCCGGATTCTTGACCACGGCGCCACCGTGCACGGCGCGGCCACGGTGGTCACCTGGACCGGTGCCGAGCCGCGCCGGATGAGCTACGCCGACGTGGCGCGTTCGGCCGCCCGGCTGGCGCACGCGTTGCGGGACGAGTGCGGGGTGACCGGGGACGAGCGCGTCGCCACCTTCCTGTGGAACAACACCGAGCACCTGGTGGCCTACTTCGCGGTGCCGAGCATGGGCGCGGTGCTGCACACGCTCAACATCCGGCTCCTCCCGGACCAGGTCGCCTACATCGCCAACCACGCGCAGGACCGGGTGGTGCTGGTCGACACGACCCTGATCCCGCTGCTGGCGAAGGTCATCGGCGACCTGGGCACCGTCCGGCACGTGGTGGTGGTCGGCGGTGGTGATCCCGCCCCGCTGGTCGCGGCGGCCGGTGACCGGATCGCCGTGCATCACTGGGATGCCCTGCTGGCCGGCAAGCCCGACAGCTACGACTGGCCGGACGTGGACGAGCGTTCCGCCGCCGCGCTCTGCTACACGTCCGGGACCACCGGCAACCCCAAGGGGGTGGCCTACTCGCACCGCTCGCTCTACCTGCACTCGCTCCAGGTCTGTATGCCGGAGTCGTTCAGCCTCGGGCCGAGGGACCGGGTCTTGGGCATCGTGCCGATGTTCCACGCGATGTCCTGGGGGCTGCCCTATGCGGCGTTCCTCTGCGGCGCGTCGCTGCTCCTGCCGGACCGGTTCCTCCAGGCCGCCCCGATCGCCGGGATGATCGCCGCCGAGCGGCCGACCGTCGCCGGTGCGGTCCCGACCATCTGGACCGACCTGCTCGCCCACCTGGACAGCCACGACGTCGACACCAGCTCCCTGGGAGAGGTGATCGTGGGTGGGTCGGCCTGCCCACCGGCGCTGATGCACGCCTTCGAGGAGCGGCACGACATCCGGATCATTCACGCCTGGGGGATGACCGAGACCTCTCCGCTCGGTTCGGTGGCCCGCCCGCCGGCCGGTGCGGACGAGGCCACGGCGTGGCGCTACCGCTACACCCAGGGGCGGGTCCCGGCCGGCGTCGAGGCCCGGATCGTTGGCCCGCAGGGCAGGCAGCTGCCCGCCGACGGCACGTCCGTGGGGGAGTTGGAGGTCCGCGGGCCGTGGGTGACCGGGCGGTACGTCGGCGACGAGACCCCGGACGAGGAGACGTTCCGGGACGGCTGGCTGCGTACGGGTGACGTCGGCACCCTCTCCCCGGATGGCTACCTGACGTTGACCGACCGGGCGAAGGATGTCATCAAGTCCGGCGGTGAGTGGATCTCCTCGGTGGAGCTGGAGAACGCGCTGATGGCCCACCCGGATGTGGTCGAGGCCTGCGTGGTGGGGGTCCCGGACCAGCGTTGGGGAGAGCGGCCGTTGGCGACCGTGGTGCTTCGGGAGGGGGCGAAGGCCGGGGTTGCGGAGCTGCGGGGCTTCCTCGCCGAGTCGGTGGCCCGCTGGCAGCTCCCCGAGCGGTGGGCGGTCATCGACGCCGTGCCGAGGACCAGTGTGGGCAAGTTCGACAAGAAGGCGGTTCGGTCCCGGTACGCCGAGGGGGAGCTCGCCGTCCGGGAGCTGGCCTCTTCGTAGCCGCCACCACCCCCGGCCGGGCGGGTTGGGCTGGTGCAGGGAGGGGGCCGCGGTCGTGGCATAGGGGGGCGGCCCCGGCGTTCGCACCGCGCCGGGGCCGCCCGTTCAGCGCGGGGCGACCCGCACTGTCATTCTCGCGAGGACGATTCGCCTCTGTCCTCCATACCTGGGAACTTGATACGGGGGGAGGATTGCCCGGTCCGATCCGGGTTCACCGGTCGTTCGAGGTGTTGATCAACACCTTGCCGATCGCCCCCTCCTCCACTGCCCGGTGCGCCGCCTCGGCTGCCGGCAACGGGTAGTGGTGCAGCGGCAGCCCCGCCTCCTCGCCCACCCGGACGCCCCCCTGCTCCACCGCCGCCGCCACATCCACGACGGCCTGCGCCTTCGCGGCCTTCGGCGCGGTGTAGACCAGGACGAACTGCCAGCGGGCGTTCAGGGCCATGAGGGGCCGGACCGGCAGGGTCACCTGACCGCCGCCGTCGTCGGCGTACACACAGACCGCGCCGCCGGTCCGGAGTAGCTGGACATCGATGTCACTGTTGCGCGTGGAGACCTCGACGATCGCGTGGACCCCCGCTGGTGCGATCTTGCGGACCTCCGCCACCACGTCCTGTTCCCGGTAGTTGACCACCAGATCGGCCCCGGCCGCCGCCGCGAGTTTCCCCTTCTCCGCGCTGCTCACCGTGGTGACTACGCAGGCGTCCGCCCAGCGCGCGAGCTGGATCGCCGCGTTACCCACCGCGCCCGCTCCACCCTGCACCAGCACGGTGTGACCAGCGAGCGCCCCGGCGTGTAGCGCGTCCGGCAGGTACTCACCGGCGGTCAGGCACCGGTGCGCGGTCAGGAACGGAATGCCCAGGCACGCGCCGAGGTCGAAGGAGGCAGCGCCGAGGCGGACGGCCTGCCGGGCCGGGAGCAGCGTGTACTCGGCGGTCGTTCCCCACGGCCGCTGCCAGGCGGCCTCCCACACCCAGACGCGTTCGCCGATGAGGGACCGGTCGACTCCCTCGCCGACCGCCTCGACCACCCCCGCGCCGTCCTGGCCGGGTATCTGCCAGCCGGCCGGCAGTTGGCCGTCTCGTCGTGCCTTCCAGTCCGTCGGGTTCACTCCCGCGACCGCCATCCGGACCAGCACCTCGCCGGCCCCCGGATCGGGCACCGGCCGGTCAACCGGCCGCAGCACCGTGGGGTCGCCGGTGCGCTCGTACACGATCGCTCTCATGCCGCCTCCATCGCTTTCATGCCTTCTTCTCAGCTGCCTGTTGGTCTGCCGTACCCGGCCGTTCCTCGCCTATCCCGCCGTGGACCGTCGCCACGACCTCCGGCGTCAGCTCGCCGATCGAGGAGAGCACCACCGCGGCGAGCCGCTCGGCCGCCGGCTCCAGCGGGTACGCCCCGTGCGGCACCGCCACCACGGCCATCCCCGCGGCCGCCGCGGACCGGACGCCGTTGGCGGAGTCCTCGACGGCGACGCAGCGGGCCGGGTCAACACCGAGCCGTTCCGCGACCGCCAGGTAGACATCTGGAGCCGGTTTGCCGTGCCTGGTCTCCTCGGTCGACAGCGTCGCGTCGAAGGTGTCGCTGAGCCCGGTCGCGTCGAGCGCCGTCCGGATCAGCCGGGTCGGGGAGGAGCTGGCCAGGCCCAGCGGCCACCGCCCGGCGGTCCGGCGCACGGCTTCGACGCCGCCATCGATCAGCGGTACGCGGTGCGCGTACCGCCGGGACATCTCCGTGACCACCTCGCTGGCGACCTGCTCGGCGGTCCGGTCAACGCCGAGCTCACCGCTGAGGTAGCGGGACCATTCGCCGGTGCTCATGCCCATCAGCCGGCGCTGCGAGTCGGCCTGCCAGGTGCCGCCGTGTGCCGAAACATACGCCCGCCGGACCTCCTCCCAGACCGGTTCGGAGTCCACGATCACGCCGTCCAGGTCGAAGATCACCGCAGCTACCATGCCCTCATCCTGCCGGACCGTGCCAGCGGCGCCGGTCAACCCAGGGACGGCAGGCCGATCGGGTTGTCCGGCGGGATGATGGTGTGCCCGGCCCGGACCACCGGGTCGAGCAGTTCCCGGAGCCGGGCGCTGCGCTCCGGGCCGAGTGCCTGCCACGGGTGGGTCGCCGCCGCGTCGGTGGCCGCCTCGACGGTGCCGAATCCGGCCTGTCCCCGCTCGGTCGGTTCGCCGTCGGCGGTTAGCCACCCCCGGTCGTGGAGCCGACTCGTGGCCGCCGCCCACTCCTGCTCGGTCCAGCCCCGGCCGAGCAGGGCGGCCGCGGGTAATCCCACCGCGACCCGCCAGGCCAGCGTCTCCACCGGGTCGAGGTCGGCCGCGACGAGCGCGGCGATGTGTCCGTCCCCACGGTGCTCCCGCAGGACCGTCGCCGCCTGCCAGAGCCGGGCGAGCGGGTATTCACCGCGCGGCAGCGCCGCGTTCGCCGCCCCCAGCACCCGGCCCGCCGTCTTGGTCTCGACCGCCGCGGCCTCCATCAGGTCGGCGGTCTCCGTGAGGTGGGACTCGGGCAGCTCGTAGGTGAGCTCGGCGAGGGCCTGGACGGCACCGGTGAGTCGGGCGCGCAGGGCCTCCTCCGGGGAGGCCAGCTTCCAGACCGCGGGCAGCGCGCGCTGCACCATGTGCGGGGCGAAGTGGTAGAAGGCCGCGGTCACCGGTGCCGCGGCGGTGGCGCCGAGCGGCGCGGACCGGCCGGCGAAGTAGCCCCGCCAGTAGCCGCGTAGCCCGGTCGCCTCGTACGCCGCGCGGGCCCGGGGATGGAAGTACGTCACCGCGTGCACCGGCTCGAAGTGGGTCCACATCAACCGGGCTGTCCGCCCCGCGTCGTCTGTCATGCGCACCTCCGCGTCCGTTCCGGCCCCTTGGGGGTATCTGCCCCCGGTTCGACGAACCTACTGCCGTTCGGTAACGGTATGGAAGCCCACTGTGGCCAACTGCACCGGCGCGGGGCGGGGCGGGTTACTGCGCGTCGAGCACGTCCACGACGAAGCGCAGCGGACCGGCCGGCTGACCGCCCTCGGGGGTTGGGTACGCCAGTTCGGTGGGGATGTCCAGCTGCACCCGGCTGCCGATGGTCACGCCGACCAGGCCCTGGTCCCAGCCGGGGATCACCGTACCGACCCCGATCGGGAAACTCGCCGGCTGCCCGCGCGACCAGGACGAGTCGAACTCCTCGCCGTCTTCGTAGCGGACCCCGACGTAGTTGACGGTGATCGTCTGACCGCTCTCCACCGCGGGCCCGGTGCCCTCGATCAGGGGGGTGACGAGGAGTTCGGTCAGCTCGCCCTCGCCCGCCTCCATGGTCGGCGGGGTGTTCAGCGCCGGGTCGGCCCCGTCCGGCAGCTCGATGCCGCCGGCAGCCGGGTCGGGGGCGTCCGCCGACGGGGTCCCCGCCGACGGGGTGTCCGCCGCGGTCGGGTTGCCGTCGTCGTCGCCGGCCGGGCCGACCAGCACGAACACGGTGACCAGGAGGGCCGCCACGGCGACCCCGGCGAGACCGCCGGCCCAGGCCTGCCGGCGACGCTTCGCCTCGGCCGCCTTCTGCTCGGCGAGCTGCGCGGCCAACCGCCGCTCCGACTTCTGTGCCCGGTTCTGCGTCCGCTCGCTCACGGCGTCGACTCCCTGTTCGAAGATGGTGGCCGGCACCGTGTGCCGGGGGAAGGCCGACGAACACGGTACCCGCCGAGGTCCCCGTGGTGCAGGTGCCGGGCGACCTCTTGTCCGGTGGTGACCGGCGTCGCCAACGGTGACCGGGGTCGCCAACGGTGGCTGGTAGCGCCAGTGGTGGCCGGCTCGCCGCTCAGGCGGTCTTGCGGGCGCCCTTGCGGGCCGGTGACTTCTTGGCCGGCTCGGCCCGCTGCCCCTCATCCTTCTTGGCGGTCGTCTTGGTCGCCGTCTTCTTCCCGGCTGTTTTCTTGTCGGCCTTCTTCTCCTCGGCCTTCTCCTTTTCCGCCGGCTTCTTCGCCGGAGTTGTCTTTTCGCTCTTCTTGCCGGCGGCTTTCTTCGGTGGGGCCTGCTGCTCGGCGGCCTTTCGCTGGGCGGAACGCGCCGCCGAGATGGGGGTCGGTTCGCCCGAGCCGGAGCCGGCGGGCTTCTCGCCGCGTGCTGCCTGGGCCCGCTCCACCGATGCCTTCAGCGCCGCCATCAGGTCCACCGCCGCCGCCGGAGCCTCTTCGACCTCCTCCGGCTGGACGACCTCGCGGCCCTCCACCTTCGCGTCGATGACCTCCTTCAGGGCGGTCCGGTAGTCGTCGGTGAAGACGTCGGGCTGGAAGTCACCCGCCATCGAGTCGATCAGGGAGCTGGCCATCGCGAGCTCCGGGGGGCGGACCGTCAGGTCCTCGTCGAGAAAGCCGAACTCCGGCGTCCGGATCTCGTCGGGCCAGAGCATCGTGTTGAGCAGCAGGACGTCCTGGTGCACCCGCAGCGTCGCGAGCTGCTCGCGTTGCCGGATCGCCACCTTCACGATGGCCACCCGTTCGGAGTCGGTGAGCGCGTTGCGCAGCAGCACGTACGGCTTGGTGGCGGTGCCCTCCGGCTCGAGGAAGTACGCCTTGTTGTAGAGGATCGGGTCGACCTGCTCGGCGGGGACGAACTCCAGTACGTCGATCGCCCGTGAGGTGCTCAGTGGCAGGTCGGCGAAGTCGTCGTCGGTGAGGATGACCAACTCGCCGCCACCGAGGTCGTACCCCTTGGCGATGTCGTCGTAGCTGACCTCTTGGCCGCAGACCTGGCAGGTGCGCTTGTAGCGGATTCGACCTCCGTCATCCCGGTGTACCTGGTGGAACCGAATATCCTTCTCCTCGGTCGCGGAATACAGCTTCACCCCGATCGAGACGAGCCCGAACGACACGGCTCCTTTCCAAATGGCCCGCACCCTGTGCTCCTTTCGCCGGTATCGACCATGTTCTCATCCGATGGAACCGGGCGCGAGTAGTTCCGCATTCGACTAAGGTCGGTTCGTGCCCGGCGTGCCGTCCAAGCCGATGCTCGCGACCACCGGGGAGTTGCCGGTGGGCCCGGGCTGGGCCTATGAGTTCAAATGGGACGGAATTCGAGCGCTGGTCAACATCGGCGACGACCAGCAGCGGGTGTACGCCCGTTCCGGCGTCGAGGTCACCGTCGCCTACCCGGAACTGGCCGGCCTCGCCGCGCAGGTGGATGACGCCCTCCTCGATGGCGAGGTGGTGCTCTTCGGCGCGACCGGGCAGCCATCGTTCACGGCGCTCGCCGAGCGAATGCACGTCCGGGACCGTGGTCGGGCCGCTCGGCTCGCGGCGTCCCTGCCGATCACCTACCTGGTCTTTGACCTGCTGCGCCTCGACGGCGTCGACCTGACCGGCTACCCGTGGCAGCGGCGGCGGGCGGTGCTCGACGAGTTGGGGCTGGCCGGGCCCCGGTGGGCGGTCCCGCCCGCCTTCTCGGACGGCCCGGCGACCTTCCAGGCGGCGGGGGAGCACGGCCTGGAGGGGGTGATGGCCAAACGGGTCGCTTCGGTCTACCGGCCGGGTACCCGTTCACCGGACTGGGTCAAGGTCAAGTTGGAGGTGACCGGCGACTTCGTGGTGGGTGGTTGGCGGCCGGGTGCTCGCCGGCTCGGCGGGCTGCTGGTCGGCGTGCCCCGGCCGGACGGCCGCCTCACGTTCCGGGGGCGGGTCGGCGGTGGCATCGGCGCCGCGCTGGAGCGAGAGCTGTTGCGCGAGCTGGAGCCGTTGCGCACCGATGGTTCCCCCTTCGCCGGGGACCTGTCCCGCGCTGACTCCCGGGCTGTGGTCTGGGTAGCGCCCCGGGTCGTGGTGGAGGTGAAGTACGGCCAGCTCACTCCGGATGGGCGCCTGCGGTTTCCCCGGGTGCTGCGGTTACGCCCGGACAAACCCGCCGAGGAGGTGGACGATGCCTGACCGGCTCCGGGTCGAAGTGGCTGGCCGTACGTTGGAGTTGTCGAATCTGGATAAGGTGTTGTACCCGGCGACCGGCTTCACCAAGGGTGAGGTGATCGACTACTACACCCGGGTCGCCCCGGTGCTCCTGCCGCACCTCGCGGGCCGGGCGCTGACCCGGATCCGGTTCCCGAACGGCGTCGACGGCAGCTCCTTCTTCGAGAAGAACGCCCCGGCGGCGACCCCGAGCTGGGTCCACACCGAGACGTTGCCGGTCCCCGGCTCGGCGAAGGGCCGGGAGACGATCGACTACGTGGTCGCCGACGAGTTGCCGACCCTGGTCTGGTTGGCCAACCTCGCCGCCCTCGAGTTGCACACGCCACAGTGGCAGATCGGGGCGCATCCGGACCTGATGGTGGTTGATCTCGACCCGGGTGCACCGGCCGGGCTTCGCCAGTGTTGTCAGGTCGCCCTGTTGCTGCGGGAGCGGCTCGCCGACGACGGGATCGAGTCGTATCCGAAAACATCGGGAAAGAAGGGCATGCAGCTCTGCTGCCCGATTGCCGGCACCCAACCGGCCGACGTGGTCTCCGGCTACGCCCGGCGGGTCGCCCAGGAGTTGGAGCGGGCCCATCCGAAACTGATCGTGTCCAAGATGGCGCGAAAGCTGCGGGCCGGAAAGGTTTTCATTGACTGGAGTCAGAACAGCGCGGCGAAGACGACGGTGGCGCCGTACTCGTTGCGTGCGCAGCCGGTGCCGGCGGTGTCCACCCCGCTGACCTGGGCTGAGGTTACGGCCGGGGCGGCCGGCGAACGTCCGGCGCTCACGCCCTACCCGGCGGCCGAGGTGCTGACCCGTATCGCCGAGCAGGGCGATCTGCTCGCCCCACTGCTTGACGGTGGACCGGAGCTGCCGGGCTAGTTGGGTGGGCGGTCAACGGTGTCCAGCCGTTTGGAGTGTCGGTGTGGCGTGTCCGAAAGGGCGATGTTGGCGTCGACCGACTGGGGTAGCGTGACCGGTCGATCACCTGCTCTCGGGGGCTTCACATGTCACGGTTAAAGAACATCGTCGTCCTGGCGGCGGCGACCGCCGCGGCGGTCGCGGTGACCGGCTGCGGGCCCAGCACGGGCTCGCCGGAGGCGGCACCGCAGTCGAGCGTGCTGGAGCTACTCGCCAACGACCTCCAGGGTTCACTTCAGGAGGCGGCGAATCGGACCAGCAACGTCGAAACCGTACGGGCGACGATGGTGGTCTCGGGTCCCGAGGACTTCGAGGTGCAGATTGCGATGGATCTGCGTGACTCCCTGAGTTACGAGGTAGTCATGGAGCTGGAGGGAGAACTCACCACCATCCGTTTGATCGACTCCGTGATGTACGTGGAGATTCCCGAGATAGCATCCGAGCGTAGCGACGGAAAGCGGTGGATTAAGACGGATTTTTCTGTCGCCGCGGGAATGGGCCTCGACGATCAGATGACGGGCATCGACGATCAGATCCGGGATGCCGACCCGGTCCAGCAGGTCAAGACACTGCTGGAACTTGAGGGAGTCACCGTTGTCGGCGAGGAGACGGTGGGCGGGGTGCCCACGGTCCACTACAGCGTCACCGCCACCATGGAGGAGCACCTCGCGCTGTTGGAGAAGCAGGGTGAGCTCGACCCCGCCAGCCGGGCGAACGCCGCGGACGAGATGGCCGAGTTCGGCGTCACGGAGATCAAAACTGAGCTGTGGATCGACGAGCAGTACTGGCCGCGCCGGGCCCGCATGACCATGGGTGAGATGGGTGAGATGGGCGTGATGACGATCGACTACACCGACTACAACGAGCCGGTGACCATCGAGGCGCCGCCGGCCGCCGAGACCGCCGACTTCGCCGACCTCCTCGGCGACCTCAGGGAGGAACTCGGCGCCACCACCTGAACGTCCGGATCCGTTTGTCGATCTCATCGGTCGCATGGCGGCCCCGGTCGCCGGTGGCCGCAGGACACGATGTCAGCCGGGGTAGTTGCCGTCAGGCGGAAGGACGCAAGCGGACCTGACGAGCAGTGCCAGCCATACTCGATCGCCTGAGCTGGCCAGTGTGATCGCCGTGCCGTCCCTGGGGTCGGACAGGATCGCTTCGGCGCCGGTGGGTCCGGGAAGGTCGCGGTACGAGGTGACCGTGTAGCCCTGCCTCTCGAGGGTGTCTCGGGCTTGGGTGACGAGGTGGCGGTGTTGGTCTGCGGGTGCGGTGATGGTGGTCTGCCCGCTGACGTAGTA
The DNA here is from genome assembly GCF_059570675.1 of Salinispora goodfellowii. Classification (NCBI taxonomy): domain Bacteria; kingdom Bacillati; phylum Actinomycetota; class Actinomycetes; order Micromonosporales; family Micromonosporaceae; genus Salinispora; species Salinispora goodfellowii. The sequence continues at coordinate 328,117 of NZ_JCANTD010000003.1, read as the reverse complement.
CATGCCGTCGGTCGCGGTCTCGCCGTTTGGACCGTTGCAGGGCACCGCGAGCAGTTGGGGCGTGCTGGCGTCTGGTGTTCCGGCGTTGACGGCGGTGATCACGGTGGAGATGTGTTGTCGGGTGGCTTGTTCGAGGTCGGCCTTGGGTTGGGTACGCACGGTGGCGCTGTTCCTTTCCGCTGGCTCTTGCCCGGTGCAGCTGGTGAGAACGAGTGCGAGACATGCCGCTATCGCGGCTTGCTTCCTCAACGCGGTGCGCTCCCGTGGTCAAGGGACACGTCGGCGTAGCGGCCGACGATAATCCGGGCTTGGTTGTTCAGACTCCCCCAGCGACGCTGGGTAGCAAGACGCACACAGGCCCGAAAGCGCCGGCGTAGATCACGTACTCCACGCTGATCAGGCGCCAACCGTGTGACATCGCCTCGTAGCAACAGGAGGTGTACGCGCCTTTGATCTTGTTCGAGAATCGACTGTTTTCCGAATAAGATCGAAAACGACCGACTGCCCCGGCTTCTTCGGGGTCGGCCTCGACTTCGCCTTGCGGGAGTCGCAGTGTGCCCAGTCCCACGGCGGTGTCTGATGGATCGGGACCCTGCCGCTCTGCCCGGCCGGGCTCACCGGCCGGGCAGAGTTGCTACCGGGGCGGACGCGGCCGGCAGCGGGAGGTGTGGTCCACCGCGAGTACGCACCGTCCGCCTCCCTCCGGCAACAGCTGGTTGCAGAAGACCCAGTGGCGCACATCCTGCTGGTCCTCGGCGGAGACGGTTACCCCGCCCGGTTCGACCCGGGCGCCGAACCGAATCAGCACCCGGGCGGCGGTCCGGGCCAGGATTCGGGCTCGCATCAGGTCGGCCGCGGTGACCGGGAGGTGGATCACCCAGCGGCTGGTCATCGGTAGTGGTGGCGAGCCGACTGGGCGCTCTGCCATTCCCGTAGGGCGTTCTTGATCCGTACATTTTCCTCCCGCACCGCGACCAGGGCGGTCTGCGCGGTGGTCAACTCGTCGGCGACCCGGTGCAGGAAGTCGCGGATCTCCACCGGGTCGAGCCCCCGTCGCCGGACCGAGAAGTAGCGGTCCCGGACCTCCCCCGGCCGCAGCGGCAGTCGGGGGTGCGTGGGCGGGGCGGGTTTGTGGTGGTGGGTGACCTCGCTGTTCGGGCCGGGGCCGGGTCGGTGCGTGAGTCGGCGGATCAGGTTGCGCATGGTGGCCACCCTTCGTCGAGTCGCGGGTAGGTGGAGGGGCGCTCCGTCGGTTGCGGCCGGCGGAGCGCCCGCCCGGCCGTCGCAGCCTCAATCGGCGGTACGACAACCGGGCCGCGCCTGGTGGTGGCGCGGAGGTGTGATCTCGGCGGCGATGCGAGACCAGTACGAGAGGCGCCAACCGACCGCAGCGGCACCGCATCACCGACAGCGACGCTACTGAGACCTCGCACCTCTGTCAACGCTTCCTTATCTGTCGAATCTAGCTCACCCTCTTCCTGCTGCTTTTCTCCTAGCTCTTGCTGCTCTCTCAGTCGGTGATCAATACTGGAAGAGCCAACCGACTGCAAGGGGCTTCCATGCCAATACCGCCAACCATGGATGAGTTGATCAGTGATCTGTTGAAGCGGATCGAGGCGGGCGAGCTTCGTCCTGGCTCGCAGATACCGTCCACCCAGGAGCTTGCCGACCACTACGACCTGTCGCTGTCGACGATTCATCGAGCCGTGGCGCGGCTGCGGGCGCAGGGGGTGTTGGTGGGGCGTCCGGGACGCGGCGTCTTCGTCGCGGAGCCGCCACGTCGTTGACGGGCCCTTGATCGGGCAGTACCCCGCGCTGCCGCCACCCGTGCCTCGATGGGCTTGAGGTCATCGCACCGGCCGCGACCCCGGATCGGCCTGCGCCGCACTTCGGGGCTCTCGGTTATGGCCACCACCGGGGAGGCCCTCTCCCGCGTGACCCGCCGGCCGCCGCTGCTCGCCGCGGGCGAGCTGCACTTCCTTCGTTCTCACCCGCTACCGGACGCCTCCCGGGCCCGCAGTCAACTGGGCTGGCAGACCACCGACGTACCGGAGGGCTTCGCCCGCGCCCTGCGGCACTTCGACGTGCTGCCCCAGCCCAATCCCACCCACGGTGGATGAGTTGCGCGAAGAGCTGACGCGGTGCTGCCCTTGATCGGGTAGCCCGCCTCTCCCGTCGTCGTTACGCCTCGGCCCAGACGGCCAGCTCGTTGCCGCTCGGGTCGGTGAAGTGGAACCGACGCCCGCCCGGGAAGTCGTATGGGCCGTTGACCACGGTGCCGCCGGCCTCGGTCACCGCCTGGACCGACTTTTCCAGGGCGGTCGAGAACAGTACGACCAGTGGGCCGCCCGCCCGCACCTGCGGGTCCTGCCGCAGCCCGCCCACCTCTGGTGCGGACTCGCCGTGCGGGCTGCGGATACCGGCATATTCCGGCCCGTAATCGGTGAACTGCCAGCCGAAGGCCTCGCCGTAAAACCGTTTCGCCTCCGCGAGGTCGGTGACGGCGAACTCAACGTAGTCGATGGCGTGCTGTCGGTTTGTCACAGAATCGGTCATGCATCAGATCATGCCCGGTGGGTACGACCAACTCGTGGACGCGAACCCATCCACACCGTCCCGCCGTCGAATGCGGCCAGCACAAACGTTACCCAGCGCAGAGGTCGCCCGTACGACTAACGTGCCGGGTGGCAATTCGTGGGTCGGCCGTTGCCCGGCGTCATAGCGGGTGAAGTGGTGCAGGGCGGTGAAATCGGGCACCGATTCGATCGAGTTCCTCGCCGTTCCCGGATCGGCGGGTCATCGCCGGGCCGTCGTCCGTGCAACAATTCGTTCGGATTCAATGACGAGGTTCCTGGGAGTCGATGGTGCAGTGCGCGAACTGCGGCAATTATATTGATCCGGCAAAGGGTGAGTGCGAGTGCGGCACTCCGTTGCCGCAGCCAACCGGAGCGGAGGTGCCCGGCCAGCGGCCGGCGCAGCCGATCTCCGTCCCGCCGCACAACGTCAAGCCGGCCCGGGGGCAACGGCTCTTCGCCCGTCCCCCTGGCTATCCGACCTTCGTCTCCTGGCTGGTGACCGGCGCGTTCCGGGACCGGCGTGGTGCGCTCGGCGCGTTCATCGCCGCCTGGTTCAACCTGCCGCTCGCCGTGTTCCTCGGCGGTTTGGGGATCGTGTACGGCGGGATAGCTGGCTACCTTGGCGGGTTTACCAGTGGCAATGAATTCGGCCCCGATTTCCTCGCCGAGGTTCCCCTGCTCGGTCCGGTGCTCAGCGGTGCCGCGCTTCAGGTGGGCGGTGTGCTCGGGCTTCTGGTCGGCGTGCTGCTCGGCTGCCTGGCCGGGTTGGTCGGCGGCTTGTTCGTGCCGTGGTCTCTGGTCACCACCGAGCCGGGCTATGCCGTCGGCTACTTCGTCGCCCAGACCATCGTCGCGATTCTCCTCAGCCTGCTCTACACCAGCTACGGAATCGCTACCGAAGGATGGCGGTTCCGGGCTGCCGGCTACCGCGAACCAAGCCGTCGAGAAAGGGAACTACTCCAGCCGATCCTGGTCGACTGCGCGACACGGCTGCAGCTCGACGCGTACCCCAAGCTGCTCATCGATGACAGCCACGATCCGCACGCGGTCAGCGGGACTCGACACGTGGTGATCAGCCGCGGACTGCTCGACGAGTTCGACTACGCGCCCGAGCCGATCGCCGCGGTGCTGTGCCACGAGCTGACGCACTGGCGCAACGCCGACCCGGTGTCCGGCCTCTTCGTGCGCGGGCTCGGCCTGCCGCTCTACCTCGCCTACGCGTTGGTCACGTGGCTGCGACGGAAGTTCCGGCACCCGATCCTCTCCCTCGTCCTGGCGCTCAGCGCCTGGCCGCTCCTGCTGACCGTCCGGTACGTCGTCATGCCGACGCAGGCGGCGGGGAACCGAGCCGCCGAATACCTGGCCGACCAGGGCGCGATCTGGGCGGGGCACCACCTCGGGCTGCGGCAGGTGTTGAGCCGGATCCAGGGAGGATTCGACGGAGCCCGCAATGGGTGGGAACACGCTGTCTGCGCCAACCACCCCCCGAGTGAGCTGCGGTTGGAGCGTGCCGAGGCACCCGGTGTTGACTACCCGCTGCCCGACCGAGACTCGCCGGCACGTCCGCTTCCGGTGGTCGTGTCCAGCTCATCCCGTGACTGAGCCGACGGCGGAGAGGCAGCGATGACGACGATTCATGCCTGCGTGACGTGCCGGACCGTGCTCCTTCCGGGCCAGCAGGGGTGCCTGCGATGTGGTCTCCCGACCGCCGAGCAGACGCAGGAGTGCCCCACCTGTCACCGTCTCACCGGGGTGGACGCGCGGTTCTGCCCCGCCTGTGGGCAGCGGCTGGGGCAGCGGTCGCCGATGCCCGCCGTTGAAGCGGCGACGGCGACGACGCCCGGCGCCGACCCAGCTGCCCCGTTGCCGCCGCCCATCGTGTTTGCCAAGGTGCGCAACCCCAATCGCTGGCTGTACCGGCTCACCGGCGTCGGTCTGGCCGTGCTGTTGGCCGGTATTGCCGGCCTCTACGTGGTCCAAAGCATCTTCTACACCCCCGAGCGGGTGGTGGCGGAGTACTTCTCCGCGCTCTCCGAGCGGGACTTCGCCACCGCGCGCTCGCTCCTGGAGGAGCCGTCCGGGGACGGCCCGAACGATCCCGGGAAGCTACCGCTGATCCCCCTGAACGCGTCGTACCAGCCGCCGTCGGCGGCGGAAGTCACCTCGATCGAGGAGCCGAACGAGATCCAGCTGGCGGGCGTTCCGGCCGGGACGGAGCGGGCTGACTGGCGGTTCGCCGGCGTCACGTACCGGGTGGGCGACCGTACCTATCGGGAAGTGTTGTATCTGCACCGGCAGAAACGGAAGGAACTGGGTGTTCTGGATGGCTGGTTGATCTACGGCGGGGTTAATGAGCTGACCGTATCGGCCTGGCAGAACAGTCCGAGCGTGCTCATCAACGGGCAGGTGGTGCCAGCTCGCGAGGGGCGCGCGATTGCCCGCGTCTTCCCTGGTGTCCATGAGGTGGGAGTGGCTGACGACCCACTACTCCAGGCCGGGCTGGTGTCTGCGGAGGTTGGCCTGCTGAGACCGCGTGAGGCGAGGCTACGGCCAACGGTCCGGGACTCGGCGCGCAGCGCGGTCGAAAGTCAGGTGAAGGCGTACCTTGACAACTGTGCTGAGAGCACCGACCCGTCGCCGGCGGACTGCCCCTTCTCCTGGACCGCAGTCGATTCTTCACAATCTGTGCAATGGGCGATCGAAACGTATCCGGAGCTCGACTTCGATATCTATGAGGGTCAGGTCGGCGTCACCGGTTGGACGGGACGTGTCAACGTGGCATGGGTCGGCTACGACGGGGTGGAGATGGATTACGACATCGGCTTCTCCGTCACCGGTTGGGCCAGCTTGATCGGTGGTCAGGTGACTTTCGACCACGACTGATGTCACCAGCAGTCCAGTATGGATGATGCCGGTTTCGTCTCCGCGTTGCCAAACTGGCGTGGGTCGGGAATAGGCTGATTCGCCGCCCCTGTCGTTGCCGGGGCGGGGGGTCCGGAAGGGACTTGTTCGGCCTGACCTACTGGGTTAATGTGTACAGTCGACCTAGATTTACTTCCCGGGGGAGTGGCTTCACGTGTCACGTTGGAAAAAGTTGAGCGCCCTGGCAGTCGCGGCCGTTACGGCGGTTTCGATGACTGCCTGCGGACCGAACGACTCCACGGGAGAGTCGGGTGCGCTGGAGCAGCTCACCGATGACGTCTCTGGCTCGCTTCAAGCGGCGGCCGACAAGGCCAAGGAAACCGAATCGGTGCGAGCGGACGTGGTCACTTCGGGAGGTGCCGCAGATTCTGAGTTGCAGATAACGATGAACTTCCGTGGCGCGGTCAGCTTCGAGATGGTCGGCGACATGGTCGGTGAAGACGTCACCATGCGCATGGTTGACTCCGCGCTTTACACGGTGAATTCCCCGGAGGATCGGGAGCTCTACGGCGGTAAGCACTGGACCAAGATCGACCTCAACGCGTCGCCCGCAGGTGACGTGGGCGTGGATCAGATGTTGCAGGAATCCGACCCATCAAGGCAGATCGAGGCGCTGCTGGAGTTGGAGGGCGTCACCGCCGTGGGTGAGGAGACGGTGGATGGGATCCGCACGGTCCAGTACACCGTCACCACCACCCCCGAGGAACTCGCCGAGGCGCAACCGGAGGGGTCAGCAGAAGACTCGGACCTGTCGGCTGCTGGGGACGCTCTCGGTGTCACCGAGGTAACGCTCGATGTCTGGATCGACGAAGAGTACCTACTCCGTCGGTTCCGCTTGGACACGGGCACGGCGGGCGTGACGACGGCTGACTACTACGACTACAACGAGCCCGTGCAGATCGAGGCGCCCCCGGCAGCGGATGTTGTCGACCTGGAGGATCTCTTTACGGACCTTGAGGGCTCCTTCGCGGAGATCGAGGATGCCATGAAGGAGATCGAAGACCTCACTGGTGGCAACTGAACGGGATCGCCCTAGCTGATCGTCGTACCCCGCCCGGCCGGTCTCCCCGGCCGGGCGGAGTCGTTGCGGCCCCTGCCCGGGGTGCCGGACGGTCGAGCCTGGACCGGAAATCGGCCCACGGTCCACCATCGCCAGGCCATCGGCGAGCGCCCCGCGGCGTCAGTCGACCGAGGGCAGCGACGGGCCAAGGACATCGTCGGCGTCCACGATCGTGTAGGCGTACCCCTGCTCGGCGAGGAAGCGTTGGCGGTGGGCGGCGTACTCGGTGTCGATCGTGTCCCGGGAAACCACCGTGTAGAAGTGCGCCTGCCGGCCGTCGGCCTTGGGCCGGAGCACCCGACCGAGCCGCTGCGCCTCCTCCTGCCGGGAGCCGAACGTGCCCGACACCTGGACCGCCACCGCCGCCTCCGGTAGATCGATCGAAAAGTTACCCACCTTCGAGATCACCAGGGTGCGCAGCTCACCGGAGCGGAATGCGTCGAAGAGCCGCTCCCGCTCCCGGTTCGTGGTTGACCCCTGCACGATCGGCGCGTCCAGATACTCCCCCAGCTGGTGCAGCTGGTCGATGTACCCGCCAATCACCAGGGTCTGTTCGCCCGGGTGTCGGTCGAGTAGCGCCTTCACCACCGGCAGCTTGGTCCGGGTCGTCGCCGCCATCCGGTAGCGCTCCTCGGCCTCCGCCATCGCGTACGCCATCCGCTCGGCCTCGGTGAGCGTCACCCGTACCTCGGTGCACCGGGCCGGTGCGATCCAACCCTGCTGTTCGATGTCCTTCCACGGCGCGTCATATCGCTTCGGACCGATCAGACTGAACACGTCCCCCTCCCGACCGTCCTCGCGAACCAGGGTGGCCGTCAGCCCCAGTCGGCGACGGGCCTGAAGGTCGGCGGTGAACCGGAAGATCGGTGCGGGCAGCAGGTGAACCTCGTCGTAGACGACCAGACCCCAGTCCCGTGCCCCGAACAGGTCCAGGTGGGTGAACGCGCCGCCGCGCCGGGAGGTCAACACCTGGTACGTGGCGATGGTGACCGGACGGATCTCCTTGCGCTCCCCCGAGTACTCGCCGATCTCCGCCTCGGTCAGCGACGTGCGGGCCACCAACTCCCGTTTCCACTGCCGCCCCGCCACCGTGTTCGTCACCAGGATCAGCGTGGTCGCCTTCGCCTCAGCCATCGCCGCCGCCCCGACCAGGGTCTTCCCCGCGCCGCAGGGCAGCACCACCACGCCCGACCCGCCGGCCCAGAACGCCTCCACCGCCTCCCGTTGGTAGGAGCGCAGCGTCCACGGCTTTCCGCCGTCCCCGCCAGCCTCGGCCAGCTCGATCGGGTGGGCCTCACCATTGACGTACCCGGCCAGGTCCTCGGCCGGCCAGCCGAGCTTGAGCAGCGCCTGCTTGAGCCGCCCGCGCTCGGACGGATGCACCGCGATGGTGTCGTCGTCGAGCTTCGTGCCGAGCATCCCGGCGAGCTTCTTGCTCTTGGCGACCTCGATCAGCACCACCCGATCCACGGCCCGCAGCACCAGGCCGTGCGTCGGGTCGTTGATCAGTTGCAGCCGGCCATACCGGTCCATCGTCTCGGCCACGTCAACCAGCAGGGCATGGGGTACCGGATAGCGGCTGTACGTGATCAGCGCGTTGACCACGCCCTCGGCGTCGTGCCCAGCGGCCCGGGCGTTCCAGAGGCCCAGTGGGGTCAGCCGGTACGTGTGTACATGCTCCGGTGAGCGTTCCAACTCGGCGAACGGCGCGATCGCCAACCGGCAGGCCTGCGCATCGGGATGCTCGATCTCCAACAGCAGGGTCTTGTCCGACTGCACGATCAGGGGTCCACCACTCACGTGAGTGCCTCTCTTGATCTTCGGATGTCGGTCGTCGTGCCGGGCGTGGGGCCACGGGACGACCATCCAGTGTTGCACGCTCCGCCCCGGATCTTGGATTTTTGGGCGCACCATGCAACCTGACGGGGTGCTGGTACGTCTTGCAGGGTGACAACCAATGCGGGCGGGTCTCACATTTCTGGTTCCGGACTGCCTTCCGGATTCTGCCCGCACGGCTGTCACGCTGGTCGGCGCCGGTGCGTACGCGTTCGATCCGCGGCCGAGGGCGGCGGGGCCGGAGGTCCGCGTCGACCGGGCGGCGGAGTCGCCAACGGGGGCGGGCGCAACGCCCGGGCCGGACCGGCCGGTGGTGGTGCTGGCCCACGGCCACGGTGAATGTCACCCTGGACCCTCGGAGCTCGTCGATGGCGGGGAGGGCGGAATGACCGTCGACCAGGATGTGATGACTGAGACGCCGCGGAGACCTGATCCGCCTGTCTCCGCCGGCACCATGGTCGCCTACGTGGCCGGCGGGGTGCTCCTGTTCGGTTGGTTCCTGTTTGGTCTGCTGGTGCAGCGGCAGGGCCTCGTGGACTCGGTCGGCGAGACCGCCGGTACGGCGTTTGGTCTGCTGTTGGTGGTCGCGGTGGTCGGTACGTTCCGCCGCGATCGGCGCTGATCCGTTGGTCCTCTGCCGCGCGATCGGCCCTGGCCTGGCAGGGTGTTCAGTCCGCCAGCACCGCTGCTGCCACCCGGTGTAGGGCGAAGGTGTGCAGCATCTCGGTCCGCTCGTCTTCCGCCCGTAGGTAACCGGCCCCGATCGACACCGGCCGGACCAGCCGGGAGGCGGTCGCCCCGTGCGCGTCGACATACCCCACCCAGACCAGCGCCTTGTCCCGAACCGCTTGCTGGAGTACGGCCAGCGCGTCGGTGTGGCGGTGCGCGGCTCCGGCGCCCTCCTGGCCGCGGAGCGACGCCGGTGCCCGCTGCGCGGCCCGGGTGGCGGCGTCACCCCGCCGGATCTGCTCGACCATGCCGAGGAGCCGGGGCATCGGGAGCCTCGGGGCGGTGACCGGGTCAACGATCCGGGCGGCGGTGCCCGGCGAGCGCGCCGGTGCCCGGCGGGCCCTGGGCCGGGTGAGTACCGCCGCACCGGTGGCGTCCTCGGGCACCGGTGCGTAGCCAGCCTCGCGCAGCGTGGCGAGCATCCGGTTGACCGGGCCCGGCGTGACGAGCACGGTCGGCGCGAGCCGGCGGAGCGCCAGCACCTCCAACCGGCGGTCGGCGAGTACCTCGCCGAGCAGCGCCTCATCGTCGCTGCGTAGGTACGCCCCGGTGGCGCCGACCCGTAGCCCGCCGTGCCGGCGGGCGACGTCGTCGACCAGGTAGGTGAGCCCCTGCGGCACCGGGGTCCGCGAGCGCCGGGCGAACAACCCGTGTAGGTCGGCTGCCGAGTAGCCGGCGTCCAGCGCCCGCCGGACACTTGCCGGGGTCACCCGGTGCACGCTGGCCCCACCGGCCGACTCGTGCTCGGCCACCACGTCCAGTTCGGCGGCGAGGGTCGGGTCAGCCGGTCCCGGTACGACGACGGTCAGATCGGCCTGCACCAGGAAGTGGTCAACCGGGGCGGGCAGCAGCCCGTCCAGCGCCCGTACCGCCGTTGACGGCTCGCCGTCGGCGTGCAGGCCCAGCGGGTCGTCCGCGCCCCGCTGCTCGCTGGCGGTGGTGTCGGCGAGCAGCAGCCGCCCGTACGAGGTGAGCGCCCCCAGCCCGGTCACGCCCAGCGTGGCCGCCTCGGTCAGCACCTCCCGGTGTGCCGCCTCCCGTCCCCGGCTGCGCCGGGGCGCTCGCCAGTCCAGCAGCTCCAACACCTCGTCCGGGGTGGGTGCGGTCGCCGGCTCCAGGTCGGCGAGGACACCGAGCGCCGCCTGCCGGGCGATCGGCGCCCCAGCACGTTCCGCCTCGGGGGAGAGCACCGTGATCGGGCGGTCCCGGTCGTCGCGTTGGCCGACCAGCCCGGGTTGTCGGGTCATCGTCAGCCAGGCCCGGGCCAGCTGCTCCCACCGTTGCGCCAGCGAACCGGCGCGCCAGGCCTCGTACCCGGCGCTCGGCAGCACCTGCTGCTCGGCGCCGGCCCGGGGTGCGGCGACCCCGGGCGCCTCCAACTCCCCGGTTAGTCCGGCGGCGTGCGCCGCCTCCAGCAGCAGTGCGGCGGTCGGTTCGTCCAGGCCGAGGGCGCGGGCCAGCCGGCGCAGGTCGCGGACGCCCAGGCCGCCGGAGCGAAGCACCGAGGCCGGCTCCGCGGCGAGCTGTTCCAGCAGCGCCTCGGCCTGGCGGACCACCTCCATGGTCTGGCCGGCCCCGGCTGAGTCGACCGCCTTCGGTTCCCGGGGTGGGGCCGCGACCGGTGGCGGGTCGGTGGGCAGGGGGCCGAGCGAGCCGGTGTCCCGGCGGAGCAGGAGCCCCACCTCCCGGGGCAGCTCGACAGTCCCGGGGCGGCCGCCCCCACCGGTGGTGACCGAAACCAGGAGCCGGTGGTCAACCAGCCAGCGCACCGGTGAGCCGGTGGGTGCGCCGCCGTTCGTGGGGTCCGGCGGCAGGGCATCCTCGGCGCCCAGGGGCAGGGCCTGCAACGCCCCCGGTGGCACGCTGCCGACCGGCGGACCGGCGGCGAGTCGATCCAGGATGGCCCGCGCCGACGGCGGTGCCGAGAGCAGGGTGCGCCGCAGCTTCGCCGGGTCCGCGCAGAGGGCCGCCGCCCGCGAGTCCAGCTCCGCTGCCGGCCGGCCCAGCCCCGCAGGGTACGGGGAGACTTCGTCGATGCCGCCGATCACGTGTAGCCGTTCGTCGGGTCCGTACAGCAGCAGGCGGGATCGGAGCAGTCGCACCGCTTCGCGGACGGCGGCCGGGTCGGGCGGGCACACGTTGGCCGCGGCCATGGCGAGGATCACGTCGAGGCTGGTCGTGTCGGCCGCTGCGGCGCGGGTGAGTCGGGCGGCGTCGAGGACCTGAAGCGTGAACCGGTCCAGGCTGTCCAGCACGCGGGCCACCGACACCCGGGACTGGGCTCGGAGGGCGAGCGCGGCGAGGTCGCTGGGGACCGGTACGACCAGGTCCGGCCGCCGCTGGAGCAGGGCCGCGAGCTCCTGGTCGGGCAGCGCACGCAGGTGGTCGGCGAGTGAGTTGGTCATCGTCTTTCCACGCTAGCCCGGCGGGTGCCCGCTCCGCCCCTCGGTCGGCCAGTCGCCCTCACCGCATCGGTGACCGCCGTACCGGTGGCAGCCGCGGCGGGGTGGAGCCGGTGCGCGATGATCTCACTGGATTCCCAGCGGCGCCCGACGCCGTGGTCCGGCTAGCCTTAGAGCAGTAGACGTCGTGAGTGAAGCAGAGGTTTTCAAGTGCCGACGGGTCGAGTGAAGTGGTACGACGCGACCAAGGGATATGGGTTCGTCACCAGTGACGAGGGCGGCGACGTGTTCCTGCCCAAGGCGGCGCTTCCGGCGGGTGTCACCGACCTCAAGGGTGGGCAGCGGGTCGACTTCAGCGTGGTCGACAGCCGTCGTGGCACCCAGGCGATGGGGGTCAAGCTGTTGGAGGCCCCACCGTCGGTGGCGGAGCTGCGTCGTCGCCCGGCGGAGGAGCTGCACGGCCTCGTCGAAGACATGATCAAAGTTCTGGAGGCAAAGGTGCAGCCGAACCTACGCCGAGGCCGGTTCCCGGACCGGAAGACCGCGCAGAAGATCGCTCAGCTGGTCCACGCGGTCGCCCGCGAGTTGGAGGTCTGAGGCACCAGGCCGGCGTCGGCGGCCCGGCCCAGCAGCGCGTTGACGGCGGCGGACCCGGCTGCACCCAGGTCGGCGGTGAACTCGTTCACATAGAGGTCGATGTGCCGCTGGACCACGTCGGGCTCCATCTCCTGCGCGTGCCTCAGCACGTAGTCGCGGCTGGCCGCCGGGTCCGCCCAGGCGCGGTGGACCGACTCCCGGATCCATCCGGTGGCGGCCTCGGGGTCCACGCTGCCGCGGCGGGCGAGAATCGCGCCGAGCGGGATCGGGAGGCCGGTGTCGGCCTCCCACCACTGGCCCAGGTCGACCAGGGCGGTCAGCCCGTGCCGGGGGTAGGTGAACCGGGCCTCGTGGATCACCAGGCCGGCGTCGTAGCGACCGGCGGCGACCCCCGGCATGATCTCGTGAAACGGCACCACCTCGATCCGGGCGGGTGGCCGCCCGGCTGACCAGAGCCGGAAGAGCAGGTAGGCCGTGGTCCGGTCGCCGGGTACGGCAACCGTGGCCCCGGAGAGGTCGGCCCGGTCTGGGACCCCGGTCACCCGGCTGCCCGAGCCCTCGGGTGCCGCAGCAGGGGCGAGCGTCGGGTCGGGTCGGGTCAGCACCAGGGGTCCGCAGCCCCGGCCGAGTGCTCCACCGCAGGGCAGGAGGTGGTAGTCCTCGAGCAGCCACGGCAGCGCCGCGTAGCTCACCTTCACCAGGTCGAACGCGCCCCGCTCGGCGGCCGTGTTGGTCACGTCCACGTCGGCGTAGGCCACCGTGACCGCGGGGGCGCCGGGGACCTGCCCGTGCACCAGCGCGTGGAAGACGAACGTGTCGTTGGGGCAGGGCGAGATCGCCAGCGAGAGCGTCACGCACCTACGGTAGCCCCGCGGTATCGCCGCTCCTGGCCGGCCTTGTGGCAGTGGCCAAGATCCGGCATTGTCCGGTGGTCCAGATCCGCGTCCTCGCCACCGGAGGCACCAAACTGCCCACCTCGTACCTGCTCTGGCTCGTCGGGATCCTCGCCTCGTTGCTGGGCAACTCGCTGTTCTACTTCGCCCTCGGTTGGCAGGCGAGTGCGCATGGCGGCGCCATCGCCGGGCTGGTGCTCACCGCCATCACGCTGCCGCGGGTGCTGCTGCTCCTGATCGGTGGGGCCCTCGGGGACCGGGTGAGCGCACGCCGAGTGCTCATCATCGGCGACGCGGCGATGCTCGTCTTCTCGGTCGCCCTGGCGGCGGCGGCCTACCACCTTGGCGCGCCGCCCTGGTTGTTGCTTACCGCCGGGGTCGCGGTGGGGGTCGCCGATGCCTTCTATCTGCCAGCGTCCGGGTCGATGCCGCGACGGCTGGTCCACCCGGACCACCTGCCGCGGGCCCTGGCGCTACGTCAGGCCGGCGGTCAGTTGGTGGCCGTGAGCGGCGGTCCGCTCGGCGGGGTTCTCGTCGGGTTGGCCGGGCTGGCGGGGGCCGCCCTGGTGAACGCGGTGACCTTCGCCGCGGTACTGATGCTGCTGATCGTCATCCGGCCGCGGTACGGTGGCCCGCCACCGCCCGCGGGCAGTGGGGTTGTCCGCGACGCCTTCGACAGCTTCCGCGTCGGCTTTCGTGATCCGCTTCTGCGCCCCGGGTTGACGATGACCGGGGCCGCGGCGGCGTTCCTGCTTCCGGTGTTGTCGTTGCTGGTCCCGCTGCTCGTGCGGGCGGAAGACTGGGGAGCCGCGGCTGCCGGTCTCATTCTTGGGGCGCAGAGCATCGGCATGCTGGTCGTCACCCTGGCTGTCGCGCGCCGGGGCCCGCTTGGCCGGCCCGGTCTTCTCTCCGCCTGGGGCCTGTTGGCAGCGAGCACCGGTGTCCTCGGACTGGCGCTCTCGCCCACCGCCGCTGTTGCCGTCGGCGCGGCGCTGGTGTTGGGGCTCGGGAGTGGCCTCTTTGCCGCGCACATCGGGCCCCTGATCCTGGGGACGACCCCGGAGACGCACCTGTCCCGTATTCAGGCCCTGCTGGTTCTGGTGCAGAGCCTGGCTTCGTTGGTCATGCTCAATGTGCTCGGCGCTGTCGTCGAACACCGTGGTGCGGTGGTGGCGGTCGTGGTCTGCGCGGTGGCCACCGGCGGCGTCGGGCTGTTGGCGCTCTTGTCCGCGCCGCTGCGTACCACTCGGGTCGGGCTTCCGACAGTCCCGGTCAACCGGTGAACGTTCGAGTGGCGTTGCCCGAGCGGCACATGAACGTTCGAGTGGCGTTGCCCGAGCGGCGCAACCGGTGGTGCTGCCCGGCCACGTTACGGAGCTCCCGCCTCCGGCGTGGCCTCGTGCCCCCGCAACCCGTGGGTACGGCGCCGCTGCTTCATCTCCGCCTCGTAGATGTGCCGCCGCCCGCCGGCCAGGCGCTCCCGTGCGTCCCGTTCGATCTCCTGGAACGTAGCGTAGTAGCCGTCGTCGAACTCCTCCACGACCTGGAACGTCCACCGTCCGGGTAGCACGTTGCGGCCCAGCAGCTCGTGCTCGACCCGGTCGGCAAGGTCGTCGTGCCCAGCCTCGCGGAGCAGCCCTACCACCCGGTCGAGGGTGAGATCTGCTCCCCCGATGAGCTGGTGTGCCGAATACAGGTGACCACGTGCTCGGTGGACCGTCTCCAACGCCCCGCTCAACTCGCCCAGTGCGTCGACGGTGACGTCATCGACCCCTGCTGGCCGGGAGTGTTCCGCGTCCACCGATCTGTCCTTATTTGACATGTGATCGACTACCCTTAAACGGTGGGATCGTACCCAGTTGCTGCGTCGAGATTCGGGCCAGATCAGGGTAGGTCAGGATCATTCTATCTGTAGTAGTAAAAGGTTATTTTTGCCCGGATTTGTCGTTTCCAGATCCGTCCCGCCGGGGGCTTTGCCGGCGGATTCCACATGTGGCACCATCGTGACACCGGCAACAATCTCGGATCCCCTCCCGGCAGGAGTTAATCGATGTCTGGACTGGCACGTCGGGGGCGAAGTGCCCTCACCTTCGCGGTAGTGGCCCCATTCGGTAGCCGCCTGGCCCTGAACTCGGGTGCGCAGCGCGCTGACTGGATTTGGGTCTAGCCGTGGAGGCTGGTACCACGGTAAGCAGGTAGCGTCCGCGCCGTCGACCAGGGGGCGGAATGTCAGGCGGTCCACCGCCGGTGCATAGGCTCACCGAGCAGGTCTGGCTGATTACCGCCCCGCTGGCGATGGTCGCGGTATTTGGGAGCATCTTCCTGGCGCTCGCGGCCGAGTCTCCCCCCGGTGACCTGGCTATCGCCGCTGTCCTGCTCGTCGTGATGATCGCGGCTGGTGCCGGGGTCCTACAGATCGTCGTGCGCCGGGAGGCGCTCGAGGTGGTCGTCACCGAGATCCCACTCGTGCTGGCGTTCTACTACCTGCCGCCCTTCACGGTCGTGGCGCTCATCGTGCTGTCCACCCTTGTCGGGCTGCTCTGGCGTCGGCTCGGCGCGGTGAAGGTCTGGTTCAACGTGGCCTGCAAGGGCGCGGCGGCCGCGCTGGGCGGCGTGGTCCTGGTCGGGCTTTCGGGTGTGGACGGAATCGGTCCCCGGACCTGGGCGGTCCTGTTCGCCGCGGTCACCGTGAACTCGGTCGCCTCCCTGATCGCGGTCAGTGGTGTCGTGAGTCTGCTCCACGGCTGGCAGGCGGGCTGGGAGTTTTTCCGTGGGTCCCGGGTGCAGTTGGTGGTCAACTCCATCAACGTGGCGATCGGCCTGATCCTGTTGCTGGCGCTGGAGTCGACCTGGTGGTCAGTGCTGCTGATTGCCGTGCTGGCCGTTGCGATGGTGGTGGTCTACCGCTCCTATGCGCAGTTCCTCCGGCAGCACCGCACGTTGAGCAGCATGTACGAGCTGACTCGGGCGATGACCGAGGGCGGTCGGGAGGGTGCCGTCGCCGACCAGCTATTGGGTCGGATCCGGGCCCTGATGCAGGCCGAGTACGCGACCCTGTGGCTGCCCGCGCAGGGGCGGTACCCCGAGGTGCTGCTCAGCGCCCGGATGGGCGACCGGGGACTACTCGATGTCGCGCCCACCCCAGCCGACCTGCGGGAACAGGTCCGGGAATCCGGTGTTACCCGCGCCGTCGGGCGGGCCCTCCCGGACTCGGCTGACGCTTGGGGGGACCTGGCCGGCCACGGGGTGAAGGACGTGATCGTCGTCCCGTTACGGTCGGGTCCGGCGGTGATCGGCACACTGGAGGTCGTCAACCAGCTCAGCGTAGGAGGTCGCTTCACGCCGGATGATGTCCCTGTCTTCGAGACCGTCGCCGCGCACACCGCGGTCGCGCTCGAGAATTCCCGGCTGGTTGACCGGCTGCGGCACGACGCCTACCACGACACGCTCACCAAGCTGCCCAACCGGCGGCGGGTCACCGAGGCGCTGGACGAGGCGGTGAAGATCCGGGCGCCGGGTGAGGTGGTGGCGCTGCTGCTCTTCTCGGTTGATCGACTCCGGGAGGTCAACGAGTCTCTCGGGCGGGCCGCCGGGGACACGGTGTTGGTCCAGGTCGCCGCGCGGCTTCGGTCCTGCGCGCCGTCCTCGGCATTGGTGGGACGGGTCGGCGGTGACGCGTTTCTGGTGACCCTCCGGCTGGCGGGGGCGACCGCGGCCCTGGAGTTGGCGGCGCGGATGCGGGAGCAGATCCGGGCCGTGGTGATTCTTGACGGGCTGACCCTCGACGTGGATACGGCGGTGGGTGTCGCCGTGCACCCGGAACATGGCAAGGGGCCTGCCGCGCTGCTGCAAGGGGCCGACCTGGCCGTACGGGCGGCCAAGTCCGCGCCGGGGAACGTCCAGCTGTTCCACCCGGCGTTGGAGTCCCGGTCGCTGCGGCGGCTCGGTCTCGCCGGTGACCTGCGGCGGGCCCTGGCCAACGGGGAGCTGGAGGTGTATTTCCAGCCCAAGGTCACCCTGCCCGACCGGCGGTTGGTGGGCGTCGAGTGCCTTGCCCGCTGGGAGGACCGGGCCCACGGGGCAGTCTCGCCGGAGGACTTCGTGGCGGTTGCGGAGTACACCGGTCAACTGGGGCGGCTCACCGAGTTTGTGCTCCGGGAGGGGCTACGCCGTAGCCGTGACTGGGCGCCCGGGGGTCACCCGCTCTCCGTCGCGGTCAACCTCTCCCCGCGTACGCTGTCCGACCAGCATTTCCCGGAGCGGGTGCGGGAACTGCTCGAGGAGTACGGGGTGCCGCCGGAGCGGCTCACGTTGGAGATCCGGGAGTCCGGGGTGCTGGACGGCACCGACCGCCCCATTCCAACCCTGCGGCGCCTACGTGATCTGGGCGTCCGCCTGTCGGTGGATGACTTCGGTACGGGTAACTCGTCGCTTGCCCACCTGCGTCGGCTCCCCGTGCACGAGGTGAAGGTCGATCACCGGTTCGTGCAGGGGATGGCGACCGACCCCGGGGACCTGGCCATCGTCAACGCCGTGGTCACGCTCTCCCAGCAGTTCGGGCTCGGCGTGGTGGCCGAGGGGGTGGAGAGCGAGTTGACCCTGGAGCTTCTCCAGGACATCGGGTGTGAGTACGGGCAGGGGTTCCTGTTCAGTCGGCCGTTGCCCTATGAGCGGCTGGAGGCGTGGTTCGGCGCCCAACTGGAGTCGGGGACGGTGGCCGCGGGGGAGCCGCCGCGACTGCGGGTCGTGCCGTGAGCTGGGCCTGCGGGCCGTCGGGGGATCCGATTTCAGCTCCGCGATCCCGCCGTGTAGGCTTATCTCTGCGCGGCCACCGAGTGGTTGCGCAGGCCCCCTTAGCTCAGTCGGCAGAGCGTCTCCATGGTAAGGAGAAGGTCTACGGTTCGATTCCGTAAGGGGGCTCAGAGGGTCCGGCTGGACCCACCCGGCGGTGTAGCTCAGGTGGCAGAGCAAGCGGCTCATAATCGCTGTGTCGCCGGTTCAAGTCCGGCCACCGCTACTTTCGTCCATCGGGCCTCACCCGGCGGATGATGGGACGGGCGCCTTCGGCGCCCGCTTTGCATGTCCACGTGCTCTGCGCGTAGGCTGATGCGCCCGTAGTTGTCACCCATTTACGAGGAAGGCACTCCGCCGTGGCGAAGGCGACCGATGTCCGGCCGAAGATCACTTTGGCGTGTGTGGAGTGCAAGGAGCGCAACTACATCACGCGCAAGAACCGGCGTAACGACCCGGACCGTATCGAGCTGAAGAAGTTCTGCCCGCGTGACGGCCGGCACACGATCCACCGCGAGACCCGCTGATCCTGGCGGTCCACCGCTGAGTTGTCCACGGTCGCCGATCCGCCGACCCGCGTGGCTTTGCCGCCGCCGGTCGGGTGGATCGGCGGCCGTGTTCTGCGTGTAGGTTCACGGCATGTCCCTGGACCCCTCCTTCGTCGGCCGGACCTACCCGCCGACCGCCCCCTACCAGGTGGGCCGAGAGAAGATTCGTGAGTTCGCGACCGCGATCGGCGCCACCGAACCGGCCCACCACGACCCGACTGCCGCTCGTGCACTCGGCCATCCGGACGTGGTCGCCCCGCCGACCTTCCCGGTCGTGGTCACCATGGCCGCCACCCGTCAGATCGTGGAAGATCCGGACCTCGGTGTCGACTACAGCCGGGTGGTCCACGGCGATCAGCGCTTCGCCTACACCCGCCCGGTGGTGGCGGGGGACGAGTTGGTCTGCGTCAACACCATCGAGGACGTCCGCACCCGCGGCGGGCACGGGTTCCTGACCACCCGCACCGAGGTCACCACGCCTGATGGTGAGTCGGTGGTCACCGTTTGGTCGAAGATTGTCGTACGGGGGGAGGGCTGAGATGGAGCTGCCGACCAAGACGTTCCGGGTGACCCGGGCGGACCTGATCCGCTACGCGGGTGCCTCGGGAGACTTCAACCCGATCCACTGGAGCGACCGGATCGCGACCTCCGTCGGGCTGCCCGGCGTGATCGCCCACGGCATGTTCACGATGGCTCTGGTGGGCCGGGCCGTCGCCGAGTGGGCCGGCGCTGCCGACGCGGTGGTCGACTACGGGGTCCGATTCACCCGGCCGGTCGTTGTCCCAGACGATGATCAGGGCACCGAGATCGAGGTGACGGCGGCGGTTCGGGAGGTCACCGATGCGGGCTTGACCAGGATCGACATCACCGCGACCTGCGGCGGGGAGAAGGTGTTGTCGCAGGCGAGGGCGACCATTCGGACGTCCGGCTGACCGATCTTTGACGTGCCAGGGGCGGACCGGTTGGGAAAGTCGTGCCACTACCCGTACACTGATCCGCCGTGGGGCACGTGACCCTGCCCAGCCGTATTGGCGGGTGAGGTGACGTCTGCCGCATAGGGGTGTAGCTCAATTGGCAGAGCAGCGGTCTCCAAAACCGCAGGCTGCAGGTTCAAGTCCTGTCACCCCTGCGCCTCAGGCCTGATCGCTTCGTGGGTCGCGTCGTCGGTTGGCGGCGTCCGGCCCGTGGTGGTGGTATCGGCAGGGCGGCCCCGAGGCACTCGGGCCCCAAGTTCGGACCGCTGGCTACGGCCCGTCGCGGACGGTCGGGCCGGCCGGCGTGACCAGACGCCGCGTATGCTGTGACGGCGTGCGAACCGACATCCCGCGACGGAGGGCGATGTGGCCGACAACAAGCGGCGCGGCGAGGATGCCGACGACGAGCGTCCGGACGGCGAGCTCGACGCTGCCGGCGATGCCGGCGCCGACGATGAGTCAGCCTCCCGGGGCGAGGGCGCGAGCAGCTCACGGGCCGAGTCGGGGGACCGGCCGAAGAGTCGTACCCAGGGTGACAAGGTTGGTCCGATCGGTCGAGTCGTGCGATTCGTCCGCGAGGTCGTGGCTGAGCTGCGTAAGGTCATCTGGCCGACTCGCAAGGAGCTGTTGACCTACGCCTCCGTGGTGATCGTGTTCGTCGCCGTGATGCTGGCGATCGTGGCTGGCCTGGACCTCGCCTTCGCCGAGGGTGTGTTGTGGGTCTTCGGTAACCCCAGCTGACCGGCTGACTGTGCTGATAGTGACGGAAGTGAGCAAGCGTGCCTGAGTACGACGAGACCGCCGAGCCTGTGGACGAGCAGTCCACGGTCGCGACGGCGGCTGGTGACATGTCGGTTGAGGCCGCCAGCGAGCCGGAGCTCTCCGCCAGCGCCAGCGAGCCGGAGCTCTCCGCCAGCGCCAGCGAGCCGGCCGAGGAGGACGAGTTCGACCCGGTCGCCGAGCTGCGGCAGAAGCTGCGCTACGCGCCGGGCGACTGGTATGTGGTGCACTCGTACGCCGGCTACGAGAACAAGGTCAAGACCAACCTCGAGACCCGGATCACCTCCCTCGACATGGAGGACTACATCTACCAGGTCGAGGTGCCGACCCGGGACGAGGTCGAGGTCAAGAACGGCAAGCGTTCCCAGATCCAGGCCAAGGTCTTCCCCGGCTACATCCTGGTGCGAATGGAGCTCACTGCCGAGTCGTACTCCTGCGTGCGGAACACGCCCGGGGTGACCGGCTTCGTGGGCGCCACCGACCGGGCCGACCGTCCGGCGCCGCTGAGCCTCGACGAGGTGTTGAAGTGGCTGGCGCCAGCGGTCGAGGCTGTGGAAAAGAAGGCGAAGCCCGAGGTCAAGGTCCTCGACTTCGAGGTCGGCGACTCGGTCACCGTCACCGACGGTGCCTTCGCCTCCCTGCCGGCGACGATTAGCGAGATCAACGCCGACCAGCAGAAGCTCAAGGTCTTGGTGTCGATCTTCGGTCGAGAGACGCCGGTGGAGCTGAACTTCAACCAGGTCGCCAAGATCTGACCTTCAGTACGTCGGCGGTGGGTAGCTACCCACCGCCGACGTACTCGTTTCTGGCCCGGGCGGCCGGCAGCCGTACCCCGGAAGGCCGGCAGTCGGCATGCGCTACCCTAGAACGTCGCCGTCTACGCGGCATGCTGACCGTGCATGCCCCGACCGGCGGTGCGAATTTCCGTTCCACGTCCCAGGAAGTGACATGCCTCCGAAGAAGAAGCTCGTCAAGACGTTCACGCTTCAGCTGCCGGCGGGCCAGGCCACCCCGGCGCCGCCGGTTGGCCCCGCGCTGGGTCAGCACGGTGTGAACATCATGGAGTTCTGCAAGTCCTACAACGCGCAGACCGAGTCCCAGCGGGGCGACATCGTCCCCGCCGAGATCAGCGTCTACGAGGACCGCTCGTTCACCTTCGTGCTGAAGACCCCGCCTGCCGCCCGGCTGCTGATCAAGGCCGCTGGTGTGGCGAAGGGCTCGGGTGTCCCGCACCTGGAGAAGGTCGGCCAGGTCAGCCGGGCCCAGCTGCGGGAGATCGCTGAGAAGAAG
This sequence comes from Salinispora goodfellowii, assembly GCF_059570675.1. NCBI lineage: Bacteria > Bacillati > Actinomycetota > Actinomycetes > Micromonosporales > Micromonosporaceae > Salinispora > Salinispora goodfellowii. The sequence goes on along the minus strand of NZ_JCANTD010000003.1, from coordinate 306,719 downwards.
ATGGCTGACCTCAACGCCAAGGACCTCGACCAGGCCGAGAAGATCATCGCCGGCACCGCCCGGTCGATGGGCCTGAACGTCGTCGACTGACCCAAGCCGACCCGCCGATCCCGTTTGTGGGAGGGCTCGTGAGCACCGCGGCCCGCCAGAGACCACAGGAGTAACCACAGATGCAGCACAGCAAGAACTACCGCAAGGCGGCTGCGGCCATCGACCGGTCGAAGCTGTACACCCCCGCCGAGGCCGTCAAGCTGGCCAAGGAGACCACCTCCGCCAAGTTCGACGCCACGGTCGAGGTCGCGATGCGCCTCGGCGTCGACCCGCGTAAGGCGGACCAGATGGTGCGCGGCACGGTCAACCTGCCGCACGGCACTGGTAAGACCGCGCGTGTGATCGTGTTTGCCGCCGGCGCGAAGGCCGAGGAGGCCGTTGCCGCCGGGGCTGACGAGGTGGGCACGGATGAGCTGGTCGCCCGGATCCAGGGCGGCTGGCTCGACTTCGACGCGGCGATCGCCACGCCGGACCAGATGGCCAAGATTGGTCGGATCGCGCGGATCCTGGGCCCGCGCGGTCTCATGCCGAACCCGAAGACCGGCACGGTGACGATGAATGTCGCCAAGGCTGTTGCGGACATCAAGGGCGGTAAGATCGCTTTCCGGGTGGACAAGCACTCCAACCTGCACCTGATCATCGGGAAGGCATCGTTCTCCGAGAGCCAGCTGGTGGAGAACTACGCGGCGGTCCTCGACGAGATCCTGCGGGTTAAGCCGTCCGCGGCCAAGGGTAAGTACCTGCGGAAGGTAACCCTCACCACCACGATGGGCCCGGGTGTTCCGGTCGACCCGAACGTGGTGAAGAACCTGCAGGAGAGCTCCGCCGAGGGCTGAGCACGACTGCGTTCGAACGGGGCCCTGCCAGCTGGTGGGGCCCGTTCGGCTTTCTGACTGATCGGCTGGCGGTCGGCCGGGTGCTGGGCGGTAGGGCTGATGGGGGCGGTGTGGCAGCCCTCGCGGGCATCGCGTATTCTTGTCGCGAAGTTCCACCCAGAGACCGCTGGTCACCGTGCCTCGGCACGGTCGAAGGTTCCGCGACGACGGGCGACCCGCGCAGGGCGGTAAGCGAAAACAGGTTGTCTCCCACGGTCCGCCGACTGTGGTGCCAGCACCAGCCTTTCGCCCCGTGCGCCCTGCGCCGGGGCTTTTCTCGTTGCTGTGTTTCCTCCGGATCCGCCGTCGGCTACCGCCGATGACGGTGACCAGCCTGGAGCAACGAGAGAGGAGGGACATGGCGGACAAGCCGATCCGGGCCGACAAGGCCACGGCCGTCGTCGAGCTGACCGAGAGTTTCCGCAACGCGGGTGCGACCGTGCTGACCGAGTACCGTGGTCTGACGGTCTCCCAGCTCACCCAGCTGCGGCGCTCGCTCGGCACGGAGACCACCTACACCATCGCCAAGAACACGCTGGCCAAGCGTGCCGCGGCGGACGCGGGTATCTCCGGGCTCGACGAGCTGTTCACCGGTCCTACCGCGCTGACTTTTGTTTCGGGCGACGTCGTCGAGGCGGCCAAGGGTCTTCGCGATTTCGCGAAGACCAACCCGAAGCTGGTCATCAAGGGCGGCGTTTTCGAGGGCAAGGCCATCTCTGCGGCCGAGGTCACGAAGCTCGCCGACCTGGAGTCCCGCGAGGTGCTGCTGGCCAAGCTGGCCGGTGCCATGAAGGGCAACCTGAGCAAGGCCGCGTCGCTGTTCCAGGCGCCGATGGCCAAGACGGCCCGCCTGGCGGCTGCCCTGCAGGACAAGCGCGAGAAGGAAGGCGCCGAGGCGGCCTGAGGCTGCCCCGGTGCACACGATTCTTAGCAACACCACTTGAGAAAGGACGCCAGATATGGCGAAGCTCAGCACCGACGAGCTGCTCGACGCGTTCAAGGAGATGACGCTGATCGAGCTCTCTGAGTTCGTGAAGCAGTTCGAGGAGACCTTCGAGGTCACCGCGGCGGCGCCGGTCGCCGTGGCCGCTGGTGTCCCGGCCGACGGTGCTGGTGCGCCGGTCGAGGAGGAGAAGGACGAGTTCGACGTCGTCCTCGAGGCCGACGGCGGCAAGAAGATTCAGGTCATCAAGGTCGTGCGTGAGCTGACCGGCCTGGGCCTCAAGGAGGCCAAGGACCTGGTCGAGTCCGCGCCGAAGGCGATCCTGGAGAAGGCCAACAAGGAGACCGCCGACAAGGCCAAGGCCAAGCTCGAGGGTGAGGGCGCCAAGGTCACCCTCAAGTGACCTTGTGCTAACCCCGGTAGGGTGTCCCGGTGTACGTGTGCCGGGGCGCCCTGCGGCACGACGGGCGGTGATCCGGTCAGCGGATCGCCGCCCGCCCGTTTTGGTGGCGTGGGCTGCCCCAGCCGAGCCGGGTGTTCCGCGCGGTTGGCGGGAGCCTGGCCTGTCGGTGCCGCCCACCTGGCTGCGCCGGGTCCGATGCTGGCGGGGAGCGGTGGGTCGCCGCCGGCGGTAGCCGGCCCTTGACGGGGCCCGGCCGGGCAGGCACGCTGAAACCAGCAAGACTTTCCGCGCTTGCACGGCCACCACTGGGTGTGGGCTCGGAGTCGCCCGGTGGCCGCAATGCGGCCCGGTGGGAGCGTCGCGTTCTGAGCGGCCCGGCATGAGGTTCCGGGGCGCGCTCCGCGATGACCTGCGGGGTTGGCTGGACAGCGGCCAACCTCTCGGCTACACTGCTAGTTTGCGCTGCCTTCCGAATTTACCCCTGCTCGGAAATGTCCGATTGTGGATATTTCTGGTGGGGTTATTGGAGTGCGCGCGTACCAGCCGTTCTGCAGCACCGGTCCTCGGAAGGACGCATCTTGGCAGCTTCCCGCCCTGCGAAGACCAGTCGTACGTCGAGCGCTTTCGCTCCCCGCCGAGTTTCTTTCGGTCGGATTACCGAACACCTCGAGGTCCCCAACCTCCTTGCCATTCAGACCGAGTCTTTTGACTGGTTGGTTGGCAACGAGGCGTGGCAGGGCCGGTCGGCGGACGATCCGCACGCGCGCTCGGGTCTCGCGGAGATTCTCGACGAGATCAGTCCCATTGAGGACTTCTCCGGCACTATGTCACTCTCCTTCTCGGCCCCACGCTTCGACGAGGTCAAAGCCTCGATCGAGGAGTGTAAGGAGAAGGATCTCACCTACTGCGCCCCGCTCTTCGTGACCGCGGAGTTCACCAACAACACCACCGGCGAGATCAAGAGCCAGACGGTGTTCATGGGTGACTTCCCGATGATGACGCCGAAGGGCACCTTCATCATCAACGGTACCGAGCGCGTCGTCGTCAGCCAACTCGTCCGGTCGCCGGGTGTCTACTTCGACAAGCAGCCGGACAAGACCTCCGACCGCGACCTCTCCAGCGTGAAGGTCATCCCGAGTCGGGGTGCCTGGCTCGAGTTCGATATCGACAAGCGTGAAACCGTCGGGGTTCGGATCGACCGTAAGCGTCGGCAAGCTGTCACCGTGCTGCTCAAGGCTATCGGTTGGACGGCGGAGCAGATCCGCGAGCGGTTCGGCTGGTCCGAGCTGATGATGACCACGCTCGAGAAGGACCACATCGGCAGCCAGGACGAGGCGCTGCTGGACATCTACCGCAAGCTGCGTCCGGGCGAGCCGCCGACCCGGGAGAACGCCCAGACCCTGCTCGACAACCTCTTCTTCAACCCGAAGCGGTATGACGTCGCCAAGGTCGGCCGATACAAGTTCAACAAGAAGCTCGAACTGGACCTGTCGATCGACACCGGGGTGCTCACCCAGGACGACATCGTCGCCACCGTCGAGTACCTCTGCCGGCTGCACGCCGGGGAGGAGGGCTACGAGGCCGACGACATCGATCACTTCGGTAACCGTCGGCTGCGTACCGTGGGTGAGTTGATCCAGAACCAGGTCCGGGTCGGCCTGTCCCGGATGGAGCGGGTCGTTCGGGAGCGGATGACCACGCAGGACGTCGAGGCGATCACGCCGCAGACTCTGATCAACATCCGCCCGGTGGTGGCGGCGATCAAGGAGTTCTTCGGCACGTCGCAGCTGTCCCAGTTCATGGATCAGACCAACCCGCTGGCGGGCCTCACCCACCGGCGTCGGCTGAGTGCTCTTGGCCCCGGTGGTCTGTCCCGGGAGCGGGCCGGATTCGAGGTCCGCGACGTACACCCGTCGCACTACGGTCGGATGTGCCCGATCGAGACGCCGGAAGGCCCGAACATCGGGCTGATCGGCGCGCTGTCCACCTTTGCCCGGGTCAATCCGTTCGGCTTCATCGAGACGCCGTACCGGAAGGTCGTTGACGGTCGGGTCACCGACCAGATCGACTATCTGACCGCGGACGAGGAAGACCGCTTCGTCAAGGCGCAGGCCAACGCACCGCTGCGGGCGGATGGCTCGTTCGCCGAGGACCGTGTCCTGGTCCGTCGTAAGGGTGGCGAGACCGAGGACGTGCCCCCCGCGGCCGTGGACTACATGGACGTGTCGCCGCGACAGATGACCTCGGTCGCGACCGCGATGATCCCGTTCCTCGAGCACGACGACGCCAACCGCGCGCTGATGGGCGCGAACATGCAGCGCCAGGCGGTGCCGCTGGTCAAGGCCGAGGCGCCGCTGGTCGGCACCGGTATGGAGTACCGGGCCGCGGTGGACGCCGGGGACGTGGTGGTCGCCGAGTTCGGCGGTGTCGTCGAGGACCTCTGCGCCGACTACATCACCGTGCACCAGGACGACGGCCACCGTCGCACCTACCTGCTGCACAAGTTCCGCCGCTCCAACGCCGGCTCCTGCGTCAACCAGAAGCCGGTCGTGTTCGAGGGGGACCGGGTCGAGGCCGGCCAGGTGATCGCCGACGGTCCGTGTACCGACGACGGCGAGATGGCACTCGGGCGCAACCTGCTCGTGGCGTTCATGACCTGGGAGGGCCACAACTACGAGGACGCGATCATCCTGTCGCAGCGCCTCGTGCAGCAGGACGTGTTGACCTCGATTCACATCGAGGAGCACGAGGTTGACGCCCGGGACACCAAGCTTGGGCCGGAGGAGATCACCCGCGACATCCCGAACGTCAGCGAGGAGATGCTCGCCGACCTCGATGAGCGGGGCATCATCCGGATCGGCGCCGAGGTCGTCCCCGGCGATGTCCTGGTCGGTAAGGTCACGCCCAAGGGTGAGACCGAGTTGACCCCCGAGGAGCGGCTGCTCCGCGCGATCTTCGGCGAGAAGGCGCGTGAGGTCCGGGACACCTCGCTGAAGGTGCCGCACGGCGAGACCGGCACGGTCATCGGGGTGCGCACCTTCTCCCGCGAGGACGGTGACGAGCTGCCGCCGGGCGTCAATGAGCTGGTCCGGGTCTATGTCGCCCAGAAGCGGAAGATTCAGGACGGCGACAAGCTCGCCGGCCGGCACGGCAACAAGGGTGTCATCTCCAAGATCCTGCCGGTGGAGGACATGCCGTTCCTTGAGGACGGGACCCCGGTCGACATCGTGCTGAACCCGCTCGGCGTGCCATCCCGGATGAACATCGGCCAGGTGCTGGAGACGCACCTCGGCTGGGTGGCCAAGACCGGGTGGAAGGTCGAGGGTGACGACGCCGAGTGGAAGCGGCAGCTCCAGGCGATCAGCGCCGACGAGTCCGAGCCGGACAGCAACGTGGCCACCCCGGTCTTCGATGGTGCCCGCGAAGAGGAGATCTCCGGTCTGCTCGCGTCCACCCGGGCCAACCGGGACGGCAAGCAGCTGATCGGTTCGTCCGGTAAGGCCCAGCTCTTGGACGGTCGCTCCGGCGAGCCGCTGCCGGACCCGATCGCGGTCGGCTACATCTACATCCTGAAGCTCAACCACCTGGTCGATGACAAGATCCACGCGCGGTCGACCGGTCCGTACTCGATGATCACGCAGCAGCCGCTGGGTGGTAAGGCGCAGTTCGGCGGCCAGCGCTTCGGTGAGATGGAGTGCTGGGCGATGCAGGCGTACGGTGCCGCGTACGCCCTGCAGGAGCTGCTGACGATCAAGTCCGATGACGTCCTCGGCCGGGTGAAGGTCTACGAGGCGATCGTCAAGGGCGAGAACATCCCGGAGCCGGGCATCCCGGAGTCGTTCAAGGTGCTGCTCAAGGAGCTTCAGTCGCTCTGCCTCAATGTCGAGGTGCTCTCGAGCGACGGTGTGGCCCTGGAGATGCGGGAGACCGACGACGAGGTGTTCCGGGCCGCGGAGGAGCTGGGCATCGACCTGTCCCGGCGCGAGCCGAGCTCGGTCGAAGAGGTGTGAGTGGCGAGGGTTGCGGGCCGGCCGGCCCGCAACCCCGCCGAGAGCTAGCTAGAGATCAGACACGACACGAGGGATATAACGTGCTCGACGTCAACTTCTTCGACGAGCTGCGCATCGGCCTCGCCACCGCCGACGACATCCGGCAGTGGTCCCACGGCGAGGTCAAGAAGCCGGAGACCATCAACTACCGCACTCTCAAGCCAGAGAAGGACGGGCTTTTCTGCGAGAAGATCTTCGGTCCCCAGCGGGACTGGGAGTGCTACTGCGGTAAGTACAAGCGGGTCCGTTTCAAGGGCATCATCTGTGAGCGCTGCGGCGTTGAGGTGACTCGGTCCAAGGTCCGCCGGGAGCGGATGGGGCACATCGAGCTCGCTGCCTCGGTGACCCACATCTGGTACTTCAAGGGCGTGCCGAGCCGGCTGGGCTACCTGCTGGATCTCGCCCCCAAGGACCTCGAGAAGATCATTTACTTCGCCTCGTACGTGGTGACGAGTGTGGACGCCGATGCGCGTCACCGGGATCTGGCCACGATCGAGAACGAGATTCTCGCCGAGAAGCGGCAGTCCGAGAACAGCCGGGATTCGGAGATCGAGAAGCGGGCGGGCAAGCTCGAGGCCGACCTCGCCGAGCTGGAGGCCGAGGGCGCCAAGGCGGACGTCCGGCGCAAGGTCAAGGAGGGCGGAGAGCGCGAGATGCGCCAGATCCGCGACCGGGCCCAGCGCGAGATCGACCGCCTGGACGAGGTGCTGGAAACCTTCCGCAAGCTGGAGCCGAAGCAGCTGGTCACCGACGAGCTGCTCTACCGGGAGCTGCGCGACCGGTTCGGCGAGTACTTCACCGGCGGGATGGGGGCCGAGGCGATCAAGGCCCTGGTCCAGAACATGGACCTCGGCACCGAGGCGGAGAGCCTGCGGGAGACCATCCGTACCGGCAAGGGGCAGCGGAAGATTCGGGCGCTCAAGCGACTCAAGGTGGTCGCCGCGTTCCTGAACACCAGCAACTCGCCGCTCGGCATGGTGCTGGACTGCGTCCCGGTCATCCCGCCGGACCTGCGCCCGATGGTGCAGCTCGACGGTGGCCGCTTCGCGACCTCCGACCTGAACGACCTCTACCGCCGGGTGATCAACCGGAACAACCGGCTCAAGCGGCTGATCGATCTCGGTGCTCCCGAGATCATCGTCAACAACGAGAAGCGGATGCTCCAGGAGGCCGTTGACGCGTTGTTCGACAACGGCCGCCGTGGTCGACCGGTCACCGGTCCGGGTAACCGTCCGCTCAAGTCGTTGTCCGACATGCTCAAGGGCAAGCAGGGCCGGTTCCGGCAGAACCTGCTCGGCAAGCGGGTCGACTACTCCGGCCGGTCGGTGATCGTGGTCGGTCCGAAGCTCAAGCTGCACCAGTGCGGCCTGCCCAAGCAGATGGCGTTGGAGCTGTTCAAGCCGTTCGTGATGAAGCGGCTGGTGGACCTCAACCACGCACAGAACATCAAGTCCGCCAAGCGGATGGTCGAGCGGCAGCGGCCGGTCGTCTGGGATGTGCTGGAGGAGGTCATCGGCGAGCATCCGGTGCTGCTCAACCGGGCGCCGACCCTGCACCGGCTGGGTATCCAGGCGTTCGAGCCGCAGCTGGTCGAGGGCAAGGCGATCCAGATCCACCCGCTGGTCTGCACCGCGTTCAACGCTGACTTCGACGGTGACCAGATGGCGGTCCACGTGCCGCTGTCAGCCGAGGCTCAGGCCGAGGCACGGATCCTGATGCTCTCGTCCAACAACATCCTCAAGCCGGCGGACGGCAAGCCGGTGACCATGCCCACCCAGGACATGATCATCGGTCTCTACCACCTCACCCACCGCACCCCGGGTGAGCGGGGCGAGGGCCGGGCGTTCAGCTCGGACGCCGAGGCCCGGATGGCGTTCGACAACGGTGAACTGCACCTGCAGGCGCCGGTGAAGATCCGGCTGCGGGGTCTCGTCGGGGTCGAGAGTGGCCCCGGTGCCGAGCCGTGGACCGCGCCGGAGGGCTGGGTCGAGGGCGACCCGATCACGGTGGAGACGACGCTCGGTCGGGTTCTGTTCAACGAGACCCTGCCGCCGGGCTACCGGTTCGTGAACTACGAGATCCGCAAGGGGCAGCTCTCCGCGATCGTCAACGACCTCGCCGAGCGTTTCCCGAAGGTCGCCCTCGCGGCCACCCTCGATGGTCTCAAGGAGGCCGGCTTCCACTGGGCCACCTGGTCCGGCGTGACCATCGGGATGGAGGACGTCCTCGCGCCGCCGCGTAAGCGGGAGATCCTTGGTCGGTACGAGAAGGAAGCCGACCGGATCGACAAGCAGTACCAGCGTGGTCTGATGACCGCCGAGGAACGTCGCGGTGAGCTCATCGAGATCTGGACCAAGGCGACCAACGAGGTCGCCAAGGAGATGGACACCGCACTACCGCAGGAGAACCCGCTCTGGAAGATGATCAACTCGGGGGCCCGGGGTAACCTGCTTCAGCTCCGGCAGATCGCCGCGATCCGTGGCCTGGTGGCGAACCCGAAGGGTGAGATCATTCCGCGTCCGATCAAGGCTTCCTACCGCGAGGGCCTGTCGGTACTGGAGTACTTCATCTCCACGCACGGTGCCCGTAAGGGTCTGGCGGACACCGCCCTGCGTACCGCCGACTCGGGTTACCTGACCCGTCGTCTGGTGGACGTCTCGCAGGATGTGATCATCCGCGAGGAGGACTGCGGCACCGACCGGGCCATTCCGATGCAGGTGGGCCAGCTCGCCGGCGAGGCCGGTTCGTTGGCCGTGCACGAGCACGCGGAGACCAGCGTGCACGCCCGTACGTTGGCTGACGACATCAAGGGGCCGGACGGCACCGTCGTCGCTGAGCGGGGCGCGGACATCAATTCGATTCTGGTGGACAAGATCGTCGCCGCCGGGGTGGAGTCCGTCCGGGTCCGCAGCGTGCTTACCTGTGAGTCGAAGCTGGGCGTCTGCGGGGCCTGCTACGGCCGTTCGCTCCCGACCGGCAAGACCGTGGATGTCGGCGAGGCCGTCGGCATCATCGCCGCCCAGTCGATCGGTGAGCCGGGTACGCAGCTGACGATGCGTACCTTCCACACCGGTGGTGTCGCCGGGGAGGACATCACCCAGGGTCTGCCCCGGGTCCAGGAGATCTTCGAGGCTCGTATCCCGAAGGGCAAGGCCCCGATCGCGGACACCCCTGGTCGGGTCCGGATCGAGGACGGCGAGCGGTCGCGGAAGATCATTGTGGTGCCGGACGACGGCAGTGACGAGATCGCCTACGACAAGATCTCGAAGCGGGTCCGACTGCTGGCCAACGACGGCGACCACGTCGAGGTCGGCGAGAAGCTCACGGTGGGTACGATCGACCCGCACGAGCTGCTCCGCATCCTCGGTCCGCGTGCGGTCCAGGTCCACCTGACCCAGGAGGTCCAGGAGGTCTACCGCTCGCAGGGTGTGCTCATTCACGACAAGCACATCGAGATCATCATCCGGCAGATGCTGAAGCGGGTGACGGTGATCGACTCCGGCTCGACCGAGTTCCTGCCGGGCGTGCTCGTGGACCGGGCCCTGTTCGAGTCGGAGAACCGCCGGCTCGTCTCCGAGGGCGGCGAACCTGCCGCTGGCCGTCCGGTACTGATGGGTATCACGAAGGCATCCCTGGCCACCGACTCCTGGCTCTCGGCGGCCTCCTTCCAGGAGACCACCCGGGTGCTGACGGATGCGGCGATCCACGCTCGCAGCGACTCGCTGATCGGTCTCAAGGAGAACGTGATCATCGGTAAGCTCATCCCGGCTGGTACTGGTATCAGCAAGTACCGCAACGTCCGGGTCGAGCCGACCGAGGAGGCGAAGGCCAAGGTCTACTCGATGACCGGCTACCCGGAGACCGATTACGGCTTCGGGCCGGCCAGTGGCCAGGCGGTCCCGCTGGACGACTTCGACTTCGGGTCGTACCGCTAGACCACCCAATGATTGACGCGGCCCCCGGCATTGCTGGGGGCCGCGTCGTGTTCGTCGGTGTCGGTGATCCGCTGGGCGACCGGCTCGAGCTCTGTTCCGTTCCGAGTCCGGGCATGATGGGGGCATGAGCACCACTGCCGGGCCCTCCCCGCTCGCCCCGCCGGGGCTGCCCCGGCACCCGCAGGATCCGGATCCGGTGCGGTCAACCAAGGCGCGGGCTGTCTTCGCGCTCGGGCTGTTCGGGGCACTGACCGGCCTCTTCGTCGGGGGAGTGGTGCCGGCCACGGTGGCACTCGTGCTGGCGCGGCAGGCCCGTCGTGAGGCGTACCTGTCTGGGGGGTTTCTGACCGGAGCGGCGTGGCTGCGGCGCGGGGAGCGACTGGCCTGGACCGGCCTGGTGCTGACCATGGTCGTGGTGACCGCCCTGGTGGTGATTGGTGTCATCCGGCTGGCGGAGGCCCCCTACGGCCAGGATTTTGCCCCGAACGTGGACTGACCGTTGGGAGCGTTGACCAAGTCGGGCATCGCCCGCTGGCCGCGCAGCGGTAGCCTGACCGATGTTCGGCGCTTGGGCGTCGACTGCCGACTTGGAGGACCTGTGAGCGATCCGGCCCGACCGCCGGGCACCGATCCGGCCCGCCCGCCGGGCACCGATCCGGCCCGCCCGCCGGGCACCGACCCGACCCGACCGCCGGGCACCGACCCGACGGCGTCCGGCGGGCCGCCGGGGCCAGCGGAGGGCGCGCCTGCCGCGCCGCGGCTGGGGGCGCCGACTCCGGACCCGTGGGCCCGGCCACCAGCGCCGTCCGGCCCGGCGGGCACGCCACCGACCTCAACCCCCGGTTGGGGCCCCCTGCCGGTGGTGTCGCCGCCTCCACCGCGGGAGCCGTTGGGTCGGCCGAGTCAGATTCATCCGGTGCCGGGTACGCCGTTCGGGGTTGTGCACCTCGACGTACCGGCGGTCACCTCCGGTCTCGCCGTGGGCTCCCTGGTCGTGGGGATTGTTTCGATTCTGGTGTCGTTGCCGGTGGTCGGTTTCGGCGTGATTGGGGCGGGTGGGGACGGCGCGTGGGCTGCGGGGGCCTTCGCCATGCTGGGCGTCCTTACCGGGGCGGGCGCTGTTGGTGTCGGATTGTTCGGGCTGCGGCAGATCCGTCGGCCGATGCCGCCGCCGGCGGTCCGGTTCTCCGGGCGGGGACTGGCCTGGGCCGGGGTTAGTTGCGGTGGTGCCGGGCTGCTCTTCAACCTGGGCGGGCTTGGGTTGGCACTGCTCGCGGGGTTGTCCTGATCGTCGGGTTTATGGCTGATTGTGCAGGGCGTTGGGAACCAAGGGCCGCGGGATCGTTGCCAGGTGCAGCCGGTACACTCGACTCGGTAGGTGCCCGGCACGGGCGCGCAGGCCGAACGGTCTCGACCGGTGGGTGAACCCGCTGGCCGCCCAGTTTTGACCTGCGCGGTTGTGGTAGGTACTCTTTCCCCTTGTGCCCAGGCATGCCTGGGCAGTTCGTGCGTGCGCTGTGATCTCGCTTCGTGGGTGTTCTCGCGGTGCACGACGACAGCCAGAGAGATCCGGCCACATTGCGTCGGTGACCAAACCCGGTTTTCGCCCGTGAGTGACGACCGGGAAACCGCGAATCGGCGACACGCCCGACCGCGGGTACTGGGACCCCGGCAGGTGGCCCTGGTTGGAATGTAGGAGAGCCGTCCATCCGGCCGGCTAGAAGCAGACGGCGCGGTCGCTCGCTGGCGACCGAAGGGAGCGGAGAAACCCGGTGCCCACCATTCAGCAGCTGGTCCGAAAGGGCCGTCAGGCCAAGACGACCAAGACGAAAACCCCCGCCCTGAAGGGGTCCCCGCAGCGGCGGGGCGTGTGCACCCGGGTGTACACCACCACCCCGAAGAAGCCGAACTCGGCGCTGCGTAAGGTCGCTCGGGTCAAGCTCAGCAGCCAGATCGAGGTGACCGCCTACATTCCGGGCGTCGGTCACAACCTCCAGGAGCACTCGATCGTGCTGGTCCGCGGTGGCCGGGTGAAGGACCTCCCCGGCGTGCGGTACAAGATCGTACGTGGCTCGCTGGACACCCAGGGTGTCCGCAACCGCAAGCAGGCGCGTAGCCGCTACGGCGCGAAGAAGGAGAAGAGCTGACATGCCGCGTAAGGGACCCGCTCCGCGGCGGCCGCTGGTCGCTGACCCGGTGTACAACTCGCCGCTGGTCACCCAGCTGGTAAACAAGATCCTGCTGCGCGGTAAGCGTCAGCTCGCCGAGACCCTCGTCTACGCGGCGCTGGAGGGCTGCCGGGAGAAGTCCGGCACCGACCCGGTGGTCACCCTCAAGCGGGCGATGGACAACGTCAAGCCGACGCTCGAGGTGCGCAGCCGTCGGGTTGGTGGCGCCACCTACCAGGTGCCGGTCGAGGTTCGTCCGGCCCGCGCCACCACCCTGGGCCTGCGCTGGCTGGTCACCTACGCCCGTGCCCGGCGCGAGAAGACCATGGTTGAGCGGCTGATGAACGAGCTGTTGGATGCGAGCAACGGCCTCGGCGCCGCCGTCAAGCGGCGTGAGGACACGCACAAGATGGCCGAGTCCAACAAGGCCTTCGCGCACTACCGCTGGTAACACCCGGGTTCCGGCGCCGTCTCGGCGCCGGAACCACACCAGTTGTGTCGAGACGACGATAAGTAGGGATTGAAGTGGCCGCCGCAGACGCGCTCGCCAACGTACGCAACATCGGCATCATGGCGCACATCGATGCCGGTAAGACCACTACCACCGAGCGGATCCTGTTCTACACCGGTATTACCTACAAGATCGGTGAGGTTCATGAGGGCGCTGCCGTCATGGACTGGATGGCGCAGGAGCAGGAACGCGGTATCACGATCACTTCCGCCGCCACGAAGTGCGAGTGGAAGGGCCACACGATTCAGATCATCGATACGCCCGGCCACGTCGACTTCACGGTCGAGGTCGAGCGGTCGCTGCGGGTTCTGGATGGTGCGGTCGCGGTCTACGACGGTGTCGCCGGCGTGGAGCCGCAGACGGAGAACGTCTGGCGTCAGGCCGACAAGTACAACGTCCCGCGGATGTGCTTCGTCAACAAGCTCGACCGGACCGGTGCGGACTTCTTCCGCTGCGTCCAGATGATGGTGGACCGGCTCAACGCCACCCCGCTGGTGCTTCAGGTCCCGATTGGGCTCGAGTCCGAGCACATCGGTGTTGTTGACCTGATCGGCATGCACGCCCTCACCTGGCGTGGGGAAACCCAGAAGGGCGAGGACTACGCGGTCGAGGAGATCCCGGCTGAGTTGGCCGACGTCGCCGCCGAGTGGCGCGAGAAGCTGATGGAGACGCTGGCCGACGTCGACGACGCGGTGATGGAGAAGTACCTGGAGGGCGAGGAGTTCTCCGTCGAGGAGATCAAGGCCGCCATCCGCCGGGCGACCATCGCCGGTAAGGCCAACCCGGTCCTCTGCGGCTCCGCCTTCAAGAACAAGGGCGTCCAGCCGATGCTCGACGCCGTGGTCGACTTCCTGCCGTCGCCGCTGGACGTCCCGGCGATCGAGGGCACCGCGACCGACGGTGAGACCCCGCTGCTGCGGAAGCCGTCCACCTCGGAGCCCTTCTCCGGTCTCGCATTCAAGATCCAGACCGACAAGCACCTTGGGAAGCTGACCTACGTCCGGGTTTACTCCGGTGTGGTCGAGACCGGTTCGCAGGTGGTCAACTCCACCAAGGACCGCAAGGAGCGGATCGGCAAGATCTACCAGATGCACGCCAACAAGCGGGAGGAGCGCGGCTCCGCCAAGGCTGGCGACATCATCGCGGTTCAGGGTCTGAAGCAGACCACCACCGGTGACACCCTCTGCGACCCGGCGAACCCGGTCATCCTTGAGTCGATGACCTTCCCGGAGCCGGTCATCGAGGTGGCCATCGAGCCGAAGACCAAGGCCGACCAGGAGAAGCTCAGCACCGCCATCCAGCGGCTGGCCGAGGAGGACCCGACCTTCCGCGTCAAGCTGGACGACGAGACCGGGCAGACGGTCATCTCCGGCATGGGCGAGCTGCACCTGGACATCCTGGTGGACCGGATGCGTCGCGAGTTCAACGTCGAGGCGAACATCGGTAAGCCGCAGGTGGCGTATCGCGAGACCATCCGCCGCAAGGTGGAGAAGGTCGAGTACACCCACAAGAAGCAGACCGGTGGCTCCGGCCAGTACGCCCGGGTGATTATCAGCTTGGAGCCGCTGCCCCTGGACAACGACGCTCCGACCTACGAGTTCGCCAACGCCGTCACCGGTGGTCGCATCCCGCGGGAGTTCATCCCCTCGGTGGACGCAGGTGCGCAGGATGCCATGCAGTACGGCATTCTGGCCGGCTTCCCGCTGGTCGGGGTGAAGCTGACGCTGGTGGACGGTCAGTACCACGAGGTCGACTCGTCTGAGATGGCGTTCAAGATTGCCGGTTCGATGGTGCTGAAGGACGCGGCTCGCAAGGCCGATCCGGCGCTGCTCGAGCCGATGATGGCCGTTGAGGTCACCACTCCAGAGGAGAATATGGGTGACGTTGTCGGCGACATTAACTCCCGTCGGGGCATAATCCAGGCGATGGAGGATCGCGGCGGTGCCCGCGTCGTCCGTGCCCTGGTGCCGTTGTCGGAGATGTTCGGCTACGTCGGCGACCTGCGGTCGAAGACCCAGGGCCGGGCTAGCTACAGCATGCAGTTCGACTCCTACGCCGAGGTCCCGGCCTCGGTGGCGAAGGAGATCATCGCCAAGGCGACCGGCGAGTGACACTCGCCTGAGCCGGTTGATGAGCCGGGGCGGGTCGCGGGAGGGTCTCCCGCCCGCGACCACCTCGGTCGGAGGGCATGAACCTGGGCCTGTAGGCTTCATCGCCGCAGCGCCCGCAAATGGCTTCCCGGCCGTCAGGCCGGAAAGGCTGTCGACAGAGTCCTAAGCGCCGAACGGCGCGCCGGGGCGAACGAACCAAGAAAGTCCACAGGAGGACACCAGTGGCGAAGGCGAAGTTCGAGCGGACTAAGCCGCACGTCAACATCGGCACCATTGGTCACATCGACCACGGTAAGACGACGCTGACGGCGGCCATCACCAAGGTCCTGCACGACCAGTACCCGGACCTGAACCCGTACATGCCGTTCGACGAGATCGACAAGGCGCCGGAGGAGAAGGCCCGCGGTATCACGATCTCGATCGCGCACGTCGAGTACCAGACCGAGGCGCGGCACTACGCGCACGTCGACTGCCCCGGGCACGCCGACTACATCAAGAACATGATCACCGGTGCGGCCCAGATGGACGGCGCGATCCTCGTGGTCGCGGCGACCGACGGCCCGATGCCGCAGACCCGCGAGCACGTGCTGCTGGCCCGCCAGGTCGGCGTGCCGTACATCGTCGTGGCGCTCAACAAGAGCGACATGGTTGACGACGAGGAGCTCCTTGAGCTCGTCGAGCTCGAGGTCCGTGAGCTGCTCTCCTCGCAGGAGTACCCGGGTGACGACCTGCCGGTCGTGCGGGTCTCCGCGCTGAAGGCCCTTGAGGGTGACCCGGAGTGGGCCGGCAAGCTCATGGAGCTGATGACCGCGGTCGACACCTCGATCCCGCAGCCGGAGCGCGAGACCGAGAAGCCGTTCCTGATGCCGATCGAGGACGTCTTCACGATCACCGGCCGGGGCACGGTTGTCACCGGTCGCGCCGAGCGTGGCGTGCTGAAGCCGAATGAGGAGGTGGAGCTCGTCGGCATCCGCGAGAAGTCGACGAAGACCACCTGCACCGGCATCGAGATGTTCCGCAAGCTGCTGGACGAGGCTCGCGCGGGTGAGAACGTCGGTCTGCTGCTGCGTGGTGTGAAGCGCGAGGACGTCGAGCGCGGCATGGTCGTCATCAAGCCGGGCACCGCCACCCCGCACACCGAGTTCGAGGCGACGGTCTACATCCTCTCCAAGGAGGAGGGCGGCCGCCACACGCCGTTCTTCCAGAACTACCGTCCGCAGTTCTACTTCCGGACCACGGACGTTACCGGCGTGGTTACCCTCCCCGAGGGTACCGAGATGGTCATGCCGGGCGACAACACCACGATGACCGTGAAGCTGATCCAGCCCGTCGCGATGGAGGAGAACCTCAAGTTCGCGATTCGGGAGGGTGGCCGCACGGTTGGCGCTGGTCGCGTCACCAAGATCGTTCAGTGAGCTAGGTAACCCCGATTAGGTATGCCGCCGCTCGTGCGGCATACTGGTCAGGTTGCGTAACGATGGTTCGCCCGTTTGCGTTCGGCAGCGCCGAACCTCCGGGTGGGGGAACCAGTCGGGCGCAGGGTGGTCAGCGATTCGGTCGCTGACCACCCTCGCGCGGCGTCTAGGTCGCCATTGTGCGATCGACGTGATGACCCACCGCGGCAGGACCGCTCCGGAACCTGGGGCGGATTCTGAACCGAGGGCGCGACACGCCCGACCGCGGGGGTCGGCGAAGCGGGCCCGGTGCCACTCGGCGCAGGCGTCCGCAACACAGCGGCATCGAGAGAAGGAACAGAAGCCACTATGGCGGGACAGAAGATCCGCATCCGGCTCAAGGCCTATGACCACGAGGTCGTCGACTCCTCGGCTCGGAAGATCGTCGAGACGGTGACGCGCACCGGGGCGCAGGTCGCAGGGCCGGTGCCGCTGCCCACGGAGATCAACCGTTTCTGCGTTATCCGCTCGCCGCACAAGTACAAGGACTCGCGCGAGCACTTCGAGATGCGCACGCACAAGCGGCTGATCGACATCATCGACCCGACCCCGAAGACGGTCGACTCGCTCATGCGCCTCGACCTGCCGGCTGGCGTCGACATCGAGATCAAGCTGTAGGGATCGGACAAATGGACAGGCAAGTCAAGGGGATCCTGGGCGCGAAGCTCGGCATGACCCAGGTCTGGGACAACAACCGTGTTGTCCCGGTGACTGTGGTGCAGGCCGGCCCGTGTGTCGTCAGCCAGGTCCGTAGCCAGGAAAAGGACGGCTACACGGCCGTCCAGTTGGCGTATGGCGCCATCGACCCGCGCAAGGTCAAGAAGCCGGTCAGCGGCCACTTCGCAAAGGCCGAGGTCGCGCCGCGCCGGCGCATCGTCGAACTGCGCACCACCGACGCCGCCGAGTACTCGCTCGGCCAGGAGGTCACGGTCGAGGAGTTCCCGGCCGGTATCTCGGTTGACGTGACCGGGAAGACCAAGGGCAAGGGCTACGCCGGCCCGATGAAGCGGCACGGCTTCCACGGCCTGCGCGCCAGTCACGGTGTCGAGCGCAAGCACCGCTCGCCGGGCTCGATCGGCGGCTGCGCCACTCCGGGGCGCGTCTTCAAGGGCACCCGGATGGCCGGCCGGATGGGTGGAGTGCGTTACACCGTCCAGAACCTCACCGTCCAGGCGGTTGACACCGAGAACAATCTCCTGCTCGTCCGGGGTGCCATCCCTGGCCCCAAGGGCGCGCTGGTCCTGGTTCGCACTGCGGCCAAGGCGAAGAAGGGTGGGGCAGTCAAGTGACCACCGTTGATGTCCACACCGTTGAAGGTGCCAAGGCCGGCTCTGTCGAGCTGCCCGCTGACATCTTCGACGCGCAGGCCAACATCCCGCTGATGCACCAGGTCGTGGTTGCTCAGCTCGCAGCGGCTCGACAGGGCACGCACAAGGCCAAGACGCGGGGCGAGGTCGCCGGCGGCGGCAAGAAGCCCTACAAGCAGAAGGGCACCGGCCGGGCCCGCCAGGGCTCGATCCGTGCTCCGCAGTTCGCCGGGGGCGGCGTGGTGCACGGCCCGGTGCCGCGCGACTACAGCCAGCGCACCCCGAAGAAGATGAAGGCCGCCGCGCTGCGGGGTGCCCTCTCGGACCGGGCCCGCGCCGAGAAGGTGCACGTCGTCGAGGCGTTCGTCGCCGGTGAGAAGCCGTCCACCAAGGCGGCCCTGGCCACCCTGGCGAAGCTGACCGACGCACGCCGGGTGCTGGTGGTGCTGAGCAGCACCGATGAGGTGAACTGGGTGTCGCTGCGCAACGAGCCGCGGGTGCACCTGATCGAGTCCGGCCAGCTCAACACGTACGACGTGTTGCTGGCCGACGACGTGGTCTTCACCAAGGAGGCCCTGGAGGAGTTCCTGGGCGTTCCCGCTGAGACCACCGAGGAGGGTGGCAAGTGAGCACGATCGCCGACCCGCGCGACATTATTATTGCGCCGGTCGTCTCGGAGAAGAGCTACAGCGAGCTGAACCGTAACTGGTACACGTTCCTGGTGCACCCGGACGCGAACAAGACCGCGATCAAGATCGCCATTGAGCAGATCTTCAACGTCCGTGTCCTGACGGTCAACACGCTCAACCGCGTGGGCAAGCGTAAGCGGACCCGGACCGGGTTCGGCAAGCGGAAGGACACCAAGCGGGCGATGGTGAAGCTGGCTGACGGTGACCGCATCGAGGCCTTCGGCGGCCCGGTCAGCTGAGGGGTGTAGACAATGGCTATCCGTAAGTACAAGCCGACGACGCCGGGCCGGCGTGGCTCGAGTGTTGCCGACTTCGCCGAGATCACCCGGTCCACGCCGGAGAAGTCGCTGCTGGCCCCGCTGCCGAAGAAGGGTGGGCGGAACGCCCACGGCCGGATCACCGCCCGGCACCAGGGTGGCGGCCACAAGCGTCAGTACCGAATCATCGACTTCAAGCGAGTCGACAAGGACGGCGTGCCGGCGAAGGTCGCGCACATCGAGTACGACCCGAACCGCACCTCGCGGATCGCGCTGCTGCACTTCCGGGACGGCGAGAAGCGATACATCCTCGCGCCGAAGGACCTGAAGCAGGGCGACATCGTCGAGTCGGGTCCGGGCGCCGACATCAAGCCGGGCAACAACCTGCCGCTGCGGAACATCCCGGTCGGTATGACCATCCACAACGTGGAGCTGCGCCCGGGTGGCGGCGCCAAGCTGGCCCGCTCCGCGGGGACCGGAATCCAGCTGCTGGGTCGGGAGGGCGCCTACGCGACCCTGCGGATGCCCTCCGGTGAGATCCGCCGCGTTGACGTGCGTTGCCGGGCCAGCATTGGTGAGATCGGCAACGCCGACCAGTCAAACATCAACTGGGGCAAGGCCGGCCGGATGCGGTGGAAGGGCAAGCGCCCGACCGTCCGTGGTGTGGCCATGAACCCGGTCGACCACCCGCACGGTGGTGGTGAGGGTAAGACCTCTGGTGGCCGTCACCCGGTCAACCCGCAGGGTAAGCCCGAGGGCCGTACCCGCCGTAAGGGCCAGCCGAGTGACCGGCTGATCGTCCGCCGTCGCTACGCCACGCGTAAGCGCGGCTGAGGGAGATAAGAGATGCCTCGCAGCCTGAAGAAGGGCCCGTTCATCGACGACCACCTGCTCAAGAAGGTGGAGACGCAGAACGACAAGGGCAGCAAGAACGTCATCAAGACCTGGTCGCGGCGCTCGACGATCATCCCGGAGATGCTGGGTCACACGATCGCTGTGCACGACGGGCGCAAGCACGTCCCGGTATTCGTGACCGAGGCGATGGTCGGGCACAAGCTCGGCGAGTTCGCGCTGACCCGCACGTTCAAGGGTCACGAGAAGGACGACCGGAAGAGCCGTCGGCGCTGACGCCGCGGGCATACGGATAGAGGAACAAGGGGTTACAGCGATGCCAGGAAAGGGCGACGCTCCGGTGCTTCCGGGCGCGCGGGCGGTTGCGCGGTACGTGCGCATCTCGCCGATGAAGGCGCGCCGGGTGGTCAACCTCGTCCGCGGCCTGCCCGCGAAGGAGGCGCTCACGGTGCTGCAGTTCGCGCCACAGGCCGCGAGCGAGCAGGTGTACAAGGTACTCGCGAGCGCGATCGCCAACGCGGAGAACAACGAGCGGCTGGACCCCGACGCGCTGCTCGTCCGCGAGGCGTACGTGGACGAGGGCCCGACGATGAAGCGGTTCCAGCCGCGCGCCCAGGGTCGGGCGTACCGGATCCGGAAGCGCACCTGTCACATCACGGTGGTGGTTGAGGCGGTCGCGCCGGCTGCGCCGAAGGCGGCGGCGAAGAAGGCGGCCCCGGCGAAGGAGACCACGCCAGCTGCGACCGAGAGCAAGACGGAGGGTGCCGAGTAATGGGTCAGAAGGTTCACCCGCACGGGTTCCGGCTCGGCATCTCGACCGACTGGAAGTCGCGCTGGTTCGCGGACAAGCTCTACAAGGACTACGTCGGCGAGGATGTCAAGATCCGGCGGATGATGTCCAAGGGCCTGGAGCGGGCGGGAATCTCCAAGGTTGACATCGAGCGCACCCGGGACCGGGTCCGCGTCGACATCCACACGGCCCGGCCGGGCATCGTGATCGGCCGTAAGGGTGCTGAGGCCGACCGGATCCGGGGCAAGCTCGAGAAGCTGACCGGCAAGCAGGTCCAGCTCAACATCATCGAGGTGAAGAGCCCCGAGTCGGACGCGCAGCTCGTCGCGCAGGGCGTGGCTGAGCAGCTGTCCAGCCGGGTCAGCTTCCGTCGGGCGATGCGCAAGGCCATGCAGTCGGCGATGAAGAACCCGGTCTGCAAGGGCATCCGGGTGCAGGTCTCGGGGCGGCTCGGTGGTGCCGAGATGAGCCGGACCGAGTTCTACCGCGAGGGCCGGGTCCCGCTGCACACGCTGCGGGCCAACATCGAGTACGGCTTCTTTGAGGCCCGAACCACCTTCGGCCGGATCGGTGTGAAGGTTTGGATCTACAAGGGCGACGCGGTACCAGGTCGGGAGACCCCGGCCGAGGCTCCGTCGCGTCCGCGCCGGGAGCGCGGCGACCGCTCGGAGCGGCCGCGTCGGGGTAGGTCTGGTTCGTCCGGCACCACCGCTGGTGGCACCGAGACCGGCCGCGCCGCCGCAACCACCATCGCGCAGGCGGCCGAGACGCCGAGCGGCGAGTCGGTGGACGCTGGCGCGATCGCGTCGGCCGCTACCCAGCCGGCAGAAACGCAGCAGGAGGGCTGACAGATGCTGATGCCGCGCAAGCCCCCGAAGGGCTTCCGCAAGCCGCACCACCCGGACCGCAGTGGCGCGTCCAAGGGCGGTAACCGGGTGGTGTTCGGCGAGTTCGGGATCCAGGCTCTCGAGCCGGCCTACGTGACCAACCGCCAGATCGAGTCGGCGCGTATCGCGATGACCCGGCACATCAAGCGTGGTGGCAAGGTCTGGATCACGATCTTCCCGGACCAGGCGCTCACCAAGAAGCCGGCGGAGACCCGGATGGGTTCCGGTAAGGGCTCCCCCGAGTGGTGGGTCGCGAACGTGAAGCCGGGGCGGGTGCTCTTCGAGATGTCCTTCCCCAACGAGCAGATCGCGCGTGAGGCGATGCGTCGCGCGATTCACAAGCTCCCGATGAAGTGCCGGATTGTTACACGCGAAGTGGGTGAATCCTGATGGCAGCGGGCGTTAAGGCCGGCGAGCTGCGTGAGCTCTCCGAGGAGGAGTTGGTCACGAAGCTGCGCGAGGCTAAGGCGGAGCTGTTCAACCTCCGCGTGCAGGCCGCAACCGGGCAGCTGGACAACAACCGGCGGCTGCAGGTCATTCGTCGGGAGATCGCCCGGATCTACACGATCATGCGTGAACGCGAGCTGGGGCTCTCGGCCGCGCCGACTGAGGTGACTGCAGGATGAGCGAGAACACCACCGCGACCACGCGGGCCCGCCGGAAGGTTCGTGAGGGCCTCGTGGTCAGCGACAAGATGGACAAGACCGTTGTCGTCGAGGTCGAGGACCGCGTCAAGCACGGGCTGTACGGCAAGATCATGCGCCGTACCAGCAAGCTGAAGGTCCACGACGAGCAGAACTCGGCCGGCATCGGCGACCGGGTCCTGATCATGGAGACCCGGCCGTTGTCTGCCACCAAGCGGTGGCGGCTCGTGGAGATCCTCGAGAAGGCCAAGTAGCGAAGGCTCGAGCTCGGCCGGTTCCGGTCGGGCGCAGGTTCCGCCAGGCTCCGGCCGCCGCGGTGCGGCCGGAGAACCGGCAGACATAGGAGATAGACGTGATTCAGCAGGAGTCGCGACTGCGCGTCGCCGACAACACGGGTGCCCGGGAGATCCTGTGCATCCGGGTGCTCGGTGGCTCCGGTCGGCGCTACGCGAGCATCGGCGACGTCATCGTGGCCACCGTCAAGGACGCGATCCCGGGCGCCGGTGTCAAGAAGGGCGATGTCGTGAAGGCGGTCGTCGTTCGTACCGCCAAGGAGAAGCGGCGGCCGGACGGCTCGTACATCCGCTTCGACGAGAACGCCGCCGTCATCATCAAGGACGGCGGGGATCCGCGTGGTACCCGTATCTTCGGCCCGGTTGGCCGGGAGCTGCGGGACAAGCGGTTCATGAAGATTATTTCTCTCGCGCCGGAGGTGTTGTGACCGTGAAGGTCAAGAAGGGCGACACGGTCGTCGTCATCGCCGGCAAGGACAAGGGCGCCAAGGGTAAGGTCATCTCGGCCTACCCGCGGCAGGACAAGGTCCTGGTCGAGGGCGTGAACCGGGTCAAGAAGCACACCCGCATCAGCACCACTCAGCGTGGCGCGAAGACCGGTGGCATCGTCACCCAGGAGGCTCCGATCCACGTCTCGAACGTGATGGTCTTGGACTCCGACGGCAAGCCGACCCGGGTCGGCTACCGGATCGACGACAACGGCCAGAAGGTCCGCATCGCGCGTAGCACCGGTAAGGACCTGTGATGACCACGGCTACCGAAACCAAGACCATGCCGCGCCTCAAGGAGCGGTACCGTAACGAGATCGTGGGCCAGCTGCGGGAGCAGTACAAGTACGGCAACCCGATGCAGGTGCCGGGCCTGGTCAAGATTGTCGTCAACATGGGCGTCGGCGAGGCCGCTCGGGACGCCAAGTTGATCGACGGTGCGGTCCGCGATCTGGCCACCATCACCGGCCAGAAGCCGCAGGTTAGGCGGGCCACCAAGTCCATCGCGCAGTTTAAGCTGCGGGAGGGGATGCCGATCGGCGCGAAGGTCACGCTGCGCGGCGACCGGATGTGGGAGTTCCTGGACCGGCTGCTCTCCATCGCGCTGCCGCGTATCCGTGACTTCCGCGGTCTCGACGGGCGCAAGCTCGACGGGAACGGTAACTACACGTTCGGTCTGACCGAGCAGTCGGTGTTCCACGAGATCGACCAGGACAAGATCGATCGCCAGCGGGGCATGGACATTACGGTGGTCACCACCGCCACGACCGACGATGAGGGCCGGGCGCTGCTCAAGTTCCTGGGCTTCCCGTTCAAGGAGAACTGAGATGGCCAAGAAGGCGCTGATCCTCAAGGCGGCCGCGAAGCCGAAGTTCTCGGTTCGCGCGTACACCCGCTGCCAGCGGTGCGGGCGTCCGAAGGCGGTCTACCGCAAGTTCGGTCTCTGCCGGGTCTGCATCCGGGAGATGGCCCACCGCGGTGAGCTGCCCGGCGTGTCCAAGGCTTCCTGGTAATAGCCCGGCGCGCTCCGCGCGTCAGCTGCACTGTCTCTTCGCCGTAGGCCCGGGATCACCCGGGAACCCCGGCGAGAAAGGTTGACGAGTTTAATGACGATGACCGACCCGATCGCAGACATGCTTACGCGTCTGCGTAACGCCAACCAGGCGTACCACGACCGGGTGACGATGCCCTACTCGAAGATCAAGGCGAATATCGCCGAGGTCCTCAAGTCCGAGGGATACATCAGCACCTGGTTGGTCGAGGAGCCCGAGGAGAGCGCCGTCGGCAAGCGACTGGTCGTCGAGCTGAAGTACGGCCAGAACCGCGAGCGGAGCCTGGCCGGCATCAAGCGCGTGTCCAAGCCCGGCCTCCGGGTGTACGCCAAGTCGGGTGAGCTTCCGCGGGTGCTCGGCGGCCTTGGCGTGGCGATCATTTCGACGTCCCAGGGGCTGCTCACCGATCGGCAGGCCCGCAAGCGGAGCGTTGGCGGGGAAGTCCTCGCCTTCGTCTGGTAACGGGAGACAGGTAGAAATGTCGCGTATTGGACGTAAGTCGATCCCGGTGCCAGCCGGCGTTGACGTCACGATCGCCGGCCAGACCGTCACGGTCAAGGGCCCCAAGGGCGAACTCTCGCAC
The DNA here is from genome assembly GCF_059570675.1 of Salinispora goodfellowii. NCBI lineage: Bacteria > Bacillati > Actinomycetota > Actinomycetes > Micromonosporales > Micromonosporaceae > Salinispora > Salinispora goodfellowii. The sequence goes on along the minus strand of NZ_JCANTD010000003.1, from coordinate 282,377 downwards.
ACCATCGCCGAGCCGATCACGATCGAGCAGGCGGAGGACGGGCAGCTGAACGTGGCTCGCCCGAACGACGAGCGCAAGGCCAAGGAGCTGCACGGACTGAGCCGTACTCTGGTCGCCAACATGATCGTCGGCGTGACCGAGGGGTACCGGAAGAGTCTGGAGATCGCGGGCACCGGTTACCGGGTGACCGCGAAGGGCAAGGACCTCGAGTTCGCGCTCGGGTTCTCGCACCCGGTCACCGTGGTGCCGCCGGAGGGCATCACCTTCTCGGTGGAGAGGCCGACGCTGTTCCACGTGGCCGGCATCAACAAGCAGCTGGTCGGTGAGGTCGCCGCGAACATCCGGAAGATCCGTCCGCCGGAGCCCTACAAGGGCAAGGGCGTGAAGTACCAGGGTGAAGTGATCCGCCGTAAGGCCGGAAAGGCAGGTAAGAAGTGAGCGCCACGCTGCTCAAGCGTCGCCGCGGTGTCGCCGCCAAGCGCGCCGTCGGGCGGGCGCGCCGGCACTTCCGGGTCCGCCGGCAGGTCAGTGGGACGCCTGCGCGTCCCCGCCTGGTGGTCACCCGTTCGCTGCGGCACATCGTCGCCCAGATCGTGGACGACACCAAGGGTCACACCCTGGTGTCGGCCTCGACCCTGGATGCCTCGCTGCGGGGCACCGAGGGCGACAAGAGTGTTCTGGCCGGCAAGGTCGGCGTCCTGCTCGCCGAGCGGGCGAAGGCCGCTGGTATCGCCAAGGTCGTCTTCGACCGCGGTGGCAACCGGTACGCGGGGCGGGTCGCCGCGCTAGCCGACGCCGCCCGCGAAGCCGGGCTCGAGTTCTGACAAACCCCGTCACGAGAGAGAAGGAAGGCTGCTGATGCCAGGTCAACAGCGCCGTGGCGGCGGGTCCGGTGGCAACGAGGGTGGTCGCCGCGACAACCGCCGTGAGGGCGGCCGCGGAAACGCGCCCGTCGAGAAGACCCCGCACCTTGAGCGGGTCGTCGCAATCAACCGCGTCGCAAAGGTCGTGAAGGGTGGTCGTCGCTTCAGCTTCACCGCCCTGGTGATCGTGGGCGACGGCGACGGCACCGTCGGTGTGGGCTATGGAAAGGCCAAGGAGGTGCCCGCGGCGATCGCCAAGGGTGTCGAGGAGGCCAAGAAGCACTTCTTCAAGGTGCCGCGGATCGGTCAGTCCATCCCGCACCCGGTGCAGGGCGAGGACGCCGCTGGTGTCGTGTTGCTGAAGCCCGCTTCGGCCGGTACCGGTGTCATCGCCGGTGGCCCGGTCCGTGCCGTGCTGGAGTGCGCCGGCGTTCACGATGTGCTCTCGAAGAGCCTCGGGTCGTCCAACCCGATCAACATCGTGCACGCCACGTTGGCGGCGCTGAAGGGGCTTGAGTCCCCCGAGGCCGTCGCGTCCCGGCGGGGCCTGCCGGTTGAGGACGTCGCGCCGGCGGCCATGCTGGCGTCGCGGGCGGAGGTGGCGTCCTGATGGCTCGCCTGAAGGTCACCCAGGTCCGGTCCGAGATTGGGACCAAGCAGAACCAGCGGGACTCGCTGCGTTCGCTCGGGCTCAAGCGGATCAACGACGTGGTGGTCAAGGAAGACCGTCCGGAGATTCGCGGCATGATCTTCACGGTCAACCACCTCGTGAAGGTCGAGGAGGTCGAGTAATGACGATCAAGGTCCACCACCTGCGTCCGGCGCCGGGCGCCAAGGTCGCCAAGACCCGGGTGGGTCGTGGTGAGGGCTCCAAGGGCAAGACCGCCGGTCGCGGTACCAAGGGGTCCAAGGCCCGGAAGAACATCTCGGCAGCGTTCGAGGGTGGGCAGATGCCTATCCACATGCGATTGCCGAAGATGAAGGGCTTCAAGAACAAGTTCAAGGTGACCTTCCAGGTCGTCAACCTGGAGCGGCTCGCCGAGCTGTTCCCGAACGGTGGCCAGGTTGGCCCGGCCGAGCTGGTTGATGCCGGTGCGGTCCGCAAGGGGCAGCCGATCAAGGTCCTCGGGACCGGTGACCTCGGCGGCGTGACCCTCCAGGTCTCGGCGCAGGCGTTCAGCGCGTCGGCCAAGGAGAAGATCACTGCTGCCGGCGGTTCGATCACCGAGCTGTAAGAGTTCTGCGGCGTGGGCATGGTCGGGAAACCGACCATGCCCACGCCGCGACTCTTTGGCCGTCGTAATGGGGCGTGGGCTGGGTTCGTGGGAAACGTGAAGCATCCTGAACCGGCCGCGGTGTGGTCGGCTGATTGAATGACCAGAGAGTGGCGCCGCGTTTGGTAATGCCGACCGCGACCGCTTTCGGTTTTGTTTCCCGAAAGAGTGAGACCGTCGTCTTGTGACCCGCGTTCGCTACGGCTGCGGTAGCGTCGGGAAATGTGGCCGCGTTGGGCGCGGTAGAATTGATTCGAATTGACCGACGGGTCCGGGAAACTCTGTTTACAGGTGCTGCCGCGTTACCACCCGGCGGACTCGAAGCCCCGATGTGTTAATGGTCAGCGATACCACTTTCGTGTTCGGGTGGCATACCTGATGTGGACTTCACCGACCACGGTGGAGGTGTGGCTGAGGTCCGGATGGGCTGGGCGAGTGCCAGCGTGACGGCCGTAGCGAGATCGAGGCCGAGTCTGAGACCCAAAACCGAGATCAGGGGATCGCGGTCGGGCCGGGGTGCATGGGAGTCGCCCCAGAGTCGTTAGCTATAGTTGCCAACAATTCTGCACGCTAGCGTACGGGTGGTGCCGGGGTCAATAGAAGATTATAGGCTCGATAAATCGGTGCGTCGCTCTCTGGTGGCCGGATGGGCGCGTAAGCTGCTCCGGGCCCCGATGTGGGAGGCCGTGGAGGTTCGCTCCCTCGTCTGTCAGCTTCGTATGCCGCGACCTGACGGAACAAGACATGTAGGCACCCAGTGGTGTGGTGTTGGGCAAGCCTGTTAGGGTGTGACTTCGGCGTCGTCTAGGTCGCCAGTCTGATGGTGCCCGTGTTGGCGAAAGGCCACGCGGCCTTCGCGCAGGAGGAAGAACTTGCTGTCTGCCTTTCTCAGTGCGTTCCGTACGCCTGACCTGCGCAAGAAGCTGCTGTTCACGATCGGCATCATTGCGATCTACCGCCTCGGTGCCGCGCTACCCAGCCCCGGTGTGTCGTACACCAACGTGCAGAAGTGCATCGACGCGACGCAGGGCAGCACCGGCGTACTGAACCTGCTCAACCTCTTCTCTGGTGGGGCGTTGCTCCAGCTCTCGGTCTTCGCGCTGGGCATCATGCCCTACATCACCGCGTCGATCATCCTGCAGCTGTTGACGGTGGTGATCCCCCGACTGGAGCAGCTCCGCAAGGAGGGTCAGGCCGGCCAGGCGAAGATCACGCAGTACACCCGCTACCTGACCCTTGGGCTCGGCGTGCTGCAGGCGTCGGCCTTCGTGGCGCTGGCCCGTTCCGGGCAGCTCTTCAACAACCAGTGCGACCAGTTCCCGATCATCCCGGAAGATACCGGCGTCCCGAACTGGCTGACCCTGAGCATCCTGGTCATGACGATGACCGCGGGCACCGGTGTGGTGATGTGGCTCGGCGAGCTGATCACTGGCCGCGGTGTCGGTAACGGCATGTCAGTGCTGATCTTCACCTCGATCGCGGCGCGGCTCCCCGCCGAGGGCTGGACGATCAAGGAGAGCCAGGGCTGGGCCAAGTTCCTGCTCGTCATCGCCCTGGTGCTGGTCATCATCACCGCGGTTACCTTCATCGAGCAGTCGCAGCGCCGGATCCCGGTGCAGTACGCCAAGCGCATGATCGGCCGGCGGATGTACGGCGGCACGTCCACCTACATCCCGTTGAAGGTGAACCAGGCTGGTGTTATCCCGGTCATCTTCGGTTCGTCGCTGCTCTACCTGCCGCAGCTGGCCCTGCAGTTCTTCGACCAGAACAACCCGGGCCGGACCCAGGTGTGGATTCAGAACAACCTGGTCGACCCGACCAGCCCGATCTACATCGTGGTCTACTTCCTGCTGATCATCTTCTTCACGTACTTCTACGTCTCGATCACCTTCAACCCGACCGAGGTCGCGGACAACATGAAGAAGTACGGCGGTTTCGTTCCGGGCATCCGTCCGGGCAAGCCGACCGCCGACTACCTGGACTTCATCCTCAGTCGGATCACCCTGCCGGGCGCGCTCTACTTGGCCGTCGTCTCGATCCTGCCGAACTTCTTCTTCATCTGGCTCGACCGCCAGCAGTACCTGAACTTCCCGTTCGGTGGTACCGCAGTTCTGATCATGGTTGGTGTCGGTCTCGAGACCACCAAGCAGATCGAGAGCCAACTGATGCAGCGGAACTACGAAGGGTTCCTGCGGTAGATGAGACTCGTTCTGGTTGGCCCGCCGGGTGCGGGCAAGGGCACGCAGGCAGAGTTCGTCGCCGCGCACCTTGCGGTGCCGAAGATCTCGACCGGGGATATCTTCCGGTCCAACGTCTCGCAGGGTACGCCTCTCGGGGTTCAGGCCAAGCGATTCATGGACGCCGGCGAGTTGGTGCCGGATGAGGTGACCATCAGCATGGTCCGGGACCGGCTCGCCGAACCGGACGCCGGTGCGGGGTTCCTTCTCGACGGTTTCCCGCGGACCACGCCACAGGCGGCCGCGCTGGACAAGCTCCTCGTTGACCTGGGCGCCGCGCTGGACCTGGTGCTCGAACTGGTGGTTGACGACGACGAGGTTATTCGGCGGCTCTCCGGCCGTCGTACCTGCCGGGGCTGCGGCAAGGTCTGGCACGTCGAGTTCGACGCCCCCAGTCAGGAGGGGCGCTGCGACCGGTGTGGGGCTGAGCTGTTCCAGCGGGACGACGACAAGCCGCAGACCATTGCCACCCGGTTGCGGGAGTACACGGACAAGACCGCGCCGCTGGTGGACTACTACGGTGCCCAGAGCAAACTCGTGGGCATCGACGCCACCGGCCCGGTCGAGGATGTCACCGTTCGGGCAATCGACGCTCTGCGGTCCTACGGCGGCTGAGTCCCAGCCCTGCGGATAGAGCCCCGGTAGCGGGGTACGTGGCGGCGTGCCCGCTGCTCGGTGAGAAAGGTTTGCCCCGATGCGTCGTCCCCAGTTGGATATCCAGCTGAAGACCGCTGACCAGATCGCGAAGATGCGCGCCGCCGGGCTGGTGGTGGCGGAGGCGTTGCGCCGGATGCGGGAGGCGGTGGCTCCCGGTGTCAGCACCGCGGAGCTGGACGCGATCGCCGAGTCGACGATCCGGGCGGCGGGGGCAACCCCGTCCTTCCAGGGCTACCACGGCTTCCCCGCCTCGATCTGCGCATCGGTCAACGAGCAGGTGGTGCACGGTATTCCGGCCCCCACCCAGGTGCTCCGGGACGGAGACATCATCTCCGTCGACTGCGGTGCGGTGCTGGACGGTTGGCACGGGGACGCAGCCATCACCGTCGCGGTGGGCGACGTGGATCCGGCGTTGCTGAGGATGGCCGCGGTCGCCGAGGACGCGATGTGGGCCGGCATCGCCGCGGCCGCCCGCGGCGCCGTCAGCGGCAGGGGACGGCTTACCGACATCTCCCACGCCGTCGAGACGGCGGTCCGCAAGGGCGGGCGGTACGGCATCGTTGACGGGTATGGCGGTCACGGAATCGGCACCGAGATGCACCAGGATCCGCATGTGCTCAACTATGGCCGTCCGGGTAAGGGCCCCCGGTTGGTGCCGGGGATGGCGCTGGCCATCGAGCCGATGATCACCCTGGGCTCGCCGCGGACGGCAGAGCTGGCCGATGGCTGGACGGTCGTGACGCGGGACGGCTCTCGGGCGGTGCACGTGGAGCACAGCATGGCACTGTTGCCGGATGGGGTGTGGGTGCTCACCGCGGTCGACGGCGGGCGGGAGCGTCTCGGTGACCTGGTGACCGCCCAACAACCAGCGGTTACCGGCTGAGGCCCGAGGAGACCAACCGGCTGGGGCCCGCGAGCAGCCCGGGTCCGCGAGCAGCCCGGGTCCGCGAGCAGCCCGGCGTCAGGTCGGGAGCAGCGGGGCGTCCGCCCGGGACGGCCCCGCGAGTAGTGCGAGGTCAGCTCGGGAACGGCGGCTTCGCCGGGGCCCTGGCGGGCGCTGACTGTGCCGCCGGTGTGGGATTCGGCTGGCGCGTTGACCGCAGGCCAGCCGGGCGGCTGGTCCGGCTGGCGCCGGCCGTCGGACCCGCCGGCTTGGGATAGTGCCAACGCCGGCCGGTGGTGGGCCCGGCGGTGGGGCCGGCCACCCGACCGGTGCCGGACCCTGGCCGGTGCCGGACCTGGCCGGTGCTGGACCCGGCCGTCCCCTAGCCGGTCCGGGCCCGTGCCGGCCTGGGCCTCCGGTGGGGCCGGACGGGTTGGTGCGGCCCGCGCCCCAGCACTCCGACGGGCGGCGCTGACCGTCCGATCGTCCGGTTCGGTGAGGTCAACTGCCCGGTCGGGTGGTCGGTTTGGCGACGGCGTACGGGCCGGCGTACACTTTCTGATCGGCGCACAGCGTCCACTCCGGCATGCCCGCCCGCGCTTCGGCGGGTGCTGGAGCCGCGGCTGGCGCGGGTCACCTGATTTCGATCAGTCATCCCGTGAAAGGCGTTGTGGGCCGTCCGGAGCAACCGACGTCAGGACAGCGGAGGACATGCCGAAAAAAGACGGAGCCATCGAGATCGAGGGCCGGGTCATTGAGCCCCTGCCGAACGCCATGTTCCGGGTGGAGCTCGCGAACGGGCACAAGGTGCTGGCTCACATCAGCGGCAAGATGCGGCAGCACTACATCCGTATCCTGCCGGAGGACCGGGTCGTCGTCGAACTTTCGCCGTACGACCTGACCCGAGGGCGCATCGTCTACCGCTACAAGTAAGCCTGACGGCGGCCGGGTGAATCCCGTGTCCGTCTTCGTCGCCCGGAGCCGCGCCCGCCGCGTCGCCGGGCCAGATCGGAAGTAAGGCAACCGTGAAGGTCAAGCCGAGCGTCAAGCGGATCTGCAACAAGTGCCGGGTGATCCGCCGGCACGGCCGGGTCATGGTCATCTGCGCCGACCCGCGCCACAAGCAGCGTCAGGGCTGACTGTTCAGCCGGTCGTGACACCGCGACCGGTTGACACCGGCCCAGCCGCAGATTCGTCACAACACAGCACATGCTCGTTCCAGCCGCAGGAGTGCGCAGCGCGTACCTCGTCGTGGTTAACCCCCGGTCGGAGGCCGGGGCCCGCTCGGGCAGCGACCAAACCGGTCGCCGACGTCGATATCGGCGTCGGAGAACGGGGATGGTCGGTAGCGGGATGGGACGGGACCACACCTCCGCCAGAAAACACGAGGAGTACGCCCGCACATGGCACGGCTAGTCGGCGTGGATCTCCCCCGCGAGAAGCGGTTGGAGATCGCGCTCACCTACATCTTCGGCGTGGGTCGTACCCGCGCCCTGGAGACGCTCGCCGCCACCGGCATCTCGCCGGACAAGCGCGCCCGGGACCTCACGGACGAGGAGCTCGTGCAGCTCCGCGACCACATCGAGGCCAACTACAAGGTCGAGGGTGACCTGCGCCGCGAGGTCGCCGCGGACATCCGTCGCAAGGTCGAGATCGGCTGCTACGCCGGTATCCGGCACCGCCGGGGCCTACCGGTTCGTGGTCAGCGGACGCGGACCAACGCCCGCAGCCGCAAGGGCCCGAAGCGGACCGTCGCCGGTAAGAAGAAGCCCGGCAGGAAGTAATAGGAGCGCAGAAGACTTATGCCACCGAAGGCTCGTGCCGGAGCCGCCGTCAAGAAGGTCCGGCGCAAGGAACGCAAGAACGTCGCCCACGGCCAGGCGCACATCAAGAGCACCTTCAACAACACCATCGTGTCCGTCACGGACCCGACCGGTGCGGTCATCTCCTGGGCCTCCGCCGGCCAGGTTGGCTTCAAGGGCTCCCGCAAGTCGACTCCGTTCGCCGCGCAGCTGGCCGCCGAGGCCGCCGCGCGTCGCGCGATGGAGCACGGCATGCGCAAGGTCGACGTGTTCGTCAAGGGCCCCGGCTCCGGCCGGGAGACCGCCATCCGTTCGCTGCAGGCCGTCGGCCTGGAGGTCGGTCAGATCTCCGACGTGACCCCGCAGCCGCACAACGGGTGCCGTCCGCCGAAGCGTCGCCGGGTCTGAGAGGTAGGAAGAGATGGCTCGTTACACCGGTGCTGACTGCCGCCGTTGCCGGCGGGAGAAGATGAAGCTGTTCCTCAAGGGCAGCAAGTGCGATGGCCCGAAGTGCCCGTTCGAGTCCCGGCCGTTCCCGCCCGGACAGCACGGCCGTGGTCGCACGAAGGAGACGGAGTACCTGCTCCAGCACCGCGAGAAGCAGAAGGCCCGCCGGGTTTACGGCGTGCTGGAGAAGCAGTTCCGCGGTTACTACGACGAGGCCGTGGCGAAGCAGGCCAAGACCGGTGAGGTCCTCCTGCAGATCCTTGAGTCGCGGCTGGACAACGTGGTCTACCGGGCCGGCTACGCCAAGTCCCGGGACATGGCCCGGCAGCTGGTCAAGCACGGTCACTTCACGGTGAACGGCAAGAAGGTCGACATCCCGTCGTACCGCGTCAAGGAGCACGACATCATCGAGGTCCGGGGCAAGAGCAAGGAGCTCACCCCGTTCCTGGTGGCGCAGGCCGAGGCCGGCTCCAAGAGCGTGCCGGCGTGGCTGGAGGCCATTCCGAGTCAGATGAAGGTGCTCGTGCACTCGCTCCCGAGCCGTCAGGTGATCGACACCCAGGTCCAGGAGCAGCTGATCGTCGAGCTCTACTCCAAGTAGGTGCTCGGGTGGTGGTCCGCCCCCGCGCGGGGGCGGACCACCACAACGGTGTGTGTCGTGGGCGTCATATGGCGGGCGCCCCGGAAGAAAAGAGAAGAGATGCTCATCTCCCAGCGGCCCTCGCTCTCCGAGGAGTCGATCAACGAGACCCGGTCCCGGTTCACCATTGAGCCGCTGGAGCCCGGCTTCGGCTACACCCTGGGCAACTCGCTGCGCCGGACGCTGCTGTCGTCCATCCCCGGCGCGGCGGTGACCTCGATCAAGATCGATGGTGTGCTGCACGAGTTCACCACGATCCCCGGGGTCAAGGAGGATGTGGTCGAGCTCGTCATGAACATCAAGGAGCTCTGCGTCAGCTCCGAGCATGACGAGCCGGTCAGCATGTACCTGCGTAAGCAGGGCCCGGGTGACGTGACCGCGGGTGACATCCAGCCCCCGGCTGGCGTCTCGGTGCACAACCCGGACCTGAAGCTCGCCACCCTCAACGGCAAGGGCCGGCTCGACATGGAGCTGACCGTCGAGCGGGGCCGTGGCTACGTCACCGCGGCGCAGAACAAGCAGGCGGGTGCCGAGATCGGTCGGATCCCGGTAGACTCGATCTACTCGCCGGTGCTGCGGGTCACCTACCGGGTCGAGGCGACCCGGGTCGAGCAGCGGACCGACTTCGATCGGCTGATCATCGACGTCGAGTCGAAGCCGTCGATGGGGCCCCGCACGGCCCTGGCCTCGGCCGGTTCCACGCTGGTCGAGCTCTTCGGCCTGGCCCGGGAGCTGGACGAGACCGCAGAGGGCATCGACATCGGGCCGTCCCCGCAGGACGCCCAGCTGGCAGCGGACCTGGCGCTGCCGATCGAGGAGCTGGACCTCACCGTCCGCTCCTACAACTGCCTCAAGCGCGAGGGCATCAACACCGTTGGTGAGCTCATCGGGCGTACCGAGGCTGACCTCCTCGACATCCGTAACTTCGGCCAGAAGTCGATCGACGAGGTCAAGATGAAGCTCGCCGGGATGGGCTTGGGGCTGAAGGACTCGGCTCCGAACTTCGACCCGGCGAACGTCGTGGACGCCTTCGGTGAGGCCGACTACGACACCGAGGACTACCGCGAGACTGAGCAGCTGTAAGCGCGGCTGAGGATTGACGAGGAGCACCGAGAATGCCCACGCCCACCAAGGGTGCCCGCCTCGGCGGCAGCCCGGCGCACGAGCGGTTGATGCTGGCCAACCTGGCCATGTCGCTGTTCCAGCACGGCAAGATTCAGACCACCGAGACCAAGGCCCGGCGGCTGCGCCCGCTCGCGGAGCAGTTGATCACCAAGGCGAAGCGCGGTGACCTGGCCGCCCGGCGTCGGGTGCTCGGGGTCGTCAAGGACAAGGACGTGGTCTACACCCTGTTCGACCAGATCGCGCCCCGGTACGCCAACCGCAACGGTGGCTACACCCGGATCGTGAAGACCGGTCCGCGTAAGGGTGACGCCGCCCCGATGGCGATCATCGAGCTGGTCGAGGAGCTGGCGGTCGCGCAGCCGAAGGCGAACAAGAAGACCGCCGCCCGCAAGGCCGCGCAGCAGGACAAGGTCGAGGCGCTCGCCCCGGCCGCGGAGGCCCCGGCGCCGACCAGCGGCGACCAGGACGCCGAGGCGCCCGTCTCGGTCTCGGGGGACACCGCTGCGGCCCGTGCAGACAGCGACCTCGCTGTCGAGGAGAACAACGAGCAGAACAACGAGCAGAACAAGGCCTGATCGGCCAGGCTCCCGTCGGGCCCGACACCCATCCGGGTGTCGGGCCCGACGCGCGGAAGGGGACACGAGTGCAGGAGCGCACCCGGGTACGGCTGGATGTCTCGTACGACGGAACCGACTTCTCCGGCTGGGCGGTCCAGCCGCAGCGGCGTACGGTCGCTGGTGCCCTCGTGGCCGCGCTTGACCTGGTGCTCGGTGCCGGCGCGGCGACCGGGCTGACCGTCGCCGGCCGGACCGACGCCGGCGTGCACGCCACCGGGCAGGTCTGCCACGTCGACCTGCGGACCGATCTGTGGCACCAGCATGAGACCACCCTGCTGCGGCGGCTGGCCCGGCTGCTCCCCGCCGACGTCCGGGTACGGGCGATGACGGGCGCGCCGGCCGAATTCGACGCCCGCTTCTCGGCGACCTTCCGGCGGTACGAGTACCGGGTCACGGACGTGCCCTGGGGGGCCGAGCCGTTGCGGCGCCACGACACCCTGGCCTGGCCGAGCCGGCTCGACCTGGCGGCGCTGAACACGGCCGCCGACGGGCTGGTGGGGGAGCACGACTTCGCCGCGTACTGCCGGCGGAAGGAGAACGCGACGACGCTGCGGGAGGTGACCCGGCTGGACTGGCGGAGTGCCCCGGACGGGATTCTCGTGGCGACCGTGCAGGCTGACGCCTTCTGCCAGGCGATGGTGCGCAGTCTGGTCGGTGCGATGCTGGCCGTCGGGGATGGCCGCCGCCCCGCTGACTGGCCGGCCGGGCTGCTCGCCCGTCGGGAGCGCGCCAGCGAGGTGAACGTCGCCCCGGCACACGGCTTGACCCTGGTCGAGGTGGGCTACCCGGACGACCCCGCCGAGTACGGCCGGCGGGCCACCCGGACCCGCCGGTTGCGGGTGCCGCCGCCGGCCTGGGGCGGGGCGTCGGCGGGGCCGGTGCGAGAATCATCGGTGTGACCGGCGACCACTACTTCACTGCTGAACCGGCGACCGCCGCCCAACCCCGGGAGGTGGTCTTCTCCGCGGCCGGCCGCGACTACACCCTGGCCTCCGCCGGCGGTGTCTTCTCCGCCGGGCGACTCGACCCGGGTACGGCGGTGTTGCTGCGGAAGGCCGAGCTACCGGAACCGGAGAGCACCGGTCACCTGCTCGACCTCGGTTGCGGCTTCGGACCGATCACCTGTGTGCTCGCCACCTCGGTGCCGTCGGCCACCGTCTGGGCCGTGGATGTCAACGAGCGGGCTCGGGAGCTGACCACGGCCAACGCCGCGCGGGTCGGGGCGGCGGCCCGGGTCCGGGTTTCCCCGCCGGACGCGGTGCCAGCGGCGGTGACGTTCGATCAGATCTGGTCGAATCCGCCGATCCGGATCGGCAAGCACGAGCTGCACCAGCTCCTGCTGCGCTGGCTGCCCCGGCTGGCGCCGGGCGGGGTGGCCTGGCTGGTTGTCGCCCGGCACCTTGGTGGTGACTCGTTACACCGCTGGCTGTCCGAGCGGGGCTGGCAGGTGGCGCGGCCGGCGAGCCAGAAGGGCTACCGGGTGCTGCGGGTGACCCGGTAACCGGGTTGGTCCGGTAGCGCGCGCTGGTCCGGTAAAACGGGTTGGCCCGGCCGGGTCGGCCCGGCAGGATGCCAACGTGGGTTACGTGGATGTGGCAGCCGTTGGGCACTGGCTGCCCGACGGGCGGCAGCTCTTCGGCGATGTGTCGTTCCGGGTCGCGGACGGGGCCAAGATCGCCCTGGTCGGGCCGAACGGCGCGGGCAAGACGACGCTGCTGCGTATGGTCGCCGGCGACCTGCCGGTGCAGCGCGGCGTGGTCACCCGGGCCGGCGGGCTGGGCGTGATGCGTCAGTTCATCGGGATGATCGGCGACGAGTCAACCCTCGCCGACCTGGCCCTATCCCTCGCCCCGCCCCGGCTACGCGAGGCGGGTGAGCGGGTCGCCGGAACGGAGTCGGCGATGCGGGCGGCTGAGGTGCGTGGCAAGTACAGCACCGCCGCCGGCAAAGCCCAACTCGCGTACGCGGACGCGCTCGCCGCCTGGGGGGAGGCGGGCGGGTACGACGCGGAGGTGCTCTTCGACACGGTGACCACGATCGTGCTCGACCTGCCGTGGGATACGGCGCGGCACCGTCCGGTCCGGACGCTCTCGGGCGGCCAGCAGAAGCGCTTCGCCCTGGAGTTGCTCCTGCGTGGTCCGGAAGAGGTGCTCCTGCTCGACGAGCCGGACAACTTCCTCGACGTGCCCGGGAAGCGCTGGTTGGAGGCGCGGCTGCGGGAGTCCGGCAAGTCGGTGCTGTACGTCTCGCACGACCGGGAACTGCTGGCCCGCACCGCGGACCGGGTGGTGGCGGTCGAGGGTGGTGGCGCGTGGGTACACCCGGGTGGCTTCGCCAGCTGGCACGAGGCCCGCGTCGCCCGGCACGACCGTCTCGACGAGCAGCGTCGGCGGTGGGACGAGGAACACCAGAAGCTGCGGGAACTGGTGCTGATGTACAAGCAGAAGGCCGCGTACAACTCGGGTATGGCCTCCCGCTACCAGGCCGCCCAGACCCGGTTGCGGAAGTTCGAGGAGGCCGGGCCGCCGCCCGTACCCCCGAAGGAGCAGGACATCCGGATGCGGCTGGCCGGCGGCCGCACCGGCAAGCGTGCCCTGAGCTGCGAGCAGGTGGCGCTCGACGGCCTGACCTACCCCTTTGACCTGGAGCTCTGGTATGGCGACCGGCTCGCCGTGCTCGGTGCCAACGGGACCGGGAAGTCGCACTTCCTCCGCCTGATCGCCCGGGGCGGAACCGACCCCGATCCGGTGAATCTGCCGGTTGACGGCGGCGCGGGACTCGCACCCGTCGGGCATGACGGGGCGGCCCGCCTCGGTGCCCGGGTCCGGCCCGGCCACTTCTCCCAGACCCACGACCGGCCGGAGCTGATGGAGCGGACGCTGGTCGACATCCTCTGGCGGGGCGACGAGCACCGCGCCGGAATGGATCGACATTCGGCGATGGCGGCGCTGTCCCGGTACGAGCTGGCCGGGCAGGGGGACCAGCGGTTCGGCACTCTCTCCGGCGGCCAGCAGGCTCGGTTCCTGGTGCTGCTGCTGGAGCTGTCCGGGGCGACCCTGCTGCTGCTTGACGAGCCGACGGACAACCTGGACCTGGCCTCGGCCGAGGCGCTCGAAGCGGGGTTGGCCGCGTTCGCGGGGACGGTGGTGGCGGTGACCCATGATCGATGGTTCACCCGTTCCTTCGATCGATTCTTGCTGTTCCAAGGGGACGGCGAGGTGGTGGAGGTCGCCGAGCCGGTCTGGGAGGTGGCCTGAGCGCGGGCGGCATAGGGTGGATTTCGTGACTGAGATGACGTACCGCCGGTTGGGCGACTCCGGGCTCGTGGTGTCCGCGGTCGGCGTCGGCTGCAACAACTTTGGCCGCCGGGTCGACCTGGACGGGACCCGGGCGGTGGTGGCGGCCGCCCTCGACTCCGGGATCAACTTCTTCGACACCGCCGACATCTATGGTGCTCCGCCGGGTGGCTCCGAGGAACTCCTCGGCCAGGTGTTCAAGGGGCGCCGGGACGATGTGGTGATCGCCACCAAGTTCGGCATGGACATGGACGGCCACAACGGGCCGGACTACGGCGCCCGCGGTGCCCGGCGCTATGTGATGCGGGCGGTGGAGGCTTCGCTGCGGCGGCTGCAGACCGACCACATTGACCTGTACCAGCTGCACCAGCCGGACCCGGGCACTCCGATCGACGAGACGCTCGCCGCACTGGACGATCTGGTCACCGCCGGCAAGGTGCGGTACCTGGGCAACTCCAACTTCGACGGCTGGCAGATCGCCGACGCGGACTGGACCGCCAGCTCGCGCGGGTCGACCCGGTTCATCTCCGCCCAGAACCACTACTCGTTGCTCGAACGGGGCGTCGAGGCCGAGGTTGTCCCGGCGTGTGCGCGGTTCGGGCTGGGCCTGCTGCCCTTCTTTCCCCTCGCCAACGGACTGCTCACCGGCAAGTACCAGCGCGGCGCGGCGGCGCCGTCGGGCACTCGCCTCGCCGGTGGCGGCCGGTACGCGGCCCGGCTGGCCGCCGCCGAGTGGGACACCATCGAGGCGCTCGAGGCATACGCGGCCGAGCGCGGGCTCAGCCTGCTTCAGGTCGCCATCGGCGGGCTCGCCGCCCAGCCCGCGGTGGCCTCGGTGATCGCCGGTGCCACCAAGCCTGACCAGGTGCGGGCCAACGCGGCGGCGGGCTCCTGGTCACCCGATGCCGACGATCTGGCCGCCCTGCGGGCGGTACTCGACAGCTAGCGAGGGGAGAATCTCGGCCTCCCATCGTCTCGACGGTGGGAGGCCGATTCGTGTCCGGTCCGGCTCCGGCAGCGGCCGGTCCGCACACCCGCGTCGAGGACGCCGTCTTGGCAGCCACACGGCGCCTGCCGTACGGTGGTGGGTAGGAACCCACGGGAGCCCGGTAAACCGGGCTGAGAGGGGGGCTGAGAGCCCCCGACCGTTGAACCTGATCCGGATAGTGCCGGCGCAGGGAGGAGAGTTGCCGTGTCGTCCCTTGGGCGTCTACATCTGATTACCGACACTCGACCTGGGCACAACCCGCTCACCGTGGTGCGGGCCGCCCTGGCGGTGGCTCGCGCCGAACTGGTCGTCCAGGTCCGCGTGACCGACGACGCGACCGACCGGCAGGCGTACGACCTGGCCCGCCAGGTGACCGCGCTCTGCGCCCCGTACGGTGCGACCTGCCTGGTGAATGACCGGCTACACGTGGCTCTGGCGGTTGGTGCTGCCGGTGGGCACGTGGGCGTCGAGGACCTGCCGGTCGGGGCGGCCCGCGTGGTGCTCGGCTCCGCCGCTGTCCTCGGCGCCACCGCCCGGTACGCGGACACCGCCGTCGAGGCGGTCGCCGCCGGGGCCAGCTACCTCGGGGTCGGGCCGGTCCGCCCCAGCACCTCAAAGGACGGCCTGCCGCCCCCGATCGGCGTGGCGGGGGTACGAGCGGTTTCCGCCGCGGTCAGCGTGCCGGTGATCGCCATCGGGGCGGTGACCGCGGCGGACGTGCCCGCCCTGCGGGCCGCGGGCGCGTACGGAGTGGCGGTGATCGGCGCGCTCTCGCGCGCCGCCGACCCTGCCCGGACCACCACCGAACTGATGGCGGCACTGACATGGTGAGCAGACTCCCCGGCACCCCCCGGGGCGGCAACCGGAACTCGCTGTCCACCCCCGACGTCGCGGTGGTCGGGGCCGGGCCGATCGGCTTGGCCATCGCCTGGCGGTGCGCGGCCCACGGGCTGCGGGTCGTCGTACACGACCCGGATCCCGGCTCGGGTGCGGTGCACGCCGCGGCGGGGATGCTCGCGCCCGTCGCCGAGGCGTACTTCGGGGAGCACGAGCTGACCGGACTGCTCACCGAGTCGGCGGCGCGCTGGCCGGCGTTCGCCGCCGAGCTGGCCGCCGCCTCCGGCACCGACGTCGGCTACCGCAGCGAGGGCACCCTGATGGTCGGGCTCACCACCGACGATCTCGCGGTGGCCCGCCGGCTCTGGGCGTACCAGCAGGGGCTGGGGCTGCCGGTCACCCCACTGCGCCCCTCCGAGCTTCGAGACCGGGAGCCGGCGCTGTCACCCCGGCTGCGGGGTGGCGCCTACGCCGGCACCGATCACCAGGTGGACCCGCGGCGGCTGGTGTCGGCGTTGCGCACCGCCACCGAGCGGGCCGGGGGAGTGCTGGTGCCGACGCCGGTCCAGCGGTTGACCGAGGTGACCGCGGGGACCACGGTGGTCGCGGCCGGCTGCGGCTCCGCCGCGCTGACCGGGTTGCCGGTCCGCCCGGTCAAGGGCCAGGTGCTTCGGCTCCGTGCTCCCGGTGCGCCGGGCTTCCAGCACGTGATCCGGGGCTTCGCCGACGGGGAGCAGGTCTATCTCGTCCCGCGGCCGGACGGGGAGGTCGTGGTCGGGGCGACCTCGGAGGAGCGCACCGACACCATGGTGACCAGCGGTGCGGTGTTGCGGTTACTCCGGGCCGCCACCGAACTGGTACCCGAGGTGGCTGAGTACGAGCTGGTCGAGGCGGTCGCCGGGCTCCGTCCGGGCAGCCCCGACAACGCGCCGATCCTTGGCCCGCTCCCGGGCCGGCCGGGGGTGCTCGCCGCGACCGGGCACCACCGGCACGGGGTGGTGCTCACCCCGGTGACCGCCGACCTGATCGCCGACCTGATCACCACCGGTACGCCGGATCCGCTACTCGCCGCCTTCACCCCGGAGCGCCTCGGTCCGGGGCTGTCCCGTCCACCCGCCACCGCTGACCCGGCGTGCGGATCCGCCGTGTCCCGGCCGACCCCACTGGAGGAGTCGTGGAACTGATGGTGAACGGCCTTGGGCGCAGCCTGCCCACCGGCTCCACGCTCGCGGACCTGGTCCGAGCGGTGACCGAACAGGAGCGTGGTCTGGCGGTCGCCGTCAACGGCGAGGTCGTGCCCCGGGGCGGCTGGCCGGTCACCCTGCTGTGCGAGGGCGACCGGGTCGAGGTGCTCAGCGCCGCGCAGGGCGGGTGAGCGGGGTGACCTTCGAACTGGGTGGGGTACCGATCCCGTCGCGACTGGTCCTCGGCACCGGCGGGGCCGCCAACCTCACCGTCCTGGAAGAGGCGATCCGAGCCTCCGGCACCGGACTGGTCACGGTGGCGCTGCGCCGGGTGGACACCACCGGGGGCCCTTCGGGTGGCCTACTGGACCTGGTCGACCGGTGCGGGGTCCGGCTGCTGCCCAACACCGCTGGCTGCTACACGGCGGGTGAGGCGGTGAAGGTGGCCCAGCTGGCCCGGGAGGCGTTCGAGACCGACTGGGTGAAGCTTGAGGTGATCGGCGACGAACGTACTCTGCTGCCCGACGGCGTGGAGCTGTTGCGGGCCGCGGAGGAGTTGGTCGCCGACGGGTTCACCGTGCTGCCGTACACCTCGGACGACCCGATTCTGGCGCGTCGGCTCGCCGATGTCGGCTGCGCGGCGGTGATGCCGGCGGGTTCTCCGATCGGGTCGGGGCTCGGGGTGTCGAACCCGCACCACATCCGGCTCATCCGGCAGAGCGTGGCGGTGCCGGTGATCCTGGACGCGGGGATCGGCACCGCCTCCGATGCGGCGCTCGCCATGGAACTGGGCTGCGACGCGGTGCTGCTGGCCAGCGCGGTGACCCGGGCCGCCGATCCGGTGGCGATGGCGACAGCGATGCGGTACGCGGTCGAATCCGGCCGGCTCGCGTACCAGGCGGGCCGGATACCGCGCCGCTTCCACGCCCTCGCCTCGACTCCGGACGATGGGCGGCCGGAGCTGTGACCGGGCTTACCGGCCTGGTGGTGCTCACCGATCGCTGGGTGGCCCGGCGACCGCTCGTCGAGGTTGTCGCCGCGGCGGTGGCCGGCGGTACGCGCTGGGTGGTGCTGCGGGAGCGGGACCTTCCCCGGGCCGAGCGCGTCGCCCTCGCCGATGACCTGCGTCAGGTCCTCACCCCGGTCGGCGGTACGTTGGTCGTTGCCGGCCCGGACCCGCTCGGCGGCGACGCGGTGCACCTGCCGGCGGCTGGTCCGTACCCGCCGCCGCGACTCGGGCTGATCGGCCGTTCCTGCCACGACGAGGCGGAACTGGGCCGGCTCACGGTTGAGGACTATGCCACTCTCTCCCCCGTCTATCCGACGCCGACGAAGCCCGGCTACGGCCCACCGCTGCTTCCGTCCGGGTTGGCAGGCTTGATCAAGGCCAGTCCAGTCCCGGTGGTGGCGCTGGGCGGGATCGAGACGTCCGGGCAGGTGCGCGACTGTGTGCGGGCGGGAGCCGCCGGGGTGGCGGTCCTGGGTGCGATCATGCGGGCCGAGGACCCGGGCGCCGTAGCCGCCGCCCTTCAGGGAGCCTTCGACGCCGTCGCCCGGGTAGGCATGCGATGACACCCCGTACCGTCCTCACCATCGCTGGCTCGGACTCCGGCGGGGGTGCCGGCATCCAGGCCGACCTGAAGGTCTTCGCGGCGCTGGGGGCGTACGGCACCAGCGTCGTCACCTCCGTCACCGCGCAGAATACCTGCGGTGTTGATGCCGTGCTGTCGTTGCCCCCGCAGACCGTCACCGACCAACTGGAGAGCGTGCTCACCGACTTCACGGTGCGGGCGGTGAAGACCGGCACGCTCGGTAGCCCGGCGATCGCCGACGCGGTCGCTGTTGCGGCGGGGGAGGGCCGACTGCCGCACCTCGTCGTCGACCCGGTGCTGGTGTCGACCAGTGGACGTCGGCTGGGAACGGTCGCGGCGGTGGAGCGGTTGCTGCCGTTCGCCCGGGTGGCGACGCCGAATCGGGCGGAGGCCGCGGCCCTCACCGGCGGCCGGGTGGAGACGGTCGAGGAGATGGTCGTCGCCGCGAAGGCACTGGCCGCCGGCGGACCGGAGTATGTCGTGGTCACCGGCGGGGACACCGACGGTGAGGAAGCGGCGGTGGACGTGCTCCACGGCGAGGACGGCACCATCCAGTTCCGCGCGGCCCGGGTGTCGACCCGGCACAACCACGGCACCGGGTGCTCGTTCTCGGCGGCCGTCGCCGGCCGGCTGGCGTTCGGTGATTCGGTGCCGACAGCCGTCGCGGCGGCCAAGGAATATGTGACCCGGGCGCTGATCGGCGCTCGGGGCTGGGAGTTGGGCGCGGGACGCGGACCACTCGATCACTTCAGCTGGTCCGTCTGACCTATAGGGAGGCTGTCATGCAGAAACGTCGCAAGGTCTACGTCGAGGGATCGCGGCCGGACATCCAGGTGCCCTTCGCCGAGGTCGACCTCGCCGGAGACAACCCGCCCGTCCGGCTCTACGACACCTCGGGACCGGGCTCCGACCCGGAGGCGGGGCTAGCGCCGATGCGCGGCAAGTGGATCGCGTCGCGGGGGGACGTCGCCCCGGTCCGCGGGGCTGGTACCCCGTTGGCGGGGGTGGACGGCCAGCGGCCGACCCAGCTGGCGTACGCCCGGGCCGGGGTGGTGACGCCGGAGATGGAGTTCGTGGCGATCCGGGAGGGGGTGGCGCCGGAGTTGGTGCGGGAGGAGATCGCGACCGGGCGAGCCGTGCTGCCACTGAACGTCAACCATCCGGAGTGCGAGCCGGCGATCATCGGCAAAGCCTTCCTGGTGAAGATCAATGCGAATATCGGCACCTCGGCGGTGACCTCCTCGATCGCCGAGGAGGTGGAGAAGCTGACCTGGGCGACCCGGTGGGGCGCGGACGCGGTAATGGACCTGTCGACCGGCAAGCGGATCCACGAAACCCGGGAGGCGGTCGTCCGGAACTCTCCGGTGCCGATCGGCACCGTGCCGGTCTACCAGGCCCTGGAAAAGGTGGGTGGCGATCCGGCGAAGTTGAGCTGGGAGGTGTTCCGGGAGACGATCATCGAGCAGGCCGAGCAGGGCGTCGACTACATGACCGTGCACGTCGGCGTGCTGCTGGCATACGTGCCGCTCGCGGTGGAACGGGTGACCGGGATCGTCTCCCGGGGTGGTTCGATCATGGCGGCGTGGTGCCTCGCCCACCATGAGGAGAACTTCATCTACACGAACTTCCGGGAACTTTGCGAGATCATGGCCCGCTACGACGTGACGTTCTCGTTCGGCGACGGGCTGCGCCCCGGCTCCATCGCGGACGCCAACGACGAGGCGCAGTTCGCCGAGCTGCGTACCCTCGGTGAGCTGACGAAAATTGCCTGGGAGTACGACGTCCAGGTGATGATCGAGGGCCCCGGGCACGTGCCGATGCACAAGATCAAGGAAAATGTGGACCTGCAGCAGGAGTGGTGCCACGAGGCGCCGTTCTACACGCTGGGCCCACTGGCCACGGACATCGCGCCCGCGTACGACCACATCACCTCCGCTATCGGCGCGGCGATGAGCTCCTGGTTCGGCACCGCGATGCTCTGCTATGTCACCCCGAAGGAGCACCTCGGGTTGCCGGACCGGGACGATGTGAAGGCCGGCGTGATCGCTTACAAGATCGCCGCGCACGCCGCCGATCTGGCCAAGGGGCACCCGGGGGCCCAGGAGTGGGACGACGCGCTCTCCAAGGCGCGGTTCGAGTTCCGCTGGGAGGACCAGTTCAACCTGGCGTTGGACCCGGAGACCGCGCGGGCCTACCACGACGCCACCCTGCCGGCTGAGCCAGCGAAGACGGCCCACTTCTGCTCGATGTGCGGCCCGAAGTTCTGCTCCATGAAGATCACCCAGGAGCTGAAGGAGTACGCCGCACGCGGCATGAAGGACAAGTCAGAGGAGTTTGTCGCCTCCGGCGGTCGGGTCTACCTTCCGCTTGCCTGATCTCTGACCACGGTGGCACCCCGACCAGCGGGCGGGGTGCCACCGTGGCACCCACATCGACCGGGCCAGTCGAGGCGCCGGGGCGGCCCCGGGTCAGTCGGCGTGATGCCGGCCGACAGAACGCAACGAGCGGCGAGCGCTTTCCCGATCGGGCTCGTTGTTGGGCACCGGCTCGCTCAGACCGGTGACCCAGTCCACGAACTCCTCGTCCGGTGCTGGTAGCCGGACCTCCGCCGGCGGCTTTCCCGCCTCGTCGACCCGGGTGCGACTGCGTCGGAACAGGCTTCGGCGGCGCGGGGCGGGCGGCGTCGCGCCGGCCACCACCGGGTCGGCTGCGGTGCCCGGGTCGGCTTCGTCCTCGTCCGACGCCGGACGCGGCGGGGCCGCCGGTACGGGGCCGCCGGTGGTCGGCGCGGCCGAGTCGACCTCGGCCGGAGCCGGGCGTACCGGGGAGACTGCCGTCGGCGCGGGCGTGAGCAGCGGTGCGGGACCGGGTGTCGGCTCGGGCTTCGAGGCCGGCTTGGGGTCGGGAGCCGGGTCGGGGTCGGGAGCCGGGTCGGGGTTGGCCGCCGGCTTGAGGGCGGGTGTCGACCCGGGGCTGGCTGCCGGTGGGCGTTTCTTCGGTGGCCAGCGCAGTAGCGTGGTGGCTCGTTCGACGGGGCGTTCGAGCAGCGGCCAGCGCAGCAACGCGGCGCCGGCCGAGCCGAGCCCGCCGGCGACCACCGAGAGCAGGGCGGCGTAGTACGGCGTGGCCTGGTACTGGTCCGGATCCGTCCCGGGTCCCGCGGCCAGGTACGCGCCGGCTAACAGCATCGGCCCGGGGAGCCCGGTCAGCGCGCCGACGGATGCGGCCTGCCCGCGCCGACGGCCGAGGCCGCCGCTGCCGGCTCCGGCCAGTAGCACCGCCACCGGAAGGCCCAGCAGGCAGAGGCGGTTCGCCGCGGCGGGATCGAGCCAGGAGGGTTCCCACACCCCGAGGCGTACTGCCCGAAGTGGACCGGTGTCGTTCAGCGACGGAGCAACCGAGGCCAGGGCGAGGAACCAGCCCAGGCCGGCGACGAACGCCAGGTTCCAGAGCAGTGGGGGTCGGATGAGGACGGCCAGCGCCGCGCCCCCGCCGAGTACCACGCCGAGGAGTGCACCAGCGGCGACGGACCAGACCGGCGCCCCGGCACCCACGTCGGCGGCTCGGGCGGACTGCATTCCCAGCGGCGCGACGACCGTGGCGCCGAGCGCGGCGGCGCCCGCCACCGCAGCCCGCCGACCAGCGCTGATCAGCGGGGCTCCCCGGCGCGCCAGCCGGTCGGCACCGACCGCACCGGCGACTGCGGCGTTCGCCGTGAACCAGGCGACCCAGGCGAGCTGTGCTGGCCCCTGGTCGAGGCCCGCACCGGTGAAGGCGCCGGAGAAGCGCACGATGCCGAAGCCGAATGCGACGCCGAGCTGTCCGGCTCCGGCCAACAGGCTTACCCCAAGCGCCGCGAGCAGTAGCTTGCCCAAGGTCCGAAACGCCATGCCGGGCACGTTACGGTCCCGGTCCGGGCGCGCGCCACTGGCACGCCGGGGCGGGGTGCGGTAGCCCCCGGCGCTGGACTACTTGAGCTCGACCAGCCGGGCCAGGTAGGTCGTGTCGCCCGTGTTGGTGAGCATGTGCACAGCACCCGGATCCCGATAGACGACGCCGCCGGTCGGCTCGTCGGCGTCGATCCGGTCGCCGTCGATGGTCTGCACGACGTTCTTGGCACCCTGGATCGCCACCACCAGATACGGGTGGTCGTGCCGATGCAGCGGCTGCCGCTCACCGGGTGCCAGCCGGATGTGCCAGACCCGTACCCGGTCGTTCTCGAAAACGATCTCCTGGCCCACCGGGCCCAGCTCAAGGTCGGTTGTGCTCATTGTGGTCCATCCAGTTGGGGGAGCACCTCGGCGGCGACGAGCTCCAGGTGGTCGAGGTCGGCGAGGTCGATGAGGCGCAGGTGGACGCGGCTCGCTCCGATCGCGGCGAACTCGCCGATGCGTTCGACGAGCTGCGCGGGCGAGCCCACGACCGCATCCTCCGGGGGCAGTGCGCTGGGTCGGTGTAGCGGAGTGGCGCGGTGGCGCGCCTCGGCGTCGGTACGGCCGATGGCCACCACAATCCCCGCCGAGAGCGTCAGCGGTTGCCGCCCGGACTCGGCCCGGCCAGCGGCATCGCACGCCTCCCGGACCCGCTGATACGCCGCCGCCGTCTGCGCGACGGGGGTGAACGGCATGTTGAACTCGTCGCCGTACCGGGCGGCCAGGTCCGGGGTACGCTTCGCGCCGCGACCGCCCACGATCACCGGTGGACCGGGGCGCTGGACCGGCTTCGGCAGGGCTGGGGCGTCAACGAGTTGGTAGTGCTCTCCGCTGTGGTTGAACCCGGCCCCTGGAGGGGTACGCCACAGGCCGGTGACGATCTCCAGCTGTTCGGCCAGCCGGTCGAACCGTTCGCCGACCCTGGGGAAGGGGATCCCGTACGCGGTGTGCTCCCGTTCGTACCATCCGGCGCCGATGCCCAGCTCGACCCGGCCACCGCTCATCTGGTCGACCTGCGCCACCATGATGGCCAGCGGGCCGGGCAGCCGGAAGGTGGCCGACGTGACCAGCGTGCCGAGCCGGATCCGGTTGGTCTCGCGGGCCAGCGCGGCCAGCGTCAGCCAGGCGTCCGTGGGACCGGGCATCGCCGGGTCGTCGCCCATCGCCCGGTAGTGGTCGGCGCGGAGGAAGGCGTCGTAGCCGCAGCGTTCCGCGTGGCGGGCGAACTGGAGTTGGTCTTCGTAGCTGGCGCCACGGTGTGGCTCGGTGAATACCGAGACGCGCATCAGGGTACCTCCACTGATCCGGGTTCTTTCTCCGCGAGTAGCTCGTGCAGGTCGGCGCTGACCCGGGCGACATCGGCCAGATGTGCGTTGCGGCCAAGCGTGCGCGGACGGGGGATGGAGACGTCAACGGTGTCGCGGATGCGGCCGGGGCGAGGGCTGAGCACCACCACCCGGTCGGCCAGCAGAACCGCTTCCTCAATGGAGTGGGTGACGAAGACGACCGTCGCGGAGGTCTCCATGTGCACCCGTTGCAGCTCACCGGAGAGCTCCTCGCGGGTGAGCGCATCCAGTGCGGAGAAGGGCTCGTCCATCAGCATCACCCGGGGGTCGCCGATCAGAGAGCGGCAGAGCGAGACCCGCTGTTGCATGCCGCCGGAGAGCTCGTGTGGCAGCCGCTTCTCGAACCCGCCGAGGCCGGTCAGCTCCAGCAGCTGCCGGGCCCGGTCGCGGTGTTGGGCCCGCTTCCAGCCGAAGATCTCCACCGGGAGCAGGACGTTGTCGAGCACCGTGCGCCAGGGCAGGAGGGCCGGTCGCTGGAACAGCATCGCGACGTCTGGTCGGGGATGGGTGACCGGTGCGCCAGCCACGGTGACCTCCCCGATGGTGACCGGGAGTAGCCCGGCGATGAGTCGGAGCAGAGTGGACTTACCGCAGCCGGAGCGGCCGAGTACGGCTACGAACTCACCGTCGCCGATCTCAAGGTCGATGCCGCGCAGGGCCTCGACGGGGCCGGAGCGGCCATCGAAGCTCCGGGACACCCCGGACAGCCGGATCATCCGCGGACCTCCCTGAGTTGACAGTCAGTGATCAGGCGACAGGGTACCGGTCGGGCGGGGCGGCGGTGCTGGCTGGGGTGGGATTAGTTGTTTCCGTTCCGCAACCCGATATGCCTGGTGGTGGGGCCGTGTTTTTCTCGTACGCTGTGCCCCCGAAGAGTCCCCTCACGATGGCGGCGCCGGCTTCACCCTTCGGGCCGCCGCCACCCGACTACCTTCCGGCGGCGCTCGGCCCCGGTCGGAAAGGACAAGGTGCACTGATGAGAAGGCTGACCCGTACGGTCGCCGCGGCTGCGATGGCGGCTGCGCTGGCGACGGTTGGGGCGTGTAGCAGCGACTCGGACTCCACCGAGGGGGGTGACGGCGCGATGGAGAAGGTAACCTATCTCACTTCCTTCGGAAACTTCGGCCGGGACTCCTATGCCTGGGTGGCGAAGGAGAAGGGCTTCTTCCGCGACGCGGGTTTTGATGTCGAGATTAAGCCGGGGCAGGGCACCGGCAGTACTATTCAGACGGTCTCCGGCGGCAAGGCCGACTTCGGGCCGGTCGACCTCACCGGTAGCCTGCTCCAGTTCGGCAACGGCGAGGCCAAGGACTTCGTCGTCGTCGCCGCGATCCAGCAGCGCACCATGGCCGGTATCGCCACCGTCGAGGGTACGAACATCGCCACGCCGAAGGACCTCGAGGGCAAGAAGATCGCGGACTCCCCCACCTCGGTGGTCCGTAACCTCTTCCCCACGTACGCGGAGTTGGCCGGCGTGGACGCGAGCAAGGTGACCTGGGTCAACGGTCAGCCGCAGGACCTGATGGGCACCCTCGCCGCCGGCACGGTCGACGGCATCGGGCAGTTCGTCGTGGGCCAGCCGACCATCGAGGCGATCGCCAAGAAAAAGGCGTTCATGCTGCCGTACAGCCAGTACATGCAGGACCTGTACGGCAACGTGCTGATCACCTCCGCGCAGATCGCCAAGGAAAAGCCGGAGATGGTCAAGCGGTTCAGCGAGGCCCTGTTGAAGGGCTTGGAGTACGCGTTGGAGAACCCGCAGGAGGCGGCCGAGCTGCTGAAGAAGAACGTGGACTCGACGAATGTCAAGTCCGCCCAGGCGGAGCTGGAGTTGATGGTCGACTACGTCCGGTCCAGCAACAGTGGTGCGACGCTGGGCACGCTGGACAGTGCCCGGGTAGCGAAGAGCATCGCCATCCTGCGGGGTGCGGGACAGCTCGAGCAGGAGCTCGAGCCCGACCAGGTCATCGACTTCAGCCTCACCCCGAAGGCCTGATCGTCCACCGTTCGGGGGTGTGGACCGGGGCCCCGGTCCACACCCCCGCCGTGTGCCGGCCCGCAGCCGGCAGGAAGGAGGGAGGCGGTGACCGAGACCCGGACCCGTCTCGAGGGACCGTCGGCAGGGGTGGTGAACCCGCCCACGCCGGCCGCTCGCGGACGGCGTGCGATCCCGGTCGGGGCCGCCGGGCTTCCGTTCCTCGGACTGGTGATCGCACTGGCCTGTTGGTGGCTGGTCACCACCGGGTTCGGCCTTGTGCACCCGGCTGCCCTGCCGTCACCGCAGGCTGTCGGGGCCTCGATGGTAGAACGGAGCGGTGTGCTCCTGCCCGCGCTCGGGATCACTTCCTCGATGACGGTGGTGGGGTTCCTGCTCTCGGCGGCCGCCGGGGTGCTGATCGGGATTGCGCTGGCCGCGTCTCGACACCTCGAGCGGATGTTCGCGCCGTTGCTCGTCGCCGTCAACGCGGTGCCGAAGATCGCGCTTGGCCCGCTCCTCGTGGTGTCTTTCGGCTGGGGAGCGAAGCCGGTCCTGACGATGGTGTTCCTGCTCTGCTTCTTTCCGATCGTGCTCTCCACCGCGACTGGTCTGACGACCACCCCGGCGGACCTCGCCGAGTTGGCGCGGTCGCTGCACGCCTCCTGGTGGCAGTCGTTCCGGAAGGTACGCTTCCCGGCCGCGCTACCGCAGGTCTTCGTCGGCCTCAAGGTGGCGATGCCGCTGGCCGCCATCGGGGCGGTGATCGGGGAGTTCTACTCGGACCAGCCGGGCCTGGGCTACCAGATCCTGCAGTACAACGGGATTGGGGAGACCGCGACGGCGTGGGCGGCGATCGTGTTGATCGCCGCGATGAGCATCGGGCTCTACTCCCTGCTCCACCTCGTGGAACGCCTCGCCCTGCCCTGGGTTCGCGCGACCACGTCGGCTCGGTGACCCAGCCAGCCTGACCGGGCCCGCCGCCCGGCCCGGTGCCACCGGGCCGGGCGCGAGGTGTCACCCGGCCAGATGCCAGCGGCCGTTGCGCACGACCAGTGTGGTCAGCGCCTGCGGCATGAGTCCGGAGTGGTTGTCCGGAGTCAGTCGGATTGGACCCGAGAGTCCGTCCAGCTGGGTGGTCTCCAGCACGTCCCGGATGCCCTCCCGGTCGGGCTTGCCACCGCTGGTGCCGGACCGCACGGCGGCATCGGTGACGAGCTGGAGGGCGTCGGCGGCAAACGAGGCCGAGCCGTGGTATCCGCCGAACCGGGCGGTGTAGTCCTGGAACCACTGTCGCCGGGCCGCTTTCGCCGGGGTGGTGGCGATCACGTCATCAATCACCATGGTCTGGGTGAAGACCATCGTGGCGTTCTCCGCGGCCGTGGCCGTTGTGCCGAGGAAGAGCTCGCCCGCGGCCGAGGCATCGAAGTAGAGCGCGCCCTCGAAGCCGGCCTTTCGGGCGGCGACAGCGGCGAGATCAGCCTGCTCGGCGCGGGCCCAGAGCACCAGTGCTTTGGGCCCGCTTCCGGTCAGCGCGGTGATCTGGCTGGAGACGTCGGTGTCGGTGGCGCGGACGGTCTGCACACCCCGGATCTCGATGGCGGCCTTGTCCAGCGCGGCTTGGAGGACGATGAGCCCCTCTTCGCCGTAGGCGTCGTCGCTGCGCAGTACCCCCACGTCGCCGATCTTGTTGCGGCGAAGCTCGACAGCGAGGGCTTCGGCGCTGTCCGGTGCGCTCGGAGCCAGCTTGAACACGTACCGGCGCTCCGTTGCCGGGCTGGCGATGGCCTCGGCGGCAGCCAGCGCCACCGTCGGCAACTGCTGCTCGTTGACGGTTTCCACCGCGCCCACTGCGCATTCGTTGCAACCGCCCAGGACGATCGCGCTGACCTGGGGGTCGGTGCTGAAATCGGTGACGTTGCGGAGGGACTCGCTCGCCTCGGAGCGGTTGTCCTTGATCCGGAGCTCGATCTGCCGCCCGTTCAGCGCGCCGGATGAGTTGAGCTGTTCGGCCTTGAGCTCGAGCGCCCGTTGGTAGGTCTTGCCCAGTTGCGCGCCGGGCCCGGACAGTTCGAGGTCGGCGGCGATGATGATCGGGCTGGTGTCTTGCTCCTCCGTGCCGAGTTGGCAGGCGGTGAGCGTGGCGGCCAGGACGGCCGAGGTGAGTGCCGCGGTTGCGGAGCGGATGGGGCTCAACGTTGTCCTCCAGGTACGGCACGGGAGCCGGCGGATCGTCCGCTATCGTTGGGAGTCGATCACGTTCCCGTACGGGTGCGCGCAGCCGGGAAAACCTTGCCAATCTCGGGCCCCGTGGTCAAGCGGGCCGGGCAGAGGCTTTTCGGGACGAAAATCTCACATGCTGGGGTAACGTAAAGTTTGCGCCTGATTCCAAGCCGTATCGGTACAGCAACCTGCATCTACATTGCCTGTTCAGGGCGGTGCGGGATGGCCGGCATTTGTGGACAGTCGCATCGGTTGGCCGTCCGCTGGCCCTTTTGGCCTCCAGTTCGACTTTCCAAATCCCGTCCCGTCTGATGAAATCGCGGCCGTGCCGCGCATGGCTTCTCTATCTGCTGGACCAGACATGGTCGGCGGTTCAGGCGTGGATGAAATGACGGAGGCGATGTCGTGAGCACCGGACCGACGACCCTGCCCGCAAGCAGTGGCATTCAGCAGCCGAAGCGGCGCCGACTACCTCGGCTCCACAATGCGCGAATCCGCTCGAAGCTGGCGCTGATCCTGGTCGTACCGGTCGCCGCGGTCGTCGCGCTGGCGACTGTTCGTCTGATCACAGTCGGCGAGGGTGCGTACGACGCCACGCGGGCCAAAGCGCTCACCGAACTCTCCATCGACATCTCGGCCCTTACTCAGGACCTGCATACCGAACGAATGGCGGCTGCGGCCTATGTCGCGTCGACGGGAGAGGCGGAAGCAGCCGCCGACGCCTACAACCTTCGGGTGCGCAGCACCGACGAGCGGGTGCGGGCGTACCGGGAGGAGCGCGAACTCTTCGACGAGTTGCCCGCCGTTGTCAGCGACCGGGTGGCGGCTATCGACGGGCACCTCGAGACGCTGGACGCAATTCGACAGCAGGTGCTGGAGCGTAGGCAGATGGCGGTCGCCGAGTCGGCGTTGCGCTACGGCGTCATCCTGACCGACCTGGTGGCCTACGGTGACGGCCTCGCCCAGCTCCCCGGCGACGAGCGGCTGGCAGAGGCCCGGCGGGCGGTCGCGGCCTTCGCCCGGGCCAAGGCAGCAGTCGCCGAGGAAGAGTCCGTCGCCTACACCGCGTTGAGCGCCGGCGGCTTCGACGAGGAGCAGCACTCCTCCTTCCTGGCGACGTTGACCAGCCAGCAGGAGGCGCTACTCGGCTTCGCCCTCGCGGCGGAGCCGGGGCAACGCTCGTTCGTAGAGAACACCATCTCGGGCGACGCGGTCACGCTGGCCGACACCATCGCCGTGGACATCGGCCGCTCGGTCGGGCAGCAGCCCCTGGTGAGCGCGGAGGACGCCAGCGCCGCCGTCGGTGCCGTCCACGACCTCATGCGCTGGACCGAGGCCCGGCTCCAGGCGGAGCTGCTCGCCGATACCGAGCAGAACCGGTCGGACGTCCTCCGGCAGGCCGTCATCGAGTTTCTACTGGTGCTGGTGACCCTGATCATCGCGGTCACCCTCGCCGTGGTGCTGGCCCGTTCGCTGAACCGCTCGCTGCATCGGCTGCGGGAGGGCGCCCTGGCCGTGGCCAACCACGACCTGCCGGAAGCGGTACGTCGCCTGCAGAGCATGGAGGCGGTTGACGAGGGCGGGGTCGACGAGATCGTCCAGGAGATTCGGGATCCGATCCGGCTCAACAACCAGGACGAGGTCGGCCAGGTCGCCGTCGCCTTCAACGTGGTGCACCGGGAGGCGGTCCGGGTGGCGGCGGAGCAGGCTGCCCTGCGGACCAGCGTCTCAGCGATGTTCCTCAACCTGGCCCGGCGGAGTCAGACGCTGGTTGACCGCATGATCGGGGAACTGGACGCGATCGAGCGTGGTGAGGAGGACCCGAAGCGGCTGGCCCGACTTTTCGAACTGGACCACCTGGCCACCCGAATGCGCCGCAACGACGAGAACTTGCTGGTCCTCGCGGGGGCCGACTCGACCGTACCTCGGCGGGAGGACGCGCTCCTGGTGGACGTGCTGCGGGCCGCGCAGTCCGAGGTCGAGCTCTACAACCGGATCGAGTTCGGCACCGTTGACACGGATGTGTCGGTGGCCGCCCACGTGGTCAACGACGCGGTCCGGCTCGTCGCCGAACTACTCGACAACGCCACCCGCTTCTCGCCGCCGAACACCACCGTGGTCGCTGACGGGCGGCGGATCCGCGACTACGTGCTCATCCAGGTCGAGGACCGTGGTCTCGGCCTCTCCGACGAGCAGCTCGACTCGCTGAACCGGCGGCTGGCGGAGCCGCAGAGCGTCGATGTCGCGGCGTTCCGACTGATGGGCCTGGCCGTGGTGAGCCGGCTCGCTGAGCGGCACAGCATTCGGGTCGAGCTGCGCCGCAACGTTGAGGGGGGCATCATCGCCCAGGTGACCCTGCCGACGGCTGCGGTTGTGCTGCCCGTTGGGCGGGGGCCAGCCCAGCTCACCCGCCCCAGCCAGCCGCTCGCGGTGGAGCAGGACCCGTCCGCCCCGGTCAGCTTTGGTAACCCGGTGGCGGTCGCCGCGAGCGCCGCTACCCTGCCGGAGCAGCGGCAGCCCGAGCCGGCCCCGTGGCCGGCGCCGGCGGTTGTCAGCGTGGTGCCGGATCAGACCGTCGGGGTGAGCGGGACCGAGCCCAGCCGCAGCGTCGCCGGCGGTCTGGGTGCAGCGCCCACCGCGTCGCACCCACTGCCCCAACGGAATCCCTCGGGTGAGTCGTCGGTGGCGACTGCGGCCTTCCCTACCGTGGCCGCCACCCCACCATCGCCAGTCGACCCGCCGCCAGCCAGTCCACTCGGCACCGACAGCACGTTGACCGGTGGGCTCGGCGCGGACTTGGCCGCCACCGCACCGATCGATGCGGCACCGTTGTCCGCGCCGCCGGTGGAGGCGCCGGCGGAGGCGCCGATCTTCCGGGAGATGGAGGCGGTCTGGTTCCGGACGCACGGCAACGACGCGACCACCATCTTCACCCGGCCGGACTTCGACAAAGCGGCTCCGTCCGCGACGGCGAGTTCTCCAGCTGAGCCGCAGCTACCCACCCGGGTGTCCGGAAGGACGACGACTCCGCCGGCCGCCACCCCGGCGCCGTCGTATTCCGCCGCTCCTGCCGCTCCCGCTCCTGCCGCTCCTGCTCCCACTCCCGCCGCTCCCGCTCCCGCTCCTGCCGCTCCTGCCGCTGCCGCTCCCGCTCCCGCCACTCCTGCCGCTCCTGCCGCTCCCGCTTCCACGGGACGGCCGCCCGTGCCGCCGCCTGCCGTGCCGCCGGCCGCGGTGCCGCCGGCCAGCGCGGCGTCGTCGAGTGCCTCCGGGGCCCCGGCCGGCGGTGGCAATGCGTGGCGCACCATCGCGGATGAGGGGTGGAGCCGGGCCACCCAGGCTGCCGAGCCGACCAACAGTGGTACCACCCGTTCCGGTCTGCCGAAGCGGGTGCCAAAGGCGCAACTCGTACCCGGCGGGATCGAGCCCCGGACCCGGGAACGGACCCGCCGGACGCCGGACGAAGTCCGCGGCCTGCTGTCGGCCTATCACCGCGGCGTGCAGCGGGGCCGTGCGGCCGGCTCGGACCCCAACAGCACTTCGAGCAAGGAGACGAGCTGATGAACAGGCCAGCAACCATGCAGGACATGGGTTGGCTGCTCAGTAACTTCGCTGACAGCGTGTCGGGCATCGCCCACGTGGTTGCGGTGTCTGCCGACGGGCTGCTGCTCGCCTCGTCCCGGGATCTGCCCGCGGACCGGGCAGATCAGCTTGCGGCGATCACTTCCGGCGTGGTGAGCCTGACCGACGGCGCGTCCCGCATGTTCAGCGCCGGCGGGGTGCTGCAGACAGTCATCGAGATGGACAGCGGCTACCTCTTCCTGATGTCCATCAGTGACGGCTCGTCGATGGCGGTGCTCGCTGCCCGCAGTTGCGACGTCGGCCAGGTGGGCTACGAGATGGCACTCCTGGTGGAACGGGTTGGTGCCGCGCTGGTGCCGCTGCCTCGGGACGCGGTTTCTTCGTGATCACCGGGCTCCGGGCAGCGCCATCTGAGGAGAGCAGATCCGGCGCCGAGGGGGCGCAGGTCGGGCGAGAGGGGAGGTGACAGCGGATGGAAGGCCGGCGGACCGAACCGCGTGGGGCGCTGGTGCGTCCGTACGCGGTCACTCGGGGCCGGACGGAGCCGCGGCAGGACATCACCCTGGAGGCGGTGCTGTCCGCGAGCGCTACGGCGGTTGCCGAGTCACGTTTCGCGGGGCACGACAAGCACCGTATCGCGACGATTTGTGAGGGCCGGGCGCAGTCGTTGGCGGAGATCGCCGCGTACACCCGGATGCCCCTCGGTGTTACCCGGGTGCTGGTGGCCGACATGGTGGCCGAGGGCTTGCTGACGCTACACACCGCCGCTCCCACGATGGGGTTTGCGGAGCGGATGAACCTGCTTGGAAGGGTGCTAAGTGGACTTCGCGAACTATGACCCCGCCAGGGCGAGCCGGGAGATCACCTCCGCGAAGATCGTCGTCGCGGGCGGCTTCGGCGTGGGAAAGACGACGCTGGTCGGTGCGATCTCGGAGATCACACCGCTGACCACCGAGGCGGTCATGACCGCAGCCGGTGTCGGCATCGACGATCCATCCAAGGTGCCGGGCAAGGAGACGACGACAGTCGCCATGGACTTTGGCCGGATCACCATGGCGCAGGATCTGATTCTGTACCTGTTCGGCACGCCCGGACAGACTCGGTTCTGGTTCATGTGGGACGAGATCATCCGTGGTGCGGTTGGCGCGGCCGTCCTAGTGGACACCCGGCGGATCACCGATGCCTTCGCCCCGCTGGACTACTTCGAGAACCGTAAACTGCCGTACGTGGTCGCGCTCAACCGGTTCGACGGCGCCCCCAACTACGAGTTGGCGGAGGTGCGGGAGGCGCTCGCCATCCCGGCGGATGTGCCGCTCGTGCTGACCGATGCGCGCAGCCGGGACTCGGTCAAGCAGGTGCTGGTGACCGTCGTCGAGCACGCCATGAGTCGCCTGCAGGCGGAGCACGGTCGCGGTTACCCGACTCCGGTCGGGTGAGCCGGCGCCGGTGGACCGGCACCGTCACCCTCCGCCTCGGGTGGCCGGCTCCCCGGCACCGGTCTGCGAGCCCGGCCCGCCACCTAGCTGCGGGCCGGGGCTGCGGCAGCTCCGCGTCAGTCGACCCGGAGGCGGTAGCCGCGCTTCACCACCGTCTGTACCACCCCGGGGGCCCGCAACGCGGCGCGCAGCCGCGCCACCGCCATCTCCACCGCGTGTTCGTCCGCCCCGCGCGGCAGCATCTGGAGCAGCGCCGCTCGGGACAGGACCCGCCCCGGGGACGCTGCCAGCCTCCGCAGCACCGCCATCGGGGCCGGCGCCAGCGGTCGCAGCTCACCATCGACCACAGTGGCGTGCCCGCGCAGGGTGAGTAGGTGACCGGCGGCTTTCAGGGTGACCGCCCGCCGCGGTAGCTCCGCCACGATCGTTCGGACCAGAGCACCCAGCCGGGCCCGCTCGGGAGCGCTGACCGGCACCCCCCGCCGCCGCAGCGGCTCCGCGGTTACCGGCCCCACGCAGCTCGCCAGCACCGGACCCCGGAACGCATCGAGCACCCGGGCGGTCCGGCCCCCGGCGGCGTGCAACAACGCCTCGGCGGCCGGTGCCGAGGTGAACGTCACCGCGTCCACCATCCGGTCGGCGATCAGGTCGATCAGTCGATGCAGTGGGGTCGGGTCGGTCGGCGGGACCCAGCGGTAGACCGGCACCGCGACCACGGTCGCGCCGGCGGCAACCAGCGCCCTCGTACACTCGGGTTGCGTTCCGCCGTGCAGCTGCACGGCGATCACCTGGCCGGCGACCCCCCGGTCACGCAGGTGCTCCACCACCTCGGCACAACTCTCCGAGCCGGGCGACCATTGGTCCTGCAGTCCGGCGGCCCGGATCGCGCCGCGGGCCTTCGGGCCGCGCGCCACCACGTACGCTCCGCGCAGCGCCGCGCGCAGCGGCTCGGCCAGCCCCCAGCCCTCCGCCGCCTCCAGCCAGCCCCGCATCCCGATCCCGGTGTCGGCCATCAGGACATCCGGTGGTCGATCGAGGCAGGCCCGCGTCGCCGCGCGCAACTCGGTGTCGTCGGCGAGTGGCACGATCCGTAGGGCCGGCGCGAAGACCACCCGGGCCCCGTGCCGCTGGAGGAGCGCGGCCAGTTCCTCCCGACGCCGGTCGGCGGTCACCCCGACGGTGAAGCCGGCCAGTTCGTCGCGCATCTACGCCTCCTCTCGCAGCCGTACCTCGACCAGCCCGGCCCGGCACCGCACCTCGTGCCACCGGACCGCGACGCCCGGCAGGTCCAGGCAGTCTCCGGTACGCAGGTCGTATGCCTGTTTGTGCAGTGGGGAGGCGACTGTCGGCACGTCGCCCCGGCTGCCCACGATGCCGCGCGAGAGCACGTACGTGTCGGTGACCGGGTCCCGGTTGTCGAGGGCGAAGAGGTCGGCGGCGGTACGGAACAGCGCCACCTGGACACCGTCAACGAGCGCTGCCACCCCCCGACCCGGGTCCAGGCGGGCCAGTGGACAGACCACCGTCCACCCCCGCGGCTGCCCGGTCATCGCCGTACCTCCGGCGTTCCCAGCCCGACCGGCTGTCGGTTCTCGGTCTCCCCGGCCTCCGCCGGTACCCGTTGTCCACGTTCCTCGGTGAACCGGATGGAGGGGTCGGGCACCTCGGGAGCGTTGACGAACGAGGTGAACCGGCCCAGCAGGGCCGGATCATCGAGGACGTCGCGCCACTCGTCGGAGTACGACCCGACGTGCCGCGCCATCGCCGTGTCCAGCTCGGCGCAGAGCCCGAGCGAGTCGTCCACGATGACCGCGTTGAGGTGCTCCAGGCCGCCGTCCATCGCCTCGATCCAGGCGGCGGTACGTTGTAGCCGGTCCGCGGTGCGGATGTAGTACATCAGGAACCGGTCAACCAGCCGTACCAGCGCCTCGGTGGTCAGGTCGGTGGCGAAGAGGTCGGCGTGCCGGGGCCGGAATCCGCCGTTGCCGCCGACGTAAAGGTTCCAACCGGCGTCGGTGGCGATGATGCCGAAGTCCTTGCCGCGCGCCTCGGCGCACTCCCGGGCACAGCCGGAGACCGCGGCTTTTATCTTGTGGGGGGCGCGGAGCCCGCGGTAGCGCAGCTCCAGCGCGATGGCCAACCCGACCGAGTCCTGCACCCCGTACCGGCACCAGGTGGACCCGACGCACGACTTCACCGTCCGTAGCGCCTTGCCGTACGCGTGACCGGACTCGAAGCCCGCGTTGACCAGCCGGCGCCAGATCTGCGGCAACTGCTCCACCCGGGCACCGAACAGATCGATGCGCTGCCCGCCGGTGATCTTCGTGTAGAGCGCGAAGTCCCGGGCCACCTCGCCGAGCACGATCAGCTTCTCCGGGGTGATCTCGCCCCCGGGGATTCGGGGCACGACCGAGTAGCTGCCGTCCCGCTGCAGGTTGGCCAGGAAGTGGTCATTGGTGTCCTGTAGCGACGCCCGCTCGCCGTCGAGGAGGTGACCGGTGCCGAGGGAGGCCAGGATCGACGCCACCACCGGCTTGCAGATGTCACAGCCCTCGCCGCGGCCATACTCGGCGATCAGGCTGGAGAAGGTGCGGATCCCCCGGACCCGGATGAGGTCGAAGAGCTCCTGGCGGCTCACCTCGAAGTGTTCGCAGATCCCGCGGGACTGCCCAACTCCGGCGGCGTTGAGTAGCTGCTGGAGCATCGGTACACAGGAGCCACAGCTGGTGCCGGCTCGGGTGCACGCCTTCAGCGCCGGTACGTCGGTCGCACCGCCGGCGATCGCCGCGTCCAGATCGGCGCGGGTCACCGCGTTGCAGGAGCAAACCTGGGCGGAACCGGGGAGCGCCGCCGCCCCGGCGCCCGCACCGGCCGGGGCGAGCAGGGCGAGCGGCGCGGCGGGCAACGCCTGGCCGACACTGGCCCGCAACGTCGGGTACGCGTCGGCGTCGCCGACCAGTACGCCGCCGAGCAGCGTCTGCGCATCGTCGGAGAGGACCAGCTTCGCGTACACCCGGGTGGCCGGATCGGTGAAGGTCACGTCGAGGCAGCCCGGGGTGGTGCCGTGGGCGTCGCCGAAGGAGGCGACATCCACGCCGAGCAGCTTCAGCTTGGTGGCGGTGTCCGGGTCGGAGACGGTGGCCGCCCCACCGACCAGCCGGTCGGCCACCGTCTCCGCCATCGCGTAGCCGGGGGCGACCAGACCGTGGCAGGTGCCGTCCACGGCGGCGCACTCGCCGACCGCCCAGATCCGCTCGTCGGCACTGCGGCAGGTGCGGTCGACCAGCACCCCGCCCTGGCTGCCGAGGGGCAGGTCGGCGGCGCGGGCCAGCTCGTCCCGGGGACGGATGCCGGCTGCCACGACGACCAGGTCGGCGTCCACCCGACTGCCGTCGGCCAGTTCCAGCTGGGCCACCGAGCCGTCCGGGCCGGGGTGCAGCGCGCTGGTGGCGACCCCGAGGTGGCAGGCGACGCCCAACTCCTCGACGTAGCGGCGCAGCAGCGCCCCGCCGGCGGTGTCCACCTGCAGCGGCATCAGCCGCGGTGCGAATTCCACGACGCTGGTGGCGAGGCCGAGTAGCCGCAGTGCGTTCGCCGCCTCCAGGCCGAGCAGCCCACCGCCGATCACCGCGCCCCGCCGGCGGCCCCGGGCGTGCGCGCGGATCGCGGCCAGGTCGTCCAGGGTGCGGTAGGTGAAGACGCCCGGCAGGTCGGCGCCGTCGATCGGCGGCACGAAGGGGTATGAGCCGGTGGCCAACACCAGCGCGTCGTACGGGTACTCACCGGCGGCCGTCGCCACGACGCGTCGGTCCCGGTCGATCGCGGTGACCGACGTACCGAGCCGCAGCCGTACCTGCGGATCCGGGGTGTGCAGGTTCAGCTCAGCTGCGTCCACCCCGTCGAAGAGGGCGGAGAGCCGCACCCGGTCGTACGCGGGTTGGGGCTCCGCGCCGAGCACGGTCACCCGCCACCGACCGTGGCTGTCGCGGTCCCGCAGCGCGTCCACGAACCGCTGCCCGACCATGCCATTGCCGACGACGACCAGCCGGCCTTTCCTCATCGTTCCACCTCCACAGATTCCACGGTGGAGAGCCAATCGGTGATGCCGGCGACCGCGTCCCGGCAGGAGCCGCAGCCCGTACCGGCGCGGGTGGCCGCCACCACCTCGTCAACCGTCCGCGCCCCGCGGCGCCAACTCTCCACCAGCGTTCCTTTGTTGACGTTGTTGCAGTGGCAGACCGTCGCCGCGGCCGGCATCAGCGCCGGTGTCGTGGCCGGTTCCGCCGGTCCCGGGCCGGGTGCCCGGCCGAGCAGCAGCGACCGCCGGTCGCTGGGCACCGGCTGCCCCCGGTCGAAGAGCTGGATGACCGTGCCGACGGAGGGGTTGTCGCCCACCAGGATCGCGGCGGTCAGCCGTTCGTGGTTGATTCGTAGCCGGGCGTACGTGCCGCCGGCCGGGTCGGCGAAGGTCAGCTCCTCACCGGGGCCGTCGCCGGGGTCGCCCATCGCGGCCAGGTCGATGCCGGCGGTCTTGAGTCGGGTCACCGCCGGTCTCGGCCGGTACCGGGCCGACGGGTCCGCGCCGCTGAGTACCTGGGCCAGCACCCGTGCCTGCGCCCAGGCCGGGGCCACCAGGCCGGTCAGGGTGTCGCCGTGCTGGGCGCAGTCGCCGATGGCCGAGATGCGCTGGTCGCTGGTGCGCAGCTGGTCGTCGACGAGGACCCCTTGCCGTACCGCCAGGTCGGCGGTGGTGGCGAGCGCGGTGTCCGGGCGCACGCCGCAGGCGAGCACCAGCAGGTCGGCGTCGAACGACCGACCGTCGGCCAGCTCGAGGCGGACGCCGCGGGAGTCAGCGAGCACTGCGGTGGCCGGTACGGCCAGCTGGGTGGTTACCCCGAGGTCGGCGAGCGTATCGGCGAGCACGGCCGCCGCGGCCGGGTCGAGTTGCCGCTCCATCAGGTACGGCACCGGGTGCACCACCGTCACCTCGAGCCCGCGGCCGGCGAGCCCGTGGGCTGCCTCCAGTCCGAGTAGCCCGCCGCCGAGTACCAGCACGCGGCGGGCCCGGTCCGCAACCGCGAGGATGCGGCGGCAGTCCTCCAGGGTGCGAAACGACACCACCCGCTCTGGCAGTTCCCCGCCGGTCAGCCCGGTCAGTGGGGGGACAACGGCGCGGCTACCGGTGGCGAGCACCAGGTGGTCGTAGTGGACCCGGTCGCCCCGGTCGGTGCGGACCGCACGGTCCTCGCGGTCGATCGCGGTAACGCAGACCCCGGTGTGCAGGTCGGCTCCGTGTCCGGCGGCCTCGGCCAGCTGCACGTCCGGCTCCCCGATCGCTCCAGCCAGCAGGGTGGAGAGCATGATCCGATTGTACGCGCTGTGCGGTTCTGTCCCGAATGTGGTCACCTTCCGGTCCCCGCCGCGTGCGGAGAGCTCGCTGGCGAGGCGGGTACCGGCCATTCCGTTGCCGATGATCACGATTCGGTCGGTCACGTC
Organism: Salinispora goodfellowii; assembly: GCF_059570675.1. Lineage (NCBI taxonomy): Bacteria > Bacillati > Actinomycetota > Actinomycetes > Micromonosporales > Micromonosporaceae > Salinispora > Salinispora goodfellowii. Next base: position 243,945 of record NZ_JCANTD010000003.1, on the reverse strand, counting down.
GCCGCCACCTTCTCCACTCGGACCGCACAGATCTTGAATTCCGGCATCCCGGAGATCGGGTCGACGGCGTCGTTGGTGACCGTGTTGGCGCGGGCGGTGCCACCCCAGTGGAACGGGGCGAAGACGGTGTCCGGCCGAATCGCCGGGCTGAGCCGGGCTGGCGCTACCAGCTCGCCCCGGCGGGAGCGCACCCGGACCGGCTCGCCATCGGTCACGCCCAGCCGGTCGGCCACGTCCGGGTGCAGCTCGACGAAGGCCGCCGGCGCGGCCCGGCGCAGCGCGGGTATCCGGCGGGTCTGCGTTCCCGACTGGTACTGGGCAAGTACCCGTCCGGTGGTGAAGTGCAGCGGGTAGGTGGCGCACACCTGCTCCGCGGCGGGTCGGTGCTGTACGGCGTGGAATCGGGCGCGCCCGTCGGGGGTAGGGAACCGGTCGGCGAAGAGCCGGGGGGCGTCCGGCCCGGCAAGCTCCGGGCAGGGCCAGAACACCCCCTCCTGCGCGTCGATTCGCTCCCAGCTGATCCCGGCGTAGTCGGCGAGCCCGCCGGCCGAGGCCGCTCGGAGCTCGTCGAACACCACCTGCGGCTCGGGCGAGAGCGTAGGCATTCGGTCGCGGTCGGCAGGGCGTCCGGGGCCCTGCTCCAGCGCCGTGGCGAGGGCGGCGAGGAGCTCCAGGTCGGTACGGACGCCGGGCGGTGGTGTGCGGAGCGCCCGCCGACGCAGGACCCGTCCCTCCAGGTTGGTCATGGTGCCGTCCTCCTCGGCCCACTGCGCGGTCGGCAGCACCACGTCGGCGAGGGCGGCCGTCTCGGAACGCAGGAAGTCGACGACCACCAGCAGGTCGAGGTCGTGCAGGCGGCGCTCGATCCGGGCCGCCCGGGGCGCGGAGACCACCGGGTTGGAGCCGAACACCAGCAGGGCCTTCGGCCCGTCCGGGGTGCCGAGCGAGTCCAGCAGCCGGTAGGCGGGCATCCCGGGCCCCGGTAGCTCCTCCGCTGGTACGCCCCAGACCGCGGCGACGTGCTCCCGGTCGGCGGGGTCGTCGATGCGGCGGTAGCCGGGAAGCTGGTCGGCCTTCTGGCCGTGTTCCCGGCCGCCCTGGCCGTTGCCCTGCCCGGTCAGGCAGCCGTAACCGGAGCCGGGGCGGCCGGGCAGGCCGAGGGCGAGCGCCAGGTTCACGTACCCGGTGACGGTGTCGACTCCCTTGGCGTGTTGCTCGGCGCCGCGGGCGGTGAGGATGATCGCCCGGCGGGCGCTGCCCAGCGCCCGTGCGGTCGTCTCCAGATCTGCGACCGACACCCCGGACAGCGCCTCGGCGCGAGCGGGCCACCACTCCACCACCGTCCGGCGGACCTCGTCGAAGCCGGTGGTGCGGCCGGCGACGTAGCTGTGGTCCACGAACCCCTCGGTGAGCGCGATGTGTAGCAGCGCGTTGGCCACCGCCAGGTCGGTGCCGGGTAGTGGCTGTAGGTGCAGGTCGGCCTGGCGGGCGGTGGCGGTGGCGCGCGGATCCACCACGATCAGCCGGCCGCCGCGACGGCGTTGCGCGGTCAGCCAGCGCACCAGTGGGGGCATCGTCTCGGCCGGGTTCGCGCCGACCAGCAGCAGGGTGTCGGCGGTGCCCAGGTCGGCCAGGGGGAAGGGGAGACCCCGGTCGACACCGAAGGCGCGCATCCCGGCGGCAGCCGCCGACGACATGCAGAACCGCCCGTTGTAGTCGATGTGTCGCGTTCGGAGCACCATCCGGGCGAACTTGCCCAGCGCGTACGCCTTCTCGTTGGTGAGGCCACCGCCGCCGAAGACGGCGACCGCGTCCGGCCCATGGTTGGCCTGGACGGTGCGGATGCCGGTGACGATCCGGTCCAGGGCCGCGTCCCAGCTCGCCGGGCGCAGCTCGCCGCTGGCCGGGTCGCGAAGTAGCGCGGTGGTGAGGCGATCCGGGTGGTCCAGCAGCTCAGCGGCGGTCCAGCCCTTCTGGCAGAGCCCGCCCTGGTTGGTGGGGAACCAGCGGGGGAGTACGGCCACCTCGCCGGCCGTCTCGCGCAGGGTCATCCCGCACTGGAGCGCGCAGTACGGGCAGTGTGTCGCCGCCTCGAGGTGGGGCTGTCCGGATGCGGTAGCGGGGCGCGTACCGTCTGTCATGCCGGTGAAGCGTGCCGGTAGGGGGTTTCCGGCCCGGTTCCCACGTGTTTCGGTCCGGTCAAGTCGGGCGCACCACCTCGGCGGGCTGACTGATGGTCGTACCCCTGGGTAGGCTGCCGGCATGACTGCCAAGGTGACCCTGTCGCTCGCCGACGAGACGATCGAGCAGGCCCGGTGGTTCGCCCGCCGCGAGGGGCTCTCCCTGTCCGCCTGGATGGACCAGGCCGCCCGGGAGAAGACGCTGCGGGCGGTCTTCTCCGCCCACGCCGACGCGGTCAGCCGTGCCGGTCTCGACTGGGAAACCCCCGCGCTCGCTGACGCCCACGAGGTGGGGCTGGTCAACGACCTGCTCCGCGGTGGCCGTCCGCGTGCTGCATAGGGGCGAGGTCTGGCGGATCTCGGGGGCCCGGGAGCGGCTGGGGCTGGTCGTCAGCTCCGACGTCTACAACTCCACCGCGGTACCGATCGTGATCGTGGCGGAGGTGGTGGAGACGGCGCTGCTGCGGGACTCCCCCCTCGCGGTGTCGATGGGCGAGCGGGTGGTGATGCCGGACCGGCTCTCCTCGCCGATGAAGCAGTGGTTCTCCGAGTGCGTGGACGTGGCCGACCACGAGGTCATGCGTCGGGTCGGCCGGGCGCTGCGCATCCTGCAACAGCTCTGAGTCACCCGCCGATCGCCTGCTGACCGAGAGCGCTCCTCACCGGCCGGTGACCAGCTCGGTGCGCGCACCGTTGCCTCCCCGAATCCAGCGACGAACGCTGCGGTAACGCCGGCTTCCTAGGTTCCAGCCGGGCCCGCTCGACACCGAACAACCGGTGCGGCCGGCGGGTCAGGACGGCCCGGCCGGAAGGAGCGCCTGATGACGACGAGCGTGCCCGCGACGACCACCGCGGAGGAGATCGACCTACACCGCGGCCGGGGCCGCTGGATTGGCCACTGGGATCCGGAGGACGAGCACTTCTGGCGGACCGTCGGCCGGGCTGTCGCCCGGCGCAATCTGATCTATTCGATCTTCGCCGAGCACATCGGGTTCTCCGTCTGGCTGCTCTGGAGCATCGTGGTGGTCCGGTTGGACGATGTCGGCTGGACGCTCACCACCAGCCAGGCGCTCTGGCTGACCGCCGTGCCCAGCGGCGTCGGCGCGTTGTTGCGGCTGCCGTACACCTTCGCGGTGCCGGTCTTCGGTGGGCGGAACTGGACCGTGATCTCCGCCCTGCTGCTGATCGTTCCGGCTGCCGGGTTGGCCTGGGCGGTGCAGCACCCGGAGATCGGCTTCGTGCCGTTGCTGCTGATCGCGGCCACGGCCGGGTTCGGCGGCGGGAACTTCGCCTCCAGCATGGCGAACATCTCGTTCTTCTACCCGGAGCGGGAGAAGGGGTGGGCGCTTGGGCTGAATGCGGCGGGCGGCAACATCGGGGTCGCCGTCGTGCAGTTCCTGGTGCCGCAGGTGATCGTGCTCGGCGGTGGCCTCGCGCTGGCCCGAGCCGGCCTGATGTACCTCCCGCTCGCGGTGATCGCGGCGGTCTGCGCCTACCTGTGCATGGACAACCTGGTCGAGGCCAAGGCGGACGTGGGGCCGGTCTGGTCTTCGCTGCGGGACCGGAACACCTGGATCATGTCGCTTTTGTACGTCGGCACGTTCGGCTCCTTCATCGGCTATTCGGCGGCCTTCCCGACGCTGCTCAACGGGGTCTTCGGCCGGCCCGACATCGCGTTGTCCTGGGCGTTCCTCGGTGCGGCGGTGGGCTCACTCTGCCGACCCTTCGGTGGTCGTCTCGCCGACGCCATCGGTGGTGCCCGGGTCACCGTGGCCAGCTTCGTGTTGATGACCGGCGGTGCGTACCTGGCGCTGTGGTCGGTGCGGGAGCGGTGGCTGGAGCTCTTCTTCCTGGCCTTCATGCTGTTGTTCGTGGCCACCGGGGTCGGCAACGGATCGACGTACCGGATGATCTCTCGGATCTTCCAGGTGCGGGGGGAGGAGCTCGGCGGTTCGCCGGAGACCATGCGTGCCATGCGCCGGCAGGCGGCCGGGGCGCTCGGGATCATCTCCGCGATCGGCGCCTTCGGCGGCTTCCTGGTCCCGATCTGCTACGCGTGGGCGAAGTCGGCGTACGGCAGCATTCAGCCGGCGCTGTGGTTCTATGTCGGCTTCTTCCTGCTGTTGACCGTGCTGACGTGGGCTGTGTACCTGCGCCCGGGGGCCCGGCTGGCCTCGGCTCGGGTGTGACTTCGGTCATCGTCGACCGGTACCGTGGGCGGGAAGCCAGCCGGCTCCGGCCCAGCCCGCCGGGCCGACCGGACCCGGTTTTGCCGGCTGGCCCGGCGTTGGGTATCGTTACCTGCTGTTGTGCGACATCTAGGGGCGTGCCGTCTGAGGTGCGCTTGGTCGTTCGTGCGCGCTGGCTCGGCTGAAAGTCATGGTCACCCGGTGCGCAGGCCCCAGACCGACGACGAGACAAGGTAAACCTGTGCGTACGTACAGCCCGAAGCCGGGTGAGATCGAGCGTCAGTGGCACGTTATCGACGCCTCTGATGTCGTGCTGGGCCGCTTGGCCACCCATGCCGCCACGTTGCTGCGCGGCAAGCACAAGCCGACTTTCGCGCCGCACGTCGACACGGGCGACTTTGTCGTCATCGTGAACGCCGGCAAGGTCGCGCTGACCGGTAACAAGCGGCAGCAGAAAATCGCCTACCGGCACTCCGGTTACCCCGGCGGCCTCAAGCAGGTCGGCTACGACGAGCTGCTGACCAAGCGCCCCGAGCGGGCCGTTGAGCTGGCCGTGAAGGGCATGCTCCCGCACAACAAGCTGGGCCGGAAGCTGATCAAGAAGCTGAAGGTCTACGCCGGTGCCGAGCACCCGCACGGCGCGCAGCAGCCAGTGCCGTTCGAGATCAAGCAGATCGCGCAGTGAGCGCGGGCGAAGGAAGCAGCATGACCGACATCATCGCCACCGAGGTCGCCCCCGAGGCCGCCGAGGCGCTGGCGCCCGTCGTCCGCGCGCCCCTTGGTGACCGGCCGATCCAGACCGTGGGTCGCCGCAAGGAGGCCATCGTTCGGGTCCGTATCGTCCCGGGCACTGGCAAGATCACCTGCAATGGCCGCGACCTTGAGGCGTACTTCCCGAGCAAGGTGCACCAGCAGCTGATCAAGGACCCGCTGGTCACCACCGAGAAGGCGGAGCAGTTCGACGTCATCGCGAACCTGCGGGGCGGCGGCACCACCGGCCAGGCCGGTGCGCTCCGGCTGGCCATCGCCCGCGCGCTGATTGCCAGCGAGCCGGACGACCGTCCGGCACTCAAGAAGGCCGGCTTCCTGACCCGGGACGCGCGGGTCAAGGAGAGCAAGAAGTACGGCCTCAAGAAGGCCCGTAAGGCTCCTCAGTACTCGAAGCGCTGACGATCAGCTGCTCGTTGTACTTCTGACGGACGGCCGGGCCGCCTCCTGCGAACGGAGGTGGCCCGGCCGTTTCCGTTTTTCACCATCGGCAGTCGCATCGGAGGTTCGACGGGAATGGGTCGGTTGTTCGGCACGGACGGGGTACGGGGACGGGCGAACGCGGATCTCACGCCCGAGTTGGGGCTCGCGGTGGCGGTTGCTGCCGCGCACACCCTCGCCGAGGCGGATCGGAGCCACCCCCCGCTGGCCGTTGTCGGCCGGGACACCCGGGCCAGCGGCGAGATGCTGGAAGCCGCGGTGGTGGCCGGGCTGACCAGTGCCGGCGCGAACGTCGTACGGGTCGGCGTCCTGCCGACCCCGGCAGTGGCGTTCCTCACCGCGGAGGCCAAGGCCGATATCGGGGTGATGCTCTCCGCCTCGCACAATCCCATGCCGGACAACGGCATCAAGCTCTTCGCCGCCGGTGGGCACAAGCTACCGGACGAGATCGAGATGAAGATCGAGACGGCGGTCGAGACGAACGCGACGACCGCCTGGAAGCGCCCCGTGGGGGCGGGGGTCGGCCGGGTCCACGACCTGCTCGACGGCGCCGACCACTACGTGCAGCACCTGGCCGGCACCGTGCCACACCGGCTGGACGGGATCAAGGTCGTGGTGGACTGTGCCAACGGCGCCGCCGCCGAGGTGGCCCCGGCGGCGTACCGGGCGGCCGGCGCCGAGGTGGTCGCGATCCACGCGGAGCCCGACGGTCTCAACATCAACGACGAGTGCGGCTCCAACCACGTGGCGGCGCTCCGGCAGGCCGTCGTCGAGCACGGCGCGCAGCTGGGCATCGCCCATGACGGCGACGCCGACCGTTGCGTGGCGGTCAGCGCCGATGGTGACGAGGTGGACGGCGATCAGGTGATGGCGATCCTCGCACTGGCGATGCGGGAGGCCGGCACGCTCACCGACGACACCCTGGTAGCGACCGTGATGAGTAACCTCGGCCTGCGGATAGCCATGTCGCGGGAGGGGATTCGGCTGGTCGAGACGAAGGTCGGTGACCGGTACGTGTTGGCGGAGCTGCGCGCCTCCGGCCTGGCGCTCGGTGGCGAGCAGAGCGGACACATCGTGATGCCCGCCCACGCGACCACCGGCGACGGCGTGCTGACCGGCCTGCACCTGATGTCCCGGATGGCGGGGACCGGCAAGTCCCTGGCCGAGCTGGCAGCCGTGGTTACTCCGCTGCCTCAGGTTTTGCTCAACGTGCCGGTCGGTGACCGTACCGTGGGTGCGGCGGCTCCGACCGTACGGGCCGAGGTCGCGCGGGCCGAGGCCGAGCTGGGCGATTCCGGCCGGGTCCTGCTGCGTCCCTCGGGCACCGAGCCACTGGTCCGGGTGATGGTGGAGGCCGGTACCGAGACGACGGCGCGGGCGGTGGCCGAGCGGATCGCCGAGCAGGTCCGCACCGCCAGCCCGGTCAGCTGACCTGGTGCATCCCCGCCGGCGACGGGTGCTGGCGGGGCGCGTTCACCAGGCCAGCCGCCGCAACCGGGTGACGGCCTCGGCCAGGATCTCCGGGCGTTTGCAGAAGGCGAACCGGACCAGCCGCCGGCCGGCCTCCGGGTCGTCGTAGAAGACCTGGGTCGGGACCGCGACCACGCCACAGCGTTCCGGCAGCGCGCGACAGAACTCGACCCCGTCTCGGGCGCCGAGCGGGGTCACGTCGGCGGTGACGAAGTAGGTGCCCTCCGGTGGTCCGACCCCGAACCCGGCATCGGCGAGGCCGGTGACGAGTTGGTCCCGGCGGGCCTGCATCCCGGCCCGGAGCTCGGTGAAGTAGCTGTCGGCCAGGCCCAGCGCCACCGCGACCGCGGGTTGCAACGGTGCGGCGTTGACGAAGGTGAGGAACTGCTTGACCCGCAGGACCGCCGACACCAGCGACGCCGGCCCACTCGCCCAGCCGACTTTCCAGCCGGTGCAGGAGAAGGTCTTGCCGGCTGAGGAGATCCGCAGCGTCCGTGCCCGCATCCCGGGCAACGTGGCGAGGGGCACGTGGCCGGCGGCGGCATCGGTGAAGGCGAGGTGTTCGTAGACCTCGTCGGTGACGGCGTACGCGTCGTACTCGTGGCACAGCTCGGCCACCAGCGCCAGTTCGGTGGGGGTGAAGACCTTGCCGGTGGGGTTGTGCGGGGAGTTCAGCAGCACCAGCCGGGTACGCGGCCCGAACGCGGCGCGCAGCTCGTCCGGGTCGACCGCGTACCGGCTGGCTGCTCCGGGGCGCAACGTCACGGGGCGTCGACGGGCGCCGGCGAGCGCGATCGAGGCGGCGTACGAGTCGTAGTAGGGCTCGAAGCAGACCACCTCGTCGCCGGGCTCGCAGAGGCTCAGGATCGCCGCCGCGATCGCCTCGGTGGCGCCCGCGGTCACCACGATCTCGCCCTCGGGGTCGTACTCCAGCTCCCAGAACCGTTGCTGGTGTGCGGCCACGGCGGCGCGGAGGGCGGGGATGCCGGGCCCGGGTGGGTACTGGTTCTGTCCGCCGCGCAGCGCCTCCGCCGCGGCCGCCAACATCTCGGGTGGACCGTCGCTGTCCGGAAAGCCCTGCCCGAGATTGACCGCCCCGGTACGGCTGGCGAGGGCGGACATCTCGGCGAAGATTGTCGTCCCGAAGGGGCGCATTCGGGCTACCAAAGCATCGACATGGGCGGTCGTCACGTCTGTCAGCCTACGGACTGTCCGGGTCGGTTCAACCCACCACGGTCGCCGATCGTTCTTCGTGACGCTCGGTAACCACTCGCACCATTCGCTCAAAGCCAATGCTTGTTTACCCGCCTTTCGAGCACCTCCGATGATTGAAACTGGGTTAGGCTGCCACCCATGTGTGGAATCGTGGGTTACGCCGGTGCGCGTCCGGCGCTCGGCATTGTGCTCGATGGGCTGCGACGGCTGGAGTACCGCGGCTACGACTCGGCGGGCGTCGCCATCATCTGCGCGGATGAGCTGCTGGCGGAGAAGAAGGCCGGCAAGCTGGCCAACCTGGAGAAGGTCCTCGCCGAGCGGTCCGCGCGGGATCCGGAGGCCTGCGCCGCATCCCCGATCGGGATCGGGGATGGGGTCACCGGAATCGGCCACACCCGCTGGGCCACCCACGGCGGCCCCACCGACCGCAATGCCCACCCGCACCTCTCCCCGGACGGTCGGGTTGCGGTGATCCACAACGGCATCATCGAGAACTTCGCGAAGCTGCGCGCCGAGTTGGAGGCCGACGGGGTCCAGTTCGGCAGCGACACCGACACCGAGTGCACCGCCCACCTGCTCGCCGGGGCCCTCGCCGACCTGCGTTCCGCCGGGCATCCGGAGGGGCCGCAGCTGCTCGCCGCCGGCATGCGGGTCGTCTGTCAGCGCCTGGAGGGGGCCTTTACCCTGCTCGCCGTGGACGCCGGTGTTCCGGGCGCGGTGGTCGGCGCGCGGCGTAACTCGCCCCTGGTCGTCGGCCGGGGCGACGGCGAGAACTACCTGGCGAGCGACGTCTCGGCGTTCATCGAGCACACCCGCGAAGCGATCGAGCTGGGTCAGGATCAGCTCGTCCTGATCACCGCCGACAGTATCGAGATCACCGACTTCGCCGGCCAGCCCGCCACCGGCAGGGACTTCCACATCGACTGGGACTCCTCCGCCGCGGAGAAGGGCGGTTACGACTGGTTCATGCTCAAGGAGATCGCGGAGCAGCCGCAGGCTGTCGCCGACACGCTGCTGGGCCGGCTCACCGAGACCGGCGAGATCATGCTTGACGAGGTTCGCCTCAGCGACCAGGACCTGCGCGACGTGGACAAGATCTTCATCGTCGCCTGCGGTACCTCGTACCACGCCGGAATGGTGGCCAAGTACGCGATCGAGCACTGGACAAGGATCCCCTGCGAGGTGGAGCTGGCCAGCGAGTTTCGTTACCGCGACCCGGTGCTCGACCGGTCCACCCTCATCGTGGTGATCTCGCAGTCCGGCGAGACGATGGACACCCTGATGGCGCTGCGGCACGCCAAGGACCAGAAGGCCCGCGTCCTGGCGATCTGCAACACCAACGGCTCGACCATTCCCCGGGAGTCCGACGCGGTCCTCTACACCCACGGTGGGCCGGAGATCGCGGTCGCCTCCACCAAGGCGTTCCTGACCCAGCTCGTCGCCTGCTACCTGATCGGCCTGCATCTGGCCCAGGTGCGCGGGATCAAGTTCGCCGACGAGGTCGCCGCGGTGGTGTCCCAGCTCCAGGAGGTGCCGGGCAAGCTGCGCGAGCTGCTGGGGCGGATCGAGCCGGTACGCGAACTGGCCCGGGAGCTGAAGTCCGAGTCGACCGTGCTCTTCGTCGGTCGGCACGTCGGCTACCCGGTAGCCCTGGAGGGCGCCCTGAAGCTCAAGGAACTGGCGTACATGCACGCCGAGGGCTTCGCCGCGGGCGAGTTGAAGCACGGCCCGATCTCGCTCATCGACGAGGGCACCCCGGTGATCTGCATCGTGCCGTCGCCGATCGGCCGCGGCATGCTGCACGACAAGATCGTCTCCAACATCCAGGAGGTGCGGGCCCGGGGCGCCCGGACCATCGTGATCGCCGAGGAGGGGGACGAGTCTGTCGTCCGGTACGCCGACCACCTGATCTACGTGCCGCGTACGCCGACCCTGCTCACACCGCTGGTGACCACCGTGTCGCTGCAGGTTTTCGCCGCGGAGATCGCCGCTGCCCGGGGCCACGACGTTGACCAGCCCCGCAACCTGGCGAAGTCCGTCACCGTCGAGTGATTCGCGAGGTCGCCAGGAACGCCGTGGGCACGCCGGCCGTCGTGCCCGCGGATGGCGACCCGGCGGGGGTGTCCCGAGTGGCGGCAACGGCAGCATGCGCGGGGCACCGCGCCGGTAAGGTGAGCGCATGATCGTCGGGGTCGGCATCGACGTGGTCCTGGTGGAGCGGTTCGCGCGTGCGCTGACCCGGACGCCGCTGCTCGCCGACCGGCTCTTCACCGAAGCCGAGCGGTACACCAGTTCTGGTAACGCCCGTTCGCCCGAGTCGCTCGCCGCCCGCTTCGCGGCGAAGGAGGCGGTGGCCAAGGCGCTCGGTGCCCCGAGCGGGCTGAGCTGGCACGACTGCGAGATCGTGCCGGATCCGGATGGCCGGCCGTGGTTGACCGTCTCCGGCACGGTCGCGGCGGCGGCGGTCGAGCGGGGGGCCAACCGGTGGCACCTGTCGCTGTCGCACGACGGGGGCATCGCGTCGGCCATGGTGGTCGCGGAACGCTGATCGGTGGCGTGCCCGGTCCAGTCGGGCACGGGGACGGAGTGGGATGAGACCGGTGTGGCGGGTGGCGGACGTACGCGCCGCCGAGGCGGGCTTGCTGGCGACGCTCCCGCCCGGGACGCTGATGCAGCGGGCCGCCGCGGGGCTCGCCCGCCGCTGTGCGCTGCTCCTCGCCGACCGGGGTGGTGTCTACGGCGCCCCGGTGCTGCTGCTGGTCGGCTCGGGCGACAACGGCGGCGACACGCTCTTCGCCGGCGCCCGGCTGGCCCGGCGCGGGGCGGCGGTGTCGGCGCTGTTACTGGCTCCGGGCCGGGCGCACGCCGAGGCGTTGGCGGCGCTGCGGGCCGCGGGCGGCCGGCTGGTCGACCGCCCACCGGCCCGGGTGGACCTGGTGCTCGACGGCATCGTCGGGATCGGTGGCAGCGGTGGGCTCCGGGCGCCCGCGGCGCAGCTCGCGGCGGGCCTCGGGCAGTGTCGCGGGCGGGCCGGTGGCCGGGCGACAGTGGTCGCGGTGGACGTACCGAGTGGGGTGTCGGTCGACACCGGGCAGGTGCCGCTGACCGCGTCTGGTGAGCCGGCGGCGATCCACGCCGACGTCACGGTGACCTTCGGTGCCTTGAAGCCCGCACTGGTGGTGGGCGCGGCGGCGCCCTTGGCCGGCCAGGTGGAGTTGGTCGACATCGGGCTGGAGCCCTGGCTGTGTGGCACCGCGGCGCTGCAGGTCACCGAGGGGGCGGACGTGACCGACTGGTGGCCCAGACCCGGACCGGCGGCAGAGAAGTACAGCCGGGGTGTGGTCGGTCTCGCCACCGGCTCGGCCGGCTACCCCGGCGCCGCGGTGCTCTCGGTGGCCGGTGCGTTGGCCGGCCCAACCGGCCTGGTCCGCTACGCCGGCACCGCCCGGACGGAGGTGTTGCGCCAACACCCGTCGGTGATCGCTACCGACCGGGTCGCCGAGGCCGGTCGGGTGCAGGCGTGGGTGTGCGGCTCCGGGCTGGGCACCGGTGACGAGGCGGCGGGTGCGCTGCGGGCGGTGCTCGCGGCACCGGTGCCGGCGGTGCTCGACGCGGACGCGTTGACCCTGCTTGCTGTGGGCTCCCTCGCCGACCAACTTCGGCGGCGGGACGCCCCGGTCGTGCTCACCCCGCATGATCGGGAGTTCGCCCGGCTCGCCGGCGAGGCTCCCGGCGACGACCGGGTCGCTGCCGCGTTGCGTCTGGCCGCCCGGATGAACGCCGTGGTGCTACTCAAGGGCGACCGGACGGTGATCGGCACGCCCGACGGCCGGGCCTTGGTCAACCAGACCGGGACCGCGGCCCTGGCCACCGGCGGTACCGGCGACGTGCTGGCTGGGCTGCTTGGCTCGTTGTTGGCCGCGGGTCTCGCGCCGGAGCGGGCCGCCGCCGCGGCGGCCTACCTGCACGGGCTCGCCGGCCGGGAGGCGGCGCGGGGCGGCCCGGTGGCCTCGCCCGATGTCGCCGTAGCCCTGCGCCCGGTGCTGGCCGGGCTCGGGTGGGTCGGTGGATCGACCTGGGGCGGGCCCAATTCCTGATCAACTCAGTAGGCTGGGGGCATGTGGCAGGCCGAGGTACGCGTCGACCTTGACGCGATCCGTGAGAACGTGAGTTGGTTGCGCTCCGGTAGCGCCGCCGAGTTGATGGCGGTGGTCAAGGGGGACGGGTACGGCCATGGCATGGTCCCGGCCGCCCACGCCGCGCTGGATGGTGGTGCCGACTGGCTCGGTGTCTGCACCCTCGACGAGGCGCTCACCCTGCGCCGGGCCGGGATCACCGTGCCGATTCTGGCCTGGCTGCTCGCGCCGGGCCTGCCGTTGCACGAAGGGGTGCTGGCCGGTATTGATCTCGGCGCGGCCAGCGTGGCGCAGCTCGACGAGATGGTCGAGGCGGGCCGGGTGGCCGGGCGTCCCGCCCGACTGCACCTCAAGATCGACACTGGGCTGTCCCGGGGTGGCGCGACCGTCTCGCAGTGGCCGGGGCTGCTCGATGCCGCGGCGAAGGCGCAGGCGGACGGCGCGGTCGAGGTGGTGGGGGTGTGGAGCCACCTCGTGTATGCCGACGCGCCCGGACACCCGACCACCGACCGCCAGCTTGCCGTCTTCCACGAGGGGTTGCGCATGGTGGAGCAGGCGGGGCTGCGCCCGCGCTACCGCCACCTGGCCAACTCGGCGGCCACGCTGACCCGGCCGGACGCCCATTTCGACCTGGTCCGTCCCGGGCTGGCCGTCTACGGGCTCTCGCCGGTGGCCGGAGAGCGATTCGGCCTGCGACCGGCGATGACCGCCCGGGCCCGCGTCATGCTCACCAAGCAGGTCCCGGCGGGGGCCGGAGTCTCCTACGGCCACACGTACACCACCGAACGGGCGAGCAACCTCGCCGTGATTCCACTCGGGTACGCCGACGGGGTCCCCCGGGACGCGTCCAACAGCGGCCCGGTGCAGCTCGGTGGCGTTCGGCGGACCATCTCCGGCCGGGTCTGTATGGACCAGTTCGTGCTCGACTGCGGCGACGATCCGGTCGCGCCGGGAGACGTGGCCACCCTCTTCGGCGCCGGACGGAACGGGGAGCCCACCGCCGACGACTGGGCCGAGGCGGTCGGCACGATCAACTACGAGATCGTCACCCGCTTCGGCAGCACCCGGGTGCCCCGCTGCTACGACGGCGAGCGTCCGTGACCGCGTCCCGGTTCCGGGTTCCGCTGCCCCGGGCCAGCCACCCCCGGGCCGCGATCGGCGCGTTGGCCGCCGTCGGTGTCGCGGCCGCCGGTCTCGTCGCCGGCGTCGCGACCGAACGCGCGCTGGTCCGTCGGCTGAAGGCCGACCCCACCGACCGGTACGCCGGCGAGGACTTCGGCGAGCGGCGGTTCGACGAGGCGTTGCGGGTGGAGATGCCGGACGGCACCGACATCCACGTGGAGGTGGTCGAGCCGGCCCGGCCGGTCACCGGGAATCCCACCATCGTGCTGGTGCACGGGTTCTGCCTGGACCAGGGCACCTTCCACTTCCAGCGCAAGCTGCTCGCCGCCCGGGGCGAGCACCGGATCGTGGCGTACGACCAGCCGGGGCACGGGCACTCCGGCCAGCTGGAAACCGGAGAGTACGACCTGACCGCACTCGGTCGGACGCTGCGCGCGGTGCTCGACCGGACCGCGCCGGAGGGCCCGCTGGTGCTGGTCGGCCACTCGATGGGTGGTATGACCATCATGGCGTTCGCGGAACTCTTCCCGGAGCTGTTCGGGGACCGGGTGGTGGGCACCGTGCTGCTGGCCACCTCCGGTGGGCTGCTCGCCGAGACCAAGCTGGTCGCCCCGGCGCTGCTGGGGCGGGTCGGTACGCCGGTGCTGCACCTGATGAGCAACGCCGCCCGCTACGGGAGCCCGGTGATCGACCGAGCGCGTCGGTCCACCTCCAACGTGGCCTGGCTGCTCACCCGCCGGTACGGCTTCGGCGCCGGTCACCCCAGCCCGGCTCTGGTCTCCTACGTCGAGGAGATGAACTCCCGGACCTCCGCCGACACCGTCACCCGCTACCTGCGAACGCTCGCCACCCACTCCCGGTTTCCGGCTCTGGCGGCGCTCACCAGCGCGCCGGTGCTGGTGCTGGTGGGGGAGAAAGACATGATCACGCCGGTGGCGCACTCGGAGGAGATCGTCCGCCGGCTGCCGCACGCCGAGTTCGTCAAGATCCCCGACAGCGGGCATGTGGTGATGTTGGAACACGCCGACGAGGTGAACGCGGCGTTGACCCGGTTCCTGGAGGAGCTGTGAACCCCGGAAGGCCGATCCGATTCACCCTGCCGACCGTCGCCGACACGCACGCCTTCGGCCGCCGGCTGGCCGGCCTTCTCCGGGCGGGGGACCTGCTGCTGCTGACCGGTCCGCTCGGTGCTGGCAAGACGGCCCTCACCCAGGGCATCGGCGCCGGCCTGGGGGTGGCCGGGGGGGTCACCTCCCCCACCTTCGTGATCGCGCGGGTACACCAACCCGATCCGGTTCGGGGCGGCTCGGTGCCTCTCGTACACGCCGACGCGTACCGCCTGGGTGCTGCGAGCGACCCCCGTGCCGAGCTCGACGACCTGGATCTGGACGCGTCGGTGGACGAGGCGGTGACCGTGGTCGAGTGGGGCGAGGGGCTCGCCGAGCAACTCGTCGCGGAGCACCTGTGGGTTCGGATCGACCGCCGGGACGACGACACCCGGCTGGTCGACCTGGAACCGGTCGGTGGCGACTGGAGCGCCCGGCTGACCGGTAGCCCCGGATTCATCGACAGCTGAGCCAGCCGACCGGTCCCCGGACGAGGGGTGGGCCGTCATGGTTGGGGTCGAGGTGGCGACCCGGGGTAGCCTCGCCCGCTGGCGCGGGGAGGTGGCCGGTGCTGTCGGGGTCGGCGACTAGAGTGCGCGGGACGCCCCGACCGGAAAGGCCGCTGATGCCCGACGACGCACCCACCCTGGATCTGCTGGCCCTGCTGCCGTCGGGCTGGCGGTCCGCGCTCGCCCCGCAGCTCGACCCGGCCCGCACCGCTGAGCTTGCCGGTTTCGTCGCGCAGGAGTACGCCACCCAGACCGTCTTTCCGCCCGTGGCGGATCTCTTCTCGGCCTACCGGCTCTGCCCGCCGACGGAGACCCGGGTGGTGGTCCTCGGTCAGGATCCCTATCACCGGGCCGGGCAGGCGCACGGGCTGAGCTTCAGCGTCCGCCCGGGGGTGCCGACGCCGCCCTCACTGCGCAACGTCTTCAAGGAGTTGGGCGCTGATCTGGGTGTGCCGCGGCCGGCCGGTGGAAATCTGGACGGCTGGGCCGCGCAGGGTGTGCTGCTGCTCAACTCGGTGCTGACGGTCCGCGAGGCCAGCCCCGGTTCCCATGCCAACCGCGGCTGGGAGGAGTTCACCAACGCGACGATTCGGGCGTTGAACGCGGTAGAGCACCGGGTGGTCTTCCTGCTCTGGGGTGGCTATGCCCGGAAAAAGGCGGCTTTGGTGACAAACCCGAGCCACGTGGTGCTGGAGGCGGGACACCCCAGCCCGATGAACCCGCGGGGGTTCCTGGGCAGCCGCCCGTTCAGCGCGGCCAACAAGGCGCTCGCCGACGCCGGTCTGCCGACGATCGATTGGGAGCGCGCCGCCGCCTGATCACTCTGCCGGGGCGGGGCCGGCTCCGGCAGCCGGGCGGCTAGGCTGGTTCACCGTGCTCGTACTGGTGGTGGACAGCTCGACTCCCGCGGTGATCGCCGCGCTGGTGCAGGTCACGGCGGCCGGCGTCGAGGTGACGGCGCAGCGCTGCGCCGTTGACGCCCGAGCCCACGGTGAGCTGCTCGCCCCACAGGTTGACGCGGTCCTGGCCGAGCTCGGTGTGCGCCCCTCCACTCTCGGTGCGATCGTCGCCGGCCTCGGGCCGGGCCCGTTCACCGGGCTGCGGGTGGGGCTGGTCACCGCTGCCACGATGGGGCAGGCGCTCGGCGTGCCGACCTACGGGGTCTGTTCGCTGGACGCCATCGGCTTCCCGGCCGCCGCCGGTGAGCCGGTGCTAGCGGCGACCGATGCGCGCCGCCGGGAAATCTACTGGGCGGTGTACGACGGGGCCGGCCAACGGATCGTCGGCCCCGAGGTCTCCGCTCCACCGGTCGCCGCCGCCCGCGCCCATGACCTGGCGGTTGTCGCCGCGGTCGGCGACGGCGCGCACCGGTACGCGGCGACGCTGGAGTTGCCGGTCGGCGACGAGCCCCGCTACCCGATGCCGGTGGCCCTGGCGCAGCTCGCGGCGGAGCGGATCGCCGCCGGTGCCCCCGGTGAGCCGCTCACCCCGCTCTACCTGCGCCGCCCGGACGCGGTCGCGGCGGCGGGCCGCAAGTCGGTGCTGCCGTGAGTAGGGAAGCGAACCGGGGCGGCGAACCGGGTGGCGGGGGGAGCGGACTCCACCTGGAGCGGTTCCGCTGGTGGCACATCGCCGAGGTGTTGCCGATCGAGGCGGACCTCTTCGGTGTCGAGCAGTGGTCCGCCGCGATGTTCTGGAACGAACTCGCCAACGGGCACCACTACCTGGTGGCGACCGAGGGGGGAGACCTGCTCGGCTACGCGGGGCTCACCGCTGTCGCCGGCGAGGAGGCGTGGGTGCAGAACATCGCCGTCTGCCGGTCGGCGCAGCGGCGGGGGGTCGGGCGGCTGCTGTTGCGCGCGTTGTTGGCCGAGGCGGCGCGCCTGCGGGTGCACGGCACGCTGCTGGAGGTGGCCGCGGACAACGCCCCGGCGCAGAAGCTTTACGCGGCGCATGGCTTCGAGGCGATCGGGGTGCGGCGCGGGTACTACCAGCCGCGCAACACCGACGCGTTGGTCATGCGCCGGGACGAGGAGTTGACCGATGGCTGACGAACCCCTGGTCCTGGGGATCGAGACGTCCTGCGACGAGACCGGGGTCGGTGTTGTCCGGGGCCACACCCTGCTCGCCGACGCGTTGGCCAGCAGCGTCGAGCAGCACGCCCGGTTCGGCGGCGTGGTGCCGGAGGTGGCCAGCCGGGCCCACCTGGAGGCGATCGTCCCGACGATGAACCGGGCGCTGACGGAGGCGGGGGTGACGCTCGCCGACGTCGACGCCATCGCGGTAACCTCCGGCCCCGGCCTGGCCGGGGCGCTGCTGGTCGGTGTCGCCGCGGCCAAGGGGTACGCGGTCGCCGCCGACAAGCCGGTGTACGGCGTGAATCACCTGGCCGCGCACGTCGCCGTGGACACTCTGGAACACGGTCCGCTGCCCGAGCCGGCGATCGCCCTGCTGGTCTCGGGCGGGCACTCGTCGCTGCTGCTCGTTGACGACCTGGCCCAGGGTGTCACCCCGCTCGGCGCCACGATCGACGACGCGGCCGGCGAGGCGTTCGACAAGGTCGCCCGCCTCCTCGGGCTGCCCTTCCCCGGTGGCCCGTACATCGATCGGGAGGCCCGCGCCGGTGACCCGGCGGCCATCGCGTTCCCCCGCGGGTTGACCGCGGCCAAGGACCTGGCAGCGCACCGCTACGACTTCTCCTTCTCCGGGTTGAAGACCGCGGTGGCGCGTTGGGTGGAGCGGCGGCAGCGGGCCGGCGAACCCATCCCGGTCGCCGATGTCGCCGCCTCCTTCCAGGAGGCGGTTTGCGACGTGCTGATCGGGAAGGCACTGGATGCCTGCCGGTCGAGTGGGGTGCAGACCCTGGTGATCGGGGGCGGGGTGGCGGCCAACTCGCGGTTGCGGGCGATGGCCGAGCAGCGCGCGGCGAGGTACGACATCCGGGTGCGAACGCCCCGCCCGACGTTGTGTACGGACAACGGCGCGATGGTCGCCGCGCTCGGCTCACACCTGGTCGCCGCCGGTGTCGCGCCGAGCCGCCTGGACCTGCCCGCCGATTCGGCGATGCCACTGACGACAGTCAGTGTTACCGGGGAGGAGCAGACATGATCGTGCGGATGTGGGAGGTACGGGCCGAGCCGTACGGGATGGCCGACCTGATCACCTGGGTCTGCGAGACCGCCCTGCCGGAGTTCGAACACGACCCGTTGCACGTGTCGAGCGAGGTCTTCTCCTCCACCGATCACCGGGTCGTGGTGATCTCGAAGTGGCGGGGCAACCCCCGTCCCCTGCCCGACGCGCCGGTGACCCTGGTCGCGCGTCCCCCGTACTCCTGGGACTTCACCCAGGTCGACCGCTGATCCCCGCGCCGATCAGTCCACCCGAGGACGGGGTTCAGTGGACGTCCAGCGGGTCGGCGAGGAGCCGTTCGAAGGCGAGTTCGGCCGCGCCGATCAGGGCGGCGTCGTCGCCGAGTTCGGGGGTGCGCAGCCGGACGTGTTCCACACAGGCGGGCAGGGCGCTGGCGTTGAGCCGGCTGCGCACCTGGGCGGCGGCGGCCAGGTAGAGGTCCCGCATGGCACCGCCGAAGATGACCAACTCCGGGTTGAAGATGTTGACGAGGTTGGCCACGCCGAAGCCGAGCCAGTCGCCGGCGGCGCGGACCGCGGTCTGGGCTCGGGCGTCGCCCCGGTCGGCGGCCTCGAAGACGGCCAGCACCGCGTCTCGGCCCTGGGCGTCGGAGCGGCCGGCGGCCTGCAGCAGCCCGTGTTCGCCGATCTCCGTCTCCCAGCAGCCGCGTGACCCACACTCGCAGCGGATGCCGTCCCGCCGGACCACCATGTGTCCGACCTCGCCGCCGTAGCCGCCGTGTCCGGTCAGCCGACGCCCACCGGCGATGATGCCGGCGCCGACGCCGACATCGCCGTACAGGTAGATCAGGTTGTCGCAGCCGGTGGCGGCGCCGCGGGTGTGTTCGGCGAAGGCCGCCATGTCGGCGACGTTGCCGACGACGACCGGAACGTCCGGCCCCAGCTCGGCACCGATCGCCGCACCGATCGGCTCATCCACCCAGCCCAGCGTGGGGCCGAGCCGGACCAGCCCGTCGTCCCGGCGGACCAGGCCGCAGACGGCGACGCCCGCGCCGACGCAGATCGCGTCGGCGGGCACGGACTGTTGCATCTCCCGCGCCGCCCGGGCCAGCAACGGCGCGGCCTCGGCGGCGGTGATGCCGCGCGGACGCGCCAGCTCCCGCCGGTCGAGCACCCCGCCGCCGAGCCCGATCCGCGCGGCCCGCAGCCGGTCCACCTCGATGCTGTACGCGTACACGTGCACCCGGACCGACTCGGGTCGGACGACCAGCGACGGTCGTCCGGCCCGGCCGGTCTCCTTCGGCGCCCCCTCGCTCACCAGGCCCGCCGCGGCGAGGTCGGTGGTGAGTGCGCCGATGGTGCTGCGGTTCAGCCCCAGCGTGGTGGTCAGCTCGGCCCGGGACGTCGCCCCGTGCATGTGGACGTACCGCAGCAGCGCTCCGAGGTTCTGTCGACGGATCTCGTCCTGGCTCGGTCCTGCGCGCATCGCGGCGTGCTGCTCCTCAGTGCGGTGGCGGGGCGGCGTCGGTGGCCTGGTCGGGCCGGCCCGGTCAGCGGCCGCCGCTGGCGGCGGCCCGGCGCCGGGACAGCGCGTCCACACTGGCGGCGAGGAGTAGGACCACCCCGGTTACCACGTACTTGACCCCTGAGCTGTAGCCCATCAGACCCATCCCATTGTCGATCACCGCGACGACCGCGCCGCCGAGCACCGCGTCGAGGACCCGCCCCTTGCCACCGAAGAGGCTGGTGCCACCGATCACCGCCGCGCCGACGGCGTAGAGCAGTACGTTACTGCCACCGGTGTTCGGGTCGACCGAGTTGGCCCGGCTGGCGGCGACAATGCCGCCGATCGCGGCCATCGCGGAGCAGATCACGAAGACGGAGATGCGGATCCGGTCGACGTTGATGCCGGCCCGGCGGGCTGCTTCCTTGTTGCCGCCGACCGCGTAGATGTGCCGGCCGTAGCTGGTGCGCCGCAGTACGAAGGTCCCAGTGATCAGCAGTACCGCGATCAGCGGCACCACGATCGGTACGCCCTTGAGTGAATTGATCAGGACGTTGAAGCTGCGTTCCTGGTTGAGGAGGTAGACCGTCGTGCCGAGTACGGCGGCCAGCCCGACGACCCGGGCGAGGACCACGGTGCGCGGGTCGGTGACCAGGCCCCGGGCCGCACGGCTGCGGTACCGCATCGTCTGGACCGCGGCGTAGCCGGCGACGGCGAGCCCGGCCAGGGCCCAGCCGAGAGCCGGTGGCAGGTTGCGGTTCGCGATCGCCACCAGCACCGGGTCGCGGACCGAGATGTTCCTGCCCTCCTCCATCAGCAGCAGCACGATGCCCTGGAAGGCGAGGAAGCCGGCGAGGGTGACCACGAAGGACGGAATGCCGATCTTCGCGACCAGCATTCCGAGCACGCTGCCGATCAACACTCCGGTGAGAACGGCGGCGAGCACCGCGACGTACCACGGGTAGCCGAGGACGGTGACCACGTTGGCCAGCACCGCGGCACAGACTCCGCTGGCGAAGCCGGCGGAGAGATCGATCTCACCGAGCAGCAGGACGAAGACCAGCCCCATGGCGATCAGCGTGACCGCTGCCCCCTGGGTGAACAGGTTGGCGAAGTTGGCGGTGGTGAGGAACGACGGCCGCATGATCGCGAAGACGGTGCAGAGCACGATCAGGCCGAGGACGGCGGGTAGGGCACCGATCTCCCCGCCGCGTACCCGGCTTAGGTAGCCGCGCACGTGGCTGGTGAGGGTGGGCACGGCGGCGGGGGTGGCCACGGATTCCTGGTCGGGGAGGGCGGTGCTGGTCATCGGGCGGCTCCCGGGGCGGCGGCGGGCTCCCCGCCGGTGTCGTTCGATCCGTTGCCCGCGTTGAGCCCGAGCGCACCGGAGCGGCCGGCGGTGATCAGCTCAACGATCTGGGCGTGGGTGATGTCGGTGGTCTTCACCTGGGCGACCATCTGGCCCAGGTAGAGCGCGGCGATCCGGTCGGAGACGGCGAAGACATCGTTCATGTTGTGGGAGATGAGTACGACCGCGAGGCCGTTGTCGGCCAGCCGGCGAACCAACTCGAGCACCTGTGCGGTCTGCGCGACCCCGAGTGCGGCGGTCGGCTCGTCCAGGATGACGACCTTGCTGTTCCAGAGCACCGCCTTGGCGATCGCCACGGTCTGCCGTTGGCCTCCGGAGAGGCTGGAAACCTGCTGGCGGAGCGACTTGACGGTGCGGACGGAGAGCCCGGCGAGCGTGTCCGCCGCCATCTGCTCCATGGTCGGCTCGTCGAGCACGAGGCCGTGCCGCTTCTCCCGGCCGAGGAACATGTTCTGCACGATGTCGAGGTTGTCGCAGAGCGCGAGGTCCTGGTAGACGACCTCGATGCCGAGTGCGGCGGCGTCGCGGGGGTTGTGGATGCTCACCGGGCGGCCGTTGAAGAGGAACTCGCCGGCGTCGGTCGGGTAGATGCCGCTGATGCACTTGACCAGAGTGGATTTACCGGCGCCGTTGTCGCCGACCAGCGCGGTCACCTGTCCGGGAAAGGCGGAGAGAGTGACATCACGCAGGACCTGGACGGGACCGAAGCTCTTGTCGATCCCGTGCAGCTCCAGCAGGGGGGTCGCGGACACGGGGACTCCTTAACGCACGTGAGGGGAGATCGTCGTATCACCGGATGCGGCGACATGTCGCCCGGCACGGGGCGGCCCGTGCCGGGCGACGGCCACGGCGGCGGTCAGCTGATGCCGGCGCTCGCGCAGAGTTCGGCGTACGCCTCGGTGCAGACCTCGTCCTTGGTCACGAAGCCGTCGGCGATGACGTCCTTGACGTTCTCCTGGTAGATCGCCTGGGGGGTGAGCAGCACGGCGGGCACATCCCGGCCGCTCTCCGGGTCCTTGACGGTCTGGCCGGTCTCCTTCCGCTCCCCCTTGGCCAGCGAGATGGCCAGTTCGGCGGCGGCCTGGGCCTCCTGCTTGATCGCCTTGTAGACGGTCATGCACTGGTCACCGGCGAGGATGTTCTGTAGGCCCTGCGGGGTGGCGTCCTGGCCGGTGACCGGGACCTTGCCGTTGAGCTTGTTCTTTTTCAGCACCGAGATGGCGGCGTTGCCGAGCCCGTCGTTCGCCGCGAGTACCCCGTCGATCTTGCCACCGGACTTGGTGAGCTGCTGCTCGAAGATGGTGGCGGCCTGCGCGTTGTCCCAGTCCGGGACGGAGTCGTCCGCGACCTGCTGGTACTCGCCGGCGTCGAACTTCGGCTTGAGGACCGAGTCGTAGCCGTTCTTGAACAGGGTGGCGTTGTTGTCGGTCGGCGCGCCGTTCAGGTACACGATCGACGGGTTCTGCACGCCGCCGTCGGTGAGGCACTTGATCAGGCCTTCGCCCTGGAGTTCGCCGACGGCCTCGTTGTCGAAGCTGACGTAGTACTCCGCGGAGCCGCCGAGGGTCAGGCGGTCGTAGTCGATGGTGGCGACCCCCTGCGACTTGGCCTTGTCCAGGACGGCCTTGCCGGTGCCGGAATCCAGGTTGACGATCATCAGGGCGGTGACCCCCTGGGTGATCATCTGGTCGGCGATGGTCTGGAACTCGGTCTTGTCACCCTGCGCGTTCTGGATGTCGGCCTCCACGCCGGCCTCCTTGAAGGCGTCCTCCAGAAACTTGCGGTCCGCGCCCTCCCAGCGGGCGGAGGACTTGCTGTCCGGGAGGATCACGCCGACCTTGGGGGTCTTGCCGGCCGACTCCTCGTCGGAGTTGTCGCCACAGGCCGCCATGCTGCCGGTGGCCAGGAGGCCGACGGTCGCAGCGGCGAGGAAACCCTTGCGCATCTGCAGGGTCCTTTCCGGGTGGGGGATTGGGGGATGGTTTGTTGTGCCCGGCAACGTATTCCGCGATCCCGGGACGACACAAGAGTGGCGAGGTCATGAGTTTGTTGCCAGCA
Organism: Salinispora goodfellowii; assembly: GCF_059570675.1. Taxonomy (NCBI): domain Bacteria; kingdom Bacillati; phylum Actinomycetota; class Actinomycetes; order Micromonosporales; family Micromonosporaceae; genus Salinispora; species Salinispora goodfellowii. The sequence goes on along the minus strand of NZ_JCANTD010000003.1, from coordinate 220,789 downwards.
GTAACAATTCGGCAACGTCGTGGTCTCTGGGCTGTGACGGGGCCGGTCTGCGGTGCCCTTGCCCGGTGCGGTCACCGGCGCGGGGGTCACTTCGGGTGTTCGCGCCCCAGAATCGCCTCGACGCCAGCGGTGTAGACCTCGGCCGGTACCGCCTCGGGGTCCAGTAGACGTTGGAGGCCAACACCGATGTCGAGCGCCAGGAGCAGGGTGGCCAGCTGGTCGGCGGGGAGGGGGAGGTTGGCGCCGGTCAGGGTGGCAGCGTCCTGGGCGGTGGCATCGCGGGCGGTCTGGAGCCATCGGGCCAGGAGCGCTCGCGCGGGTTCGTTGCGCATGCCGTGGAGCCAGAACTCGATGAGCGCCAGCGCGAAGCGGCGGTTCTCGTCCCTGTCCACGTTGGACTCGTAGCTGTCGCCGAGGCGAGCCGCCCAGGTGGCCAGGGACTGGATCGGGTGCGGTTCTTCGTGGCCGCCGACCCTGCGCTCCAGGATCGCCGCGACGAGGTCGTTCTTGCTGCTGAAGTTCGCGTAGATGGCGCCCTTGGTGAGGCCGGCGGAGGCGGCGATCTCATCCAGGGAGGTCTGGTGAATCCCGCGGTCGCCGAACCGGGCCTCCGCGGCGTCCAGTAGGCGTGCCCGGGTGAGCTCCTGGCGCTGCGCCCGGGTGAGTCGTTCCACCATGCACCGAACCTTACCCCATTGACATACGGCCCAGTATCTAAATACCGTTCGGTATCCAGATACTGGCTAGTATTCGGAGTGTTGATGCTGCACATTGACAATCTGACCAAGGTCTATCGCCGTGGGGTGCGCGCCAACGACGGCATCAGCCTGGCGGTGGCCGGCGGCGAACTCCTCGGCCTGCTCGGACACAACGGCGCCGGCAAGACCACCCTGCTGAACCAGGTCGTCGGCCTGGCTCGACCCACCGGCGGCGCGATCACCCTGCTCGGCCGGGACCCGGTCGCCGAACCCGCCTGGGCGCGCTCGGTCTGCTCGTTCCAGCCGCAGGCCCACGCCCCACTCACCGGGGTGACGCCCCGGCAGGCGATCGAGAGCATCGGCAGGATCCGCGGCGGTCACCGCCGGGCGGTGCGACGCCGTACGGCCGAACTGCTCGCCGCACTGGACATCGAGCAGTGGGCGGACCAGCCCGGCGAACGCCTCTCCGGCGGGGTGCGGCGGCTCACCGCGTTCTGCATGGCCGTCGTCGAGCCGGGCCGACTGGTCATGTTGGACGAACCCACCAACGACGTGGACCCGGCCCGCCGGCGCCTGCTCTGGGCGCAGGTTCGGGAACTGGCCGCGGCGGGGCGCGGAGTCGTCCTGGTCACCCACAACATCGCCGAGGCCGAACGGGTGATCGACACGGTGGTGATCCTGGACCACGGCCGGGTCACCGCCACCGGCCCGCCGGCCGCACTGGCTCCGGACCGACAGCTGCGCCTGGAGGTGAGCGGGGCCGCCGCACCGACGGTGCCGGCGTGGGCGCTGCGCACCAGCCGGGCGGGCGACCGGCTCACCATCACCCTCGCCGCGGAGCACGCGCAGCTCGCGCTGGCCTGGGCGACGTCGATGACCAGCCACTACTCGCTCAACCCCGTCGGCCTCGAAGAGTTCTACCTCACCCTGACCGCGAACCCGGAGGCAAACCCCGATGCGGCACTGGTTTCGTAGCTACCTGCTCCTGCTGCGCTGGTCGGCGATCCGGCTGCGCTACCTGCTCTCGCTGGTGCTGGTCGTCCAGATCTTCCTCTCGGTGGGGATCGTCCTCGGGTTCGCGTTCCTGCTGCCGCAGATCGACCCGACCACCGCGCGTTACCTCGCCACCGGGGCGCCGACCCTGGGCCTGATCACGATCGGCATGGTGATGGCACCGCAACTGGTCGCCACCGCGAAGACCGAGGGCACCTTCACCTACCACCAGACGCTGCCCGTGCCGCGGACCGCGGTGGTGGTCTCGGAGGTCACCACCTGGTTGGTCGTCGGGGCGCCGGGACTGCTCCTCGGACTGCTGGTCGCGGTGCTGCGCTTCGATCTCACCCTTCGGGTGAGCTGGTTGGCCGTACCCGCTGCGGTCCTGGTCGCACTCGCCGCGACCACCGTCGGCCTCGCGATCGCCTACGCGGCCCCGCCACCGGTGACGAACATGGTGACCCAGCTCATCGTCTTCATCGCGTTGATGTTCTCGCCGATCAACTTCCCCGCCGACCGGCTCCCGGAGTGGCTGCAGACGGTCCACCAGGTGCTGCCGTTCCAGCACATGGCGCAGGTGGTTCGCGACTCCCTCACCGCCGGCCCGGCGGGCGTCTCGGCCGCGCCGTACGCGGTCCTGGCCGCGTGGTGCGCCCTCGGCCTCGCCGCCACCCTGCACATCATGACCCGACGCGACTGAGCCGATCCGCCGCGACCCAGCCGGGGCCGGGTCGGCAGATCAGCACCGTGGGGGCGCCGTCCACCCGGGTCAGCACGAGGCTGGCCGGCTGGTCGCCGCTCAACCGCAGATCGCGGCGGAGCTGCTCCGGCTCGAGAGCCGAACCCCGCTTGCGGATCTCCACCCGGCCGACCCGCCGCTCGCGCAGCAGGGCACGAAGCCGCTTCAGCGAGAACGGCAGTACGTCGGTGATCTCCAGGCAGCGGGCGAAGGGGGTCGGCGTGGGAGTGTCGGCGTACAGGTAGGCGATCGTCGGGTCGGCGAGGGTGGCGTCGAGGGCGCCGGCCAGCTCGGCGACGAGGTGCGCGCGGACCACCGCGGGGTCCGGGTCGTAGACGTAGCGGCGGACCGGCCCGACCGGGGCCTCGGCGACGCGGGAACTGGTCAGCTCGTGCACCCTGGTGCGGTGCGTGGCGGGATCGACCCGGCCGGTGGTGTCGGTCGGCGGCTCTTCTCGCAGCACGGTCGCGCGGCGGGCCACCGTCGCGAACTCGCCGCACCACAGGGCGGCCTCGACCAGGTCGCCGTTGACGCTGACCCACTCCGCCTCCGCGCCGGGTGGGATCAGTGCGTGGTCCAGGCCGGGCGCCACCTTGACGACCGTCCGCGGCACCCGTTCGGTCAGCGAGAGCACGAAGTCCCACGGTGGGGAGTAGGCGTTCGGGTCGAAGATCCGCCGACCGGAGGCCCGGCGGGCGGGGTCACAGAAGACCCCGTCCACCCGGTGCAGATCGAAGGTGGTCGCGTCCCGGCGTTCGACGGTGAAGCGTTCGGCGAGTCCGGTCGCCTCGGCGTTCGCGGTGGCGGTCGCGGCGGTGAGTGGGTCGGCCTCCACCCCGTACACCCGGATCCCGGCCCGGGCGGCGGCGAGCGCGTCCGCGCCGATTCCGCAGCCGAGGTCGGCCAGGGCACGGACGCCGCTGGTGCGCAGCCGTTCGGCGCGTCGCCGCGCCACCACCTGGCGGGTGGCCTGCTCCAGGCCGGCTCGGGTGAAGAACATGTCGGCCGCTACCGGACCGAACTTGCCCACCGCACGTCGGCGCAGCTCGGCCTGGGTCAGCGCCGCCGCGGCCAGGCCGGCCGGGATCCCGGCGGAGCGGAGCGCCGTCGCCGCGGCCAGCGGGTCACCCCCGGCCACCTCGGTGGCCGCCGTCAGTGCTGCCGACCCCGCGGGGGTACGCAGCCACGCCAGCTGTCCCAGGTCCACCCCGTCATTCTTCCGGCTGGTCCGTGGGGGTCGGAGTCGGGGTGTTGCCGGGCGGGCGCCGGCCCATCGCCCGTCGTACGCGCGACGCCCTGGGCGGTTGTTGGCACTCTCCTTGACGGAGTGCTAGCCGAGGAATAACCTGCGATTAGCACTCTCGACCTGAGGGTGCCAACCTCCGGGCCCTGGTGCCCGGCAGGTTAACGCCAGGCGGACCGGCACCCGCGACGACGGCCCCGCCCGGTGGCATGTGGCAGATTGAGCTGGCCGGTTTACCGGTCGGTAACGAAACCAAGTACCCCAGGAGGGTATGCCCGTGACTACCGCGACCAAGGTTGCGATCAAGCCGCTTGAGGACCGCATCGTGGTCCAGGCGAATGAGGCTGAGACCACCACGGCGTCGGGCATCGTGATTCCCGACACCGCCAAGGAAAAGCCGCAGGAGGGCACCGTCCTCGCTGTCGGCCCGGGCCGGATCGACGACAAGGGCAACCGCGTGCCGATCGACGTTAAGGTCGGCGACACCGTCCTCTACTCGAAGTACGGCGGCACCGAGGTCAAGTACGCCGGCGAGGAGTACCTGGTGCTCTCCGCCCGCGACGTCCTCGCGGTCATCGAGAAGTAGGTAACCGAGAGCAGTGTCGTCGCCCCGGTCCGGCTCGCCGGGCCGGGGCGACGACACTTTGAAGGGACATTCATGGCGAAGATCCTGAGCTTCTCGGACGACGCTCGGCACCAGCTGGAGCACGGTGTCAACGCCCTCGCGGATGCGGTCAAGGTCACCCTCGGCCCCCGCGGGCGCAACGTCGTCCTGGACAAGAAGTTTGGTGCACCCACGATCACCAACGACGGCGTGACCATCGCCAAGGAGATCGAGCTCACCGACCCGCACGAGAACCTCGGCGCGCAGCTGGTCAAGGAGGTGGCGACCAAGACCAACGACGTCGCCGGCGACGGGACCACCACCGCCACCGTGCTGGCCCAGGCGTTGGTCCGGGAGGGCCTGCGCAACGTGGCGGCCGGCGCCAACCCGACCGGCCTCAAGCGGGGCATCGACGCGGCGGCCACCAAGGTCTCCGAGGCGCTGCTCGGCAAGGCCGTCGAGGTGTCGGACAAGGCGGCGATCGCGCACGTCGCGACCGTCTCCGCGCAGGACGCCACGATCGGTGAGCTCATCGCCGAGGCGATGGAGCGGGTCGGCCGCGACGGTGTCATCACCGTCGAGGAGGGCTCCACCCTCGCCACCGAGCTGGATGTGACCGAGGGTCTCCAGTTCGACAAGGGCTTCATCTCGCCCAACTTCGTCACTGACACGGAGGGGCAGGAGTCGGTCCTGGAGGACCCGTACATCCTCATCACCACGCAGAAGATCTCGGCGATCGAGGAGCTGCTGCCGCTGCTGGAGAAGGTCCTCCAGGAGAGCAAGCCGCTGCTGATCATCGCTGAGGACGTCGAGGGTCAGGCGCTGTCCACGCTGGTGGTCAACGCGCTCCGGAAGACCATGAAGGTCTGCGCGGTGAAGGCTCCCGGCTTCGGTGACCGCCGCAAGGCGATGCTGCAGGACATGGCGATCCTGACCGGTGCCGAGCTGGTCGCCCCGGAGCTGGGCTACAAGCTTGACCAGGTCGGGCTGGAGGTGCTCGGCACCGCCCGCCGGGTGGTGGTCGACAAGGAGAACACCACCATCGTTGACGGCGGCGGCAAGGCCGCCGACGCCGCCGACCGGGTCGCCCAGATCCGCAAGGAGATCGAGGCTTCGGACTCCGAGTGGGACCGGGAGAAGCTCGCCGAGCGGCTGGCCAAGCTCTCCGGCGGCATCGCCGTGATCCGGGCGGGCGCGGCGACCGAGGTCGAGATGAAGGAGCGCAAGCACCGCATCGAGGACGCCATCGCCGCCACCAAGGCCGCGGTCGAGGAGGGCACGGTGCCCGGCGGTGGCGCCGCCCTGGCCCAGGTCCTGCCGGCGCTCGACGATGACCTCGGCCTCGTCGAGGACGAGAAGGTCGGCGTCTCGATCGTGCGCAAGGCGCTGGTCGAGCCGCTGCGCTGGATCGCCCAGAACGCTGGCCACGACGGCTACGTCGTGGTGCAGAAGGTCGTCGACAAGAACTGGGGTCACGGCCTCGACGCAGCGACGGGCGAGTACGTCGACCTGGCCAAGGCCGGCATCCTCGACCCGGTGAAGGTGACCCGCAACGCCGTCGTCAACGCCGCGTCGATCGCGGGCCTGCTGCTCACCACCGAGAGTCTCGTGGTGGAGAAGCCGCAGGAGCCGGAGCCGGCTGCGGCTGGCCACGGCCACGGTCACCAGCACGGCCCGGGTTTCTGACCCACGCCGGACGCTCGGTCGGGGCGCGTCGTCCACGGTGGCGACGCGCCCCGACGCGTCTTCCGGACTGCTTACGGAACGCTGACGTGGCTACCGGTGTGGACCGAGATCGGAAACACTGGTCCGCGTGACCAGTACGACCCGTCGCCACGCCGCTTCGGCCGGGGTGATCGCCGCTGCGGTGGCGATCGGCTCGGCGGAGCTTGTCGCGGTGTTGACCGGCCCCCGTTCCGCTCCGCTGGTAGCCGTCGGCGGGCTGGTGGTCGACACCGTGCCGGAGCCACTCAAACAGTTCGGCATCGCGCTCTTCGGCAGTTACGACAAGGTCGCTCTGTTGGCGGGTACAGGCCTGCTGTTGGCCGGCTTCGCCGCGCTGCTCGGCGTGCTGTCCCGGCGGCACCTGGCGTACGGGCTGGCCGGTGTCACGGCGTTTACCGCGCTGGGGGCGTTCGCCGCCCGGACCCGGGCCGATGCGGATCTCGCCGCCGCCCTGCCGGCGCTGGCCGGGGGGAGCCTCGGTGGGTTGGTGCTCTGGGCGTTCATCCAGGGCCCGTTGAAGCTGGGTCCACGGCCCTGGTCCGCCCCCATCCCACCGGCCGACTCCGGTGCGCCGGTGGCCGGGGCAGCTGACCGGGAGCAGGGCGCGGGTCCGGAGTCCCGGCGACGGTTCCTCACCGCGAGTGGGCTACTGCTCGGGGCGGCGTCGGCGGCCGGCGTCGGCGGCCGGTGGCTGAGCGGCCGGCGGGGAGTGTCGGTGGCCCGGGCGGCGGTCGTGCTGCCGGCCCCGGCCTCGCCGGCCGCCGCGGTGCCGGCCGGAGCCGACCTGGACCTGGCCCAGCTCGCCTCCTACGTCACGCCCAGATCCAGCTTCTACCGGATCGACACCGCCCTGGTGGTGCCGCAGGTGGATCCGGCCACCTGGCGGTTGCGCATCCATGGCCGGGTCCGCAACCCGATCACCCTCAGCTTCGCCGACCTGCTGGCCCGGCCGCTGGTCGAGCGGTATGTCACGTTGGCCTGTGTGTCGAATGAGGTCGGTGGTGACCTGATCGGCAACGCCCGCTGGTTGGGGGTGCCGTTGCGGGATCTGTTGGCCGAGGCGGAGCCGCTGCCGGGCGCGGATCAGGTCGTTGGGCGGTCGGTTGACGGCTGGACCTGCGGTACCCCCACCGCGGTGCTGCGGGACGGCCGGGACGCGTTGCTGGCGGTCGGCATGAACGGTGAGCCGCTGCCGGTCGAGCACGGCTTCCCGGTTCGGATGGTGGTGCCGGGCCTGTACGGCTACGTGTCGGCCTGTAAGTGGGTCACCGAGCTGGAGTTGACCAGCTTCGCGGACTTCGACGCGTACTGGGTGCCGCGCGGCTGGTCGGCGCAGGGCCCGGTGAAGACCCAGTCGCGGATCGACACGCCCCGGCGGCGGAGTCGGCTGGTGGCGGGGGAGGTGGTTGTCGCCGGTGTCGCCTGGGCTCAGCACCGGGGGATCCGGCGGGTGGAGGTTCGGGTGGACGAGGGGCCTTGGCGGGAGGCGGACCTCGCGCCGACGGTCTCAGTGGATACCTGGGTGCAGTGGTCGTGGCGGTGGGACGCGTCGCCGGGGGGGCACACGCTTGCGGTTCGGGCCACCGACGTGACCGGTGAGACGCAGACCGGCCGGAGCGCGCCGGTGGCTCCGGATGGCGCGACCGGCTGGCACACGGTGCGCGTCACGGTTGGCTGACCCGCCAGGTACGCCGTCGGCGGCGAGCAGATTACCGCAGCGCAGCAGGACGCCGCGCGGAGTTAACCCGGCCGGGAGCTATGAAGACGGCACTTCCGACGTAGCGCCGCACTGGCCGCGGAGTCGTTCCCGGTACGGCGCAGGCGGTCGGGGCGATCCCGGGGGTTGATGCCACCGTAAGGGGGAAAGCGCAGACCCGCCGCACTGCCACCCTGGGGAGCAACGAGGGTTTGGGTGGTTCGGTAGTTCACCGGAGAAGGGAGTCCAGTTATGTCGCCTCAGTCACAGTGCTCAGCCTGCGGGGCCCGTGTCGGTGTGAGGCCTGGCAGCTCTTGCCCACCGCATTCGGCGATGGGCGGTCGGGGCGATTGCCCCGGAACCCGCCAACCCACGAAGTAGCAACGGCGCCCGGCGACGCAACGATCGCCTCGAGGCGGATCTGGCGTGGACGACACGCCACCGCGGCCACGCCGGCGCTGGCTGCCACGTTCGACGAGCTGGCGCTGCGTGCTGGTCTTGGTGATCACCGGGAAGACGTTGTGGTCCCCCCCCGGCGGATACCACGCTCAGGGCCACCACCCCGCCCTCGCCCTCCGGCGCCGACCGCGCCAGCGCCTCGGTGGCCTGGTTGGTCGTGCTGTCTGTCCATCTGGTCGTCCCCAGGACCGGGAAGCTCGGACGACTAGCGGCAAATGCCCCAACTGTCGGAAAAGTTCGAAGGATTGGCGGGAACCCCCTCCCGACCAGACTCCGTCATGGTCTGCTCGTTGACGGAGAGGAGACCACTGTGCGTACGGTTCTCGTGTGCGTTCGGACGCCCTTGGCGGCGCAACACCTGACCTCCGCCGCGGCGCGGCTGGGGCTATCTGGGGCGGTGCGGACTGCCGTCTCCGACCCGGAGGTGATGTTGCGGCTCGCTGAACGCCCCGCCGACGTGGTGCTGGTTGATACGGCGCTGACCCGGCCCGACAGTGCGGGGTTCGTTCGCCGGGTCCTGGCCCGGGCGCCGCAGGCGGCGGTAGTACTGCTGGGGGTCGAGGAGTCCGAGTCGGCGGCGGCGACAATCAGCGCGGGTGCCCGGGGGCTGATTCAGGGCGCCGACCACGACCTCACCAGCTCGGTCGCGAAGGCGCTGCTGCTGCTCTCCGCCCCCGGGCGGGCCAACCGCCACCGGGTCGATCCGGCCCGGGACGCGGCTTCGGTGGGCGGGTCAGCCCGCGCTACTCCCGGCGGCCGGGCTCCTGCTGACCCACCGTCGGGATGGCCGGCCGGGGCCGCCGAGGGGGCCGGTGGGGGGTCCACGGTCGTACCGGTGCAGCGCGGCGATGATCCCGCCGACCCGGCGGGTGAGCCCGCCGCGGTGCCCGCCGGCGGCCCAGCTCGGGAGTCGCGGCCAGCGGTCGGGCTGACCGAGCGGGAGCTACAGGTGCTCCTGGGGATGGCCGAGGGCAAGAGCAACGCCGAGATCGGCCGGGAGTTGTTCGTCTCCGAGGACACGGTGAAGACCCACGCCCGACGACTCTTCCGCAAGCTTGGCGCCCGGGACCGGGCCCACGCCGTCGCCGCCGGCTTCCGCGCCGGACTGGTCGCCTGATGCGTCGCTGACGTGTCGGCCGATCAGGCCCGAGACCTGGTCCAGTGCCAGGATCAGCGGTTGGAGTCCGGTTCCTCGTCGGTGCCCTCGCTCAGGGTGTCGTGCACCCCGTCGGCGTACCCGCGGGCGTAGTCCCAGGTCACGTAGTGATCCGGATCGGGGTCGTACGCCGGCTCGTGCACCCGGGGGTGCCCGGAGCTGAGTAGGTGGCGCAGGTTGCCGCGAAGTAGATCCCAGTCGAAGTAGTGTGGCTCCCGGCAGTCCTCGCACTTGATCACCAGGCCGCGTACGCCGATCGGCGCCAGCAGTGCCTGGTAGATCTCCAGGTCGGCGAGGTCTTCCAGCACTTCCTGCCGCTCGGCGTCGCTCAGTGGGTCGAGCTCAGCGTCGGCGGAATCGGGCGGGCCCGCCACTGGGTCGGCTGGCTCTCCGTTGAAGGGATCGATGGGCTCGTCGTGCACCCCCTCACCGTAGACCCAACGCTCGTTCGCCGCCCGCCCTGGGCCGGTGTGACCTGCCTGCCCTGGGCATACCTGACCTGCCCGCCGGCAGCAGGGGCGCGGCCAGCCGATGGGTACGATGGGCGAAGCGCCGCTACCCGGTTTCTGCCGGTGCCCGCCCGCGCCACCTCGCTGAAGCCCGTTCGAGCAGCTCAGGGGAGCAATCGTGGAAAATTCGCCCAGCACCGTTCAACCGACCGACGCCGAAACCGGTGCGCTGGGCGGTCACCTACCGGAGCTGCCCGCCGGTTCGGCGCGGGTGGTTCCCCTCGGTCTGACCTTCGACGATGTGCTGCTCCAGCCGGGCGAGTCGGATGTCGTGCCGAGCCGGGTGAACACCCGAACGAAGCTGACCCGCACCGTCGAGCTGAACATCCCACTGCTGTCCAGCGCGATGGACACGGTGACCGAGGGCCGGATGGCGATCGCCATGGCCCGCCAGGGCGGGATCGGCGTGCTCCACCGCAATCTCTCCGTGGAGGACCAGGCGCTCCAGGTCGATCTGGTGAAGCGCTCCGAGTCGGGCATGATCACCAATCCGGTGACCGCGGGCCCGAGCGACACCCTCCAGGACGTGGATGCGCTCTGTGGGCAGTACCGGATCTCCGGGGTGCCGGTGGTGGACGGCGACGGGCAACTGGTCGGCATCGTCACCAACCGCGACATGCGCTTCGTCTCCGACCCGGCCACGCCGGTCCGCGAGATCATGACCCGGACCCCACTGGTCACCGCCCCGGTCGGCGTCAGCAAGGAGGACGCGCTCGGCCTGCTGCGGCAGCACAAGGTCGAGAAGCTGCCGATCGTTGACGGCAGCGGCAAGCTGCGTGGCCTGATCACCGTCAAGGACTTCACCAAGAGCGAGCAGTACCCGAACGCCACCAAGGACTCCGCCGGCCGGCTTCGCGTCGCCGCCGCCGTCGGCGTCGGCGAGGACGCGTACAAGCGGTCCCGGGCCCTGGTGGACGCCGGCGTGGACGTGTTGATCGTGGACACCGCGCACGGCCACCAGCGGGCGGTGCTGGAGATGGTCGCCCGGATCAAGAAGGACGTCCGGGTCGATGTCGTCGGCGGTAACGTCGCCACGTACGCGGGGGCGAAGGCGCTCGTCGAGGCCGGTGTGGACGGGGTCAAGGTGGGGGTCGGGCCGGGGGCGATCTGCACGACGCGGATCGTGGCCGGTGTCGGTGTGCCGCAGGTGACCGCGATCATGGAAGCGGCCCGGGCGGCCCGGCCGGCCGGCGTTCCGGTCATCGGGGACGGTGGCATCCAGTACTCCGGCGACATCGCCAAGGCGCTCGTGGCCGGTGCCGACACGGTGATGCTGGGTGGCCTGCTCGCCGGCTGCGCGGAGAGCCCCGGCGAGCTGATCTTCATCAACGGCAAGCAGTACAAGGCATACCGGGGGATGGGCTCGCTGGGCGCGATGCAGTCCCGGGGCCAGGTCCGGTCGTACTCGAAGGACCGCTACTTCCAGCAGGATGTCACCAGCGACGAGAAGCTCGTCCCCGAAGGCGTCGAGGGTCAGGTGCCGTACCGCGGCCCGCTCGCCCAGGTCGCCCATCAGCTGGTCGGCGGGTTGCGCCTGGCGATGGGGTACGCCGGCGCGGAGAGCGTCGCCGAGCTGCACCAGCGCGGACAGCTCATTCGGATCACCGCGGCCGGGCTCAAGGAGAGCCACCCGCACGACATCCAGATGGTCGCTGAGGCACCCAACTACCAAACCCGTTGACCCCACCACCCCCTACCGTCTGGAGTCCCCATGCGTGACGTGGTCGAGATCGGGCTGGGCAAGACCGCGCAGCGCGGCTACCACCTGGACGACATCGCGATCGTGCCGAGCCGCCGCACCCGGGACGTCGATGACGTGTCGACGGCCTGGCAGCTCGACGCGTACCCGTTCGGCATCCCCTGCGTCGGTCACCCCTCCGACGCGACGATGAGCCCGGCCTCGGCGGTGCGGCTCGGCCAGCTCGGCGGCCTCGGTGTGCTCAACGTGGAGGGTCTGTGGACCCGGTACGAGAACCCGGCGAAGGCGCTGGCGGAGCTGGCCAGCCTGGGCGCGGACGCCACCGGCCAGTCGCCCCGCCCCACCCGCACCGGCGCGACCGGCCTGCACCACACCCGGCGCCTTCAGGAGGTGTACGCCGAGCCGATCCGCGCGGACCTGATCGCCGAGCGGGTTCGGGAGCTGCGGGCCGGCGGCCAGACCGTGGCGGTACGCGTCTCGCCGCAGCACACCCTGGCGCTCGCCCCGGTGATCCTCGATGCCGGGGTGGACATCCTGGTGATCCAGGGCACGATCGTCTCCGCCGAGCACGTCTCCACCACCGACGAGCCGCTGAACCTCAAGGAGTTCATCGCCGACCTCGACCTACCGGTGGTCGTCGGCGGCTGCACCGACTACAAGACCGCCCTGCACCTGATGCGCACCGGCGCCGCCGGGGTGATCGTGGGGATCGGCGGCGACGACTGGTCAACCACCGAGTCGGTGCTCGGCATCCGGGTGCCGATGGCCACCGCGATCGCCGACGCCGCGGCGGCGCGCCGGGACTACCTGGACGAGACCGGCGGCCGCTACGTCCACCTGATCGCCGACGGCGATATCCGGACGTCCGGTGACATCGCCAAGGCGCTTGGCTGCGGCGCCGACGCGGTGATGCTGGGTGAGCCGCTCTCGCTCTGCCCGGAGGCGCCGGCCGGCGGCGCCTGGTGGCACTCGGCCGCCAGCCACCCGGCGCTGCCCCGGGGTGCCTTCGAGGCCGCCGGTGAGCCGGTCGGTTCGATGGAACGGCTGCTGTACGGCCCGGCCGACGAGCCGGATGGCCAGCTCAACCTCTTTGGCGGGCTGCGCCGGGCGATGGCCAAGTGTGGCTACCGGGACCTTAAGGAGTTCCAGAAGGTCGGCTTGGTCCTGGATCGGTAGGCGGAGCGGAGGGGCGTCATCGCGCCGGTCGGGTGGCTAGGCTCGACCGGTGTGGTCCACCTTCGCCCGGGTTCGGCCCGGCCTCGCCGCCGCCGTGGTGGCGGCGACCCTGCTCACCGGCTGCTTCTCCGCGAGCCCGGGCGGCGACTTCCGCCCGGGCGCTGTCGAGCTGGGTGACCCGTACGTGCCGGGTGCGGGCAACGGCGGATACGACGTGGAGCACTACCGGCTCGCCGTCGACTACGACCCGGCCAGCGACCGACTCCGGGGGCAGGCGGCGGTCACCGCGGTCGCCACCCAGGCGCTGTCCCGGTTCAACCTGGACCTGCAAGGTCTGGAGGTCACGGCGGTCCGGGTGGATGGGGACCGGGCCCGGCACCGCCGCGACGGCGACGAGTTGGTGGTGACGCCGGCGCGGGGGTTGGCCCAGGGCAGCCGTTTCACCGTCGCGGTCGAGTACGCCGGCCACCCCGGCACCCGGCCGAACGGTCCTTTGGGTGGCGGCGGTTTCCTGCACACCGAGGACGGTGCGATCGTGCTCGGCCAGCCCTACTCGGCCGCCGCCTGGTTCCCGGTGAACGACCACCCGAGCGACAAGGCGACGTACGACATCGAGGTCACCGTCCCGGATGGGCTCGCCGCGCTCAGCAACGGGGTGCCCGGGGAACAGAGCAGCGCCGGCGGCCGGACCACCTGGCGCTGGGCGCAGCGGGCCCCGATGGCGAGCTATCTGACCACCTTGGTGATCGGCGCCTACCGGGTGGAGACCGGCACCCACGCCGGGAAGCCGATCGTCACCGCTGTGCCGGAGTCGTTCGCGGAGACCGGCCCGGAGGCCGTCTCGCTGGCCCGTACCGGCGAGATCGCCGACTTCCTGGCCGACCGCTTCGGGCCGTACCCGTTCGACTCCTACGGCGGGGTGGTGGTCGCCGACCCACGGGTGGGGTACGCGTTGGAGACGCAGTCCCGTCCCGTGTACGGCCCTGTCTTCTTCCTCGGTGGGCGGCCGAACTTCGGTGTGGTCGTCCACGAACTGGCGCACCAGTGGTTTGGTAACAGTGTGGCGGTGACCCGGTGGCGGGACATCTGGCTGAACGAGGGCTTCGCCACCTATGCCGAGTGGCTCTGGGCGGAGCACCAGGAGGGCCGGTCGGTGCAGCGTGCGTTCGAGGGCCGGTACGCGGCGACGGACTGGTCGTTGCCGGCCCTGGACCCGGGGCCGGAGCAGATGTTCGGCACCGCCGTCTACCAGCGCGGGGCACTGACCGTGCACGCGCTGCGGCGGACGGTCGGCGACGACGCCTTCTTCGCCATCCTGCGGGCCTGGACGGCTGAGCGGCGCGACGGCTACGGCACCACCGATGACTTCATCGAACTGGCTGAGCGGGTTTCCGGGGAGCAGCTCGACGATCTCTTCGACGCCTGGCTCTCCGGCGCCACCCGGCCCGCTCTCCCCGAACCGGGCTGAGCTGCCTCTGGCGCGATTGCTACCGGTCGGTAATGATGCGTCTATGCGGTACGACGTGGTCGTCATCGGGTCCGGCTTCGGCGGGGGCGTCGCCGCGCTGCGGCTGGCCGAGAAGGGCTACCGGGTCGGGGTGCTGGAGGCGGGCCGACGCTTCGCCGACGGCGACTTCCCACGGACCTCCTGGCAGCTGCGCCGCTTCGTCTGGGCACCGCGGCTGGGCTGCTACGGCATCCAGCGGATCACCCTGCTGCGGGCGGGCCGGCGCCGGGCCGGTGGCGTGCTGGCGCTCTCCGGCGCCGGGGTGGGCGGCGGTTCCCTGGTCTACGCCAACACCCTGTACGAGCCACTGGACGCCTTCTTCCAGGATCCGCAGTGGCGGGACATCACCGACTGGCGGGAGGAGTTGACCCGCCACTTCGATCAGGCGAAGCGGATGCTCGGCGTCAGCACGTACCCGGAAACCACCGAGGCGGACCGGGCGATGCGGGCGGTGGCGGAGCGGATGGGGGTCGGGCACACCTTCCGGGCCACCCCGGTCGGCGTGCACCTCGGCCGGCCGGGACAGCGGGTGCCCGATCCCTACTTCGGCGGGGCGGGGCCGGAGCGAACCGGCTGCACGCACTGTGGCGCCTGCATGACGGGTTGTCGGCTCGGCGCGAAGAACACGCTGGCCAAGAACTATCTGTGGCTGGCCGAGCGGCTCGGCGCAGAGGTGCACCCGTTGACGACCGTGACCGCCGTCGCGCCGGTCGAGGGGGGCGGGTACGCGGTGCACACCCGGCGTACCGGCTCCTGGCTGCCGGGGCGCTCGCAGGTGATCCACGCCGACCAGGTGGTCTTCGCCGCCGGTGCGTTGGGTACCCAGCGTCTGCTGCACTCGATGAAGGTGGCTGGGGCGCTGCCGCGGCTCTCGTCCCGCCTCGGCGCGTTGACCCGGACCAATTCGGAGGCGATTCTCGGCGCGTCGGTGCACCGGCGGGCGGCGCGGGCGGCGGGGGTCGACTTTACCGAAGGGGTGGCGATCACAAGCTCGTTCCACCCCGACTCGCAGACCCACATCGAGCCGGTCCGCTACGGTCGGGGCTCGAACGCGATGGGGCTGCTCCAGACCCTGTTGGTGGACGGCGGCCCGCGTCGGGTGCGTCGCTGGCTGGGCACCCTCGTGCGGCGGCCGCGTGCGGCGGCGCAGCTGTTGTCGGTCCGCAACTGGTCCGAGCGCACGGTGATCGCGCTGGTCATGCAGTCGGCGGACAATTCGTTGACCACCCGGCTACGCCGTGGCCTCGGCGGCCGGCGACTCGTCTGCGAACCGGGTCACGGGGAGCCGAACCCGACCTGGATACCGGCCGGCAACCGGGCGGTTCGGCTCCTGGCCGAGGAGATCAACGGGGTGCCGGGTGGTGCGCTCACCGAACCGTTCAACATCCCGGTGACCGCGCACATCCTGGGCGGCGCGGTGATCGGCGCCACCGAGGAGGACGGCGTGGTGGACCCGTGGCAGCGGGTGTACGGGCACCCGGGCCTGCACGTCGTTGACGGCGCGGCGGTCTCGGCCAATCTCGGGGTGAACCCGAGCCTGACCATCACCGCCCAGGCCGAGCGGGCCCTGTCGTTCTGGCCGAACCAGGGGGAGCCGGATCCCCGCCCTCCGCTCGGCTCCCCGTACGTGCGGCTGGCCCCGGTGGCCCCACGCCATCCGGCGGTGCCGGCGCACGCCCCTGGTGCGCTGCGGTAGCGCCGGCGGAGACCGCGGCGCGGCGCGGTCGGCGGGGCCGCTGCGCCGACTCGGGTCCCGGGTCGGCGCCGGGCGTGTCGGTGGGTAGGCTTGCTGCACATGAGCACCCCGCGCCCTGTCCTGGTGGTGGACTTCGGAGCCCAGTACGCCCAGCTCATCGCACGCCGGGTACGGGAGGCCCGGGTCTACTCGGAGATCGTCCCGCACACGATGTCGGTGGCCGAGATGCTGGCGAAGGACCCGGCAGCGATCATCCTCTCGGGTGGCCCATCCAGCGTTTACGCGCCCGACGCGCCCGGTATCGACGCCGGGGTGTTCGAGGCCGGGGTGCCGGTTTTCGGCATCTGTTACGGCTTCCAGGCGATGGCGCAGGCACTCGGGGGCACGGTCGCGCAGACCGGCAACCGGGAGTACGGCGGCACGGTGCTGCGCCCGCGGCCGGAGGCCGGGGTGCTGCTGCGCGATCTCCCTGGTGATCTTCCGGTCTGGATGAGCCACGGTGACTGTGTGACGGAGGCGCCGGCTGGCTTCGCGGTGACCGCCGAGTCGGCGGGGGCCCCGGTGGCGGCCTTCGAGGATCGGGCCGGGCGCCGGGCCGGGGTGCAGTTCCACCCGGAGGTCGGGCACACGGCGCACGGCCAGGAGATGCTGACCCGTTTCCTCTACGACATCGCCGGCATCGAGCCCACCTGGACGCCGGAGAACATCATCGACGAGCAGGTGGCCCGGATCCGGGAGCAGGTCGGTACCAAGGAGGTCATCTGCGGTCTCAGCGGCGGCGTTGACTCCGCGGTCGCCGCGGCGCTGGTGCACCGGGCCATCGGCGACCAGTTGACCTGCGTCTTCGTTGACCATGGCCTGCTGCGGGCGGGCGAGGCCGAGCAGGTGGAGAAGGACTACGTCGCCGCCACCGGAATCAAGCTGCGGGTGGTTGACGCGGCGGACCAGTTCCTGACCGCGCTGGCCGGGGTGACCGATCCGGAGCGGAAGCGCAAGATCATTGGCCGGGAGTTCATCCGGACCTTCGAGGCCGCGGCTCGGGACATCGCCGCCCATGGCGACGTGGAGTTCCTGGTACAGGGCACCCTCTATCCGGATGTGGTGGAGTCCGGCGGCGGTGCGGGCACGGCCAGCATCAAGAGCCATCACAATGTCGGCGGGCTTCCGGAGGATCTCGGATTCTCTCTGGTCGAGCCGCTGCGCACGCTCTTCAAGGACGAGGTTCGCGCCCTCGGCCTCCAGTTGGGCCTGCCGGAGGCGATGGTCTGGCGGCACCCGTTCCCCGGTCCGGGGCTCGCGATCCGGATCATCGGCGCGGTGGACCGGGAGCGGCTCGATGTGCTCCGCCGGGCCGACTTCATCGCCCGGCAGGAGCTCAGCGCTGCTGGCCTGGACCGGGGCGTGTGGCAGTTCCCGGTGGTCCTCCTGGCCGACGTACGCAGTGTGGGTGTGCAGGGCGACGGACGCAGCTACGGGCATCCCGTGGTGCTGCGCCCGGTCTCCAGCGAGGACGCGATGACGGCCGACTGGTCGCGGCTGCCGTATGACCTGATTGCGCGGATCTCCACCCGGATCACCAACGAGGTCGCTGAGGTGAACCGGGTGGCGCTGGATGTCACCAGCAAGCCGCCGGGCACCATCGAGTGGGAGTGAGTCGCGCTCAGCTGACGGGGGGAGCCGGCGGCTGCGGCCCCGGCCAGGTGGGGGTGGCGGTGGTCGCCGCGGCTGTCGTCGGGTGCCAGGCCGGCGCGCTCACCGGCTCCGCCGGCATCAGGAACCACATGACCGGGTACGCGAGCGCCGCGATCCCGCCGGTGAGCAGGCCGGTCACCGCGAAGATGACCCGAATCAGCGTGGGGTCGAGGTTGAAGTAGCGGCCGACGCCACTGGCCACTCCGGCGATCATCCGGTCGGTGGTGGGGCGACGGAGCTGCTTGTACGGGGGCTGGGCGGTTCCGGTGTCGGTCATCTCCCGATGGTGCGTCGCCCGGCTCTGGCCGACCTCGGTGACTTCCCGGGGCCTTACCCTGATCTACCCCTTGCCCGCGAGCCGGGAGTCATGATTCCGACCCTCTTCGGCGTTGGTGGCGGGGAGCGGGGAGAATTTGGCTCTGTGACCCTCATGCTGGAGCCGCTTCGTAGGATTGCGGCGTACGCGGTTTGTGCAAACTCGGCCGGTCAGGTGCTGCTGGTTCGCGCCTCGCAGCGCTCCGGCACCCCCGGCACCTGGTCGCTGCCCGGGGGCGCGGTGGACCACGGCGAGGACCCCTGCGACACGGTGGTGCGGGAGACCGCCGCCGAGACCGGGCTGTCGGTCAGTGTCGCCACCCTCACCGACGTGCTCGCCGACATGCGAGCGTTGCCCGAACGGGGCATCACGATCCACACCGACCGCCTGCTCTACCAGGTGTCGGTGCGGGGCGGGACGCTCGCCGACCGGGCTGACCAGCCCACCGACCTGGCCCGCTGGTTCACCCCTGAGCAGGCCCGCGAGTTGCCCCTGCGCTCGTTCACGGCGCGGGCTCTCGGCCTGTCCGCCTCGTCGGCGGACATCGTGCCGGACGAGCCGCCCGAGTTTCCCTCCTTCTACGCGGTCGAGGGGCCGGACGGCCTGCACCGGGCGCAGCGCTTCGCCGCGTACGCCGTCGTCACCGACCCGGACGAGCGGGTCCTGCTCACCCGGGTCTCGGACGGGTACCCGGGTGCCGGTTGTTGGCACCTGCCGGGTGGTGGGACGGACTACGGTGAGCAACCGGGCGCGGCGCTCATCCGGGAACTGGTCGAGGAGACCGGGCAGACCGGGCGGCTGGTCGAGCTCCTCGGCGTGGCGAGTCACCGGGACGCCGCCTCGCTCGGTCCGGAGGGCTACCCGATCGACTGGCACGGGGTCCGGGCCTTCTACCGAGTCGTGGTTGACCGACCTGCCCCGCCCACCGTGATCGATGTTGGTGGATCAACCTGTGAGGCTCGCTGGTTCGCGAAGGAGGAGCTGGGCGCCCTCCCGGTCGATCGGCTGACCGAGGTGACGGCCGAGGCGGTCCAAGCCGCCCGGCTGACCTGACCCCCCCAGCCTGACGTTCCCGTAGCTATCGTCGGTCGAGGTAACTTCTCATCGATTCGGTGCAGGGTGGGGGCAGGGTGCAGCAGCGGCGGATGGCGGCCTATGGGGTGCTGCGGGATGACGGCGGGCAGGTGCTACTCGTGCGGGGCGGGGACGGACGTCCGGATCGGGGTGCCTGGCGGCTGCCGGGGGGCGACCTTCGGCACGCCGAGCATCCCGCCGCCGCGGTCGTCCGCGGGTTCGCCGAGGAGACCGGGTTGGCCGTGACGGTGGCCGGGGCCCGGGCGGCGGTAGCCGATGTGGCCACCGACGCCGCCGGATCCGGGCTGCACACCGACCGGCTGGTGTTTGACGTGACCGCGACGGCTGGCGTACTCCGGTCGGAGCAGGGCGGCGGTGCCGGGCTGGGGTGGTTCACGCCCGACTCGGCGGCGGCGGTGCCCGTGATGCCGTTCACGGCGGAGTTGCTCGGCCTGCCGGGCGCGCCCCTGCCTTCGGGGGCGTCCCGGGTACTACCGCCGGCGGCTCCGGGGTCGACGAACTCGGCGCCGACTGCTCCGGCGCGGTCGAGCTCGGGGGTATTGGCTCCGGCGGCAACGGCTCCGGGGTCGACTGCTCTGCGGCACCGATTCGGCGCGTACGGGCTGGTCACCGACCCGGCCGGGCGGGTGCTGCTGACGCTGATCGCGGAGGGCTACCCGGGCGCTGGCAGCTGGCACCTGCCCGGCGGTGGCACCGACTACGGTGAGGCGCCGGAGACGGGGCTGCTCCGCGAGCTGGTGGAGGAGTCCGGTCAGGTCGGACGGGTCGTCAGGTTGATCAGTGTGGACAGCTTTCATCACCCCAGCCGGGTCGGGCCGGAGGGGCGTCCGTTGAACTGGCACACCGTTCGGGCCATCTACACGGTGGTGGTGGCGGAGCCGACCGAGGCGCGGGTGCTGGAGCTGCCTGGGGGGTCGACCGCCCGGGCGAGCTGGTTTACCGTCGACGAGCTCAGGGGGCTGCGGCTCAGCGATATCGCTGCCCGAACGGTCGCCGAGCTCCGCTGACTGTCCTGTCCGGTGTTGGCCCCGGGGTGGGGTGACCGTGGATATCCGTTCGCCCATTTAGCTCTAATTGGGGCATTCGGGGTGCCGAAGAGTGCTCGTCATGTGGTGCCACTGGGCTCCGGTACATTTGAGTGCGGGAAGTTAACGGTGTAACGGGCGATGCGATCCGGATTAGGGGTAAGAGGGCGATGCGTGCGGTTTAAGGGAGTTTTAAGTACCGCCGGCAGCTATCGCCAAGCCCTGTTTGCCTGTGCGATGGTGTAGCCCGCAAAACGGCTGCTGGGCCAAGAAGGTCTGGCACGAGACAGCCGGACGCCCCGCCACTGCGGCGGCGCGGCGATCCGGTGATGGAGGGAATGTGCCGAGAGCCCCCTGGCGCCGGCGTCGTACGACAGACAGTCCACGTCCTGCAGGGCGTCGATGGGCAGGCCCGTTGCGGCGCAGCGGCACAATTGCCCGTCAGGTGCTGTGGGTCCGCGCGGGCCGCCAGGACGGTGGCCTCCGTGCCGGAGCTGGCCGCAAGCTGGTCGAGCGCCGGTTCCCACGGCGCCGCTACCCGCGGTACGACGCCGAGGCGGAGACGATCGTCCCGGTCAGCCCTCCGGTCGCCCCGGCGCCGCCGGTGGACGAAGCGGCGGCGACCTCGGCTCCGCTCCTTCCCGGTGCCCGAACGCCGGCCCGGCGGATGAAATTCATGCTGGTCAACGGCTGCACCCTCGCCAGCCTCACCCTCGGCATGCTGGCGATCTTCCTGGCCATGCAGGGTGAGGTGCGGCCCGCGGCCCTCTGCCTGATCGCCTGCGTGGCCTTCGACGGTCTCGACGGTGCCCTCGCCCGCCGACTCGGCGTGGCCAGCCCGTTCGGCGCCCAGATGGACTCGTTGGCCGACATGTGCTCCTTCGGCCTCGCCGCCCCGGTCGTGGTCTACGCCTCACTGGCTGGCTCGGTGCCCCCGGCCGCCGCCGCGGTGGGCTGTGCGCTCGTCGCGTCCTGTGCCGCGATCCGCCTCGCCCGGTTCAACGTCTCGTCGAAGGACAGCCGCTTCTTCTGCGGGGTGCCCACCACCATGGCGGCCGCCATGCTGGCCCTGACCGTCGCCATCGGGCTGCCGGTGTCCGGGCTGGTCCTGCTCGGCGGTGTGGCGCTGCTCGCCTTCGCGATGGTCTCCAGCTTTCCGTACGCGAAGCTCGCCCGCCTGGTGAGGCTGCCGCCCTGGGTGTGGCTGGCTCCGCTGGTCGGCGCGCTGGTCGACATCCGGCTCACCTTCGCCCTGGTCGTGGTGGGCTACCTGCTCAGCGGCCCGGTGCTCTGGCTGCGGCAGCGCCGTACCGTCTGATTCGGGTTTCTCGCGGGCGGGGCACCGGGGCTTCCCGGCGCCCCGCCACAGCTCCTTCCGGCGCCCCGGCGTCCGACGCGGTCAGTGCCAGTGAGCGATGACCGACGACCCCCCGACGACCCGGTCGCCGGGCCCGACCAGTGGCTGCGCCGCCTCGGCCGGCAGGTAGACATCGGTGCGTGAGCCGAACCTGATCAGCCCAAACCGCTCGCCCTTGGCCAGCAGCGAACCGATGGGCGCCCGCTGCACGATCCGCCGGGCGATCAATCCGGTACGTTGCGCCACGATCACCGTTCCGTTGGTGGTGTCCAACACCGTGTACGCGGCGACATTGTGTTCCGCATCGGGCTTCATCGCGTTGGCGAAGCCGCCGTCGGTCACGAAGTGGTCGACCACCTTGCCCGCCACCGGGGAACGGTTGATGTGGACGTCGAGCACCGACAGGAACACGGCGATCCGTAGCCACTCGCCGTCGCCGAACCGCTCGTCGGAGAGCCGTTGTACCGAGAGCACCCGGCCATCGGCGGAGGCGACCACCGCGGACGGATCCGCTGGCACCTCCCGCTCCGGGTCCCGGAAGAAGGCGGCGACCGGTGCGGCGGCGAGGGCCGGCAGCAGCCACAGCTTTGAGGTCGGCCGGGCGACACGGGCCACCGCCGCCAACCCGAGGGCGATCCCGGCGGCAGCCACCCCGTTGCTGTCGATGTGCATCGTGCGGGTCAGCGGCACGCTGGCGGGTCGGTAGGCCGGGGCCAGCCCCACCGTCGCCGCCGCGGTGGCCGGGCTGAAGCGGAACCGGTGCACCCGCAGCGGTGGGTTGTTGCGCAGCAGCAGGTCGCTACCGACGCCGTGCAGCGCGGCCTGGCGGTCCAGTTCGTCGCTCGCGCCGCCGGTGCGCCTGGTGATGGCGGGGGTGGCGACGCTCAACGTGGCCCCGTTGTCGAGGTACTTGCCGAGCCCGTCGAGGGTGGCGCGGGTCTCCTCCATCGTCCCGGTGAGCGGTGCACCGATGATCGCCACCGCTGCGGCCTCGGCATCGGCCAGGGCGTCAACGACCCGGACCTGCTCGGAGACCCAGGGGCCCTGGGCGGCTACGTGCGTGCGCAGCGTCTCGGCGTCCGACCACCCGGCCGGTACGACGGTGAGCGTGTCACCGGGCAACAGCGCCTCGATCGCCGCGGCGAGTACCGGGGACTCCAGGCTGGCGTCAACGAGCAGGGCAGCCTTCGGTTCGTTGATCCGGGCGAGTTCCGAGACGAGGACACGGGCGGCGCGCTCGCCGACGCGGACCGGACCGGAGCGGCCGGTGGGAGGCACGGCGGGGGACTGGGTCATGTCGGACAAGCTCCTGATGGGTAGGGACGACGGGTTGGTGAGATCGGCGCGATCGGCGTCGGGTCACTCGGCGTCGCCCGGAGTGCGGGGCTGCCGGGTCGAACTGGCGAGTGCGCGGCGGGGGCGGGCGCCACCAGCCAGCATATGCCCCGAGTCGATTCGACCCGGCGTCGCGCTCAGCGCCGGTCCCCCTCGGTTGGCCCGGGTTCCGGCGTCGCCCCGGTCGGTGTGGCCTTCGGCTCCGGAGCGGCCGGGTTGCCGGACCGGGCCGCGCGAAGCGCCCCGACCAGCCCCAGTACGCCGATCAGTAGCAGTGCTCCGGCCAGGAACCAGCCCACCGGGGGGAGCGTGAATTCAAGTAACCGGGCGACCAGCCACCAGCCGGCAAGGAGCAGAAAGAGCAGTCCGAAGAGCAGAGACACTGAGTCGGTGCGGTGGGCCTTCACCGGGTTACCTCCAGCTGGCCGATGTCAACGTGAACGAAGAGGCGCAGCGTCCCGCCGCCGGGGCCGTCCGCCCCCAGATCGGTGCTCTCGTGCCGCGAACCGGTGGAGCCGCCGCGCTTGTCGACGCGTTGATCGAAGACGACCGCGTCGCCGAGGTCGACGGTCGCGGTGACCGTGGCGTCAACGTTCGGGGGTAACACCACGACGGCCTCTCCGGCTATGACCGCTACCGTGACCTCGCTGTGTTTCCCGGTGAAATCCACCGAGCGCAGGTCGAGCAGCGAGTTGCCGACGGTGTTTTCGTACCGGCTCGCGAGCTCGGCGTGGTTGGCCGGAGACCAGTTCACCGTTTGGTTCACTGTTCGGAACCGGTCGGACTCGGCCACCGTGGCCACCCCCAGCGCGGCGGCGGTGATCAGGCCGAGCGCGATGAGCCAGCGGGCCCGGCCGAACCAGGCGCCGACGAGTAGGCCGAGGCCGATGGTGGCCAGGACCGCCGCGAAGTACGCGGACGCGC
Source organism: Salinispora goodfellowii (assembly GCF_059570675.1). Taxonomy (NCBI): domain Bacteria; kingdom Bacillati; phylum Actinomycetota; class Actinomycetes; order Micromonosporales; family Micromonosporaceae; genus Salinispora; species Salinispora goodfellowii. The sequence goes on along the minus strand of NZ_JCANTD010000003.1, from coordinate 197,145 downwards.
CGAGGGCGGGTACGCCGGCCAGATCGAGGACGGCCAGCAGCCCGAGGACGAGGAAGACCAGCGAGAAGGTCACCCCACCGAGCGCGGACCGTTTCCGCGGTCGCTTCCGCTCCGGTCGGGGAGCCGGGGGCGGGAGCGGCGGCGGCGCGGCGTACGGCCCATGCGGGGCGAACGGGGGGCGGAAGCCGCTGGGCGGAGCCTCGGGCGCTGTCGGTGCGTCCGGCGGCGGTGCCCAGGTCGGCCAGGCCGGCGCCGGTGGCCTGGGCGATTCGGGCCGGCCTGGGCGTTCGCGGTTGAGTAGCAGAGCGCCGCTGATCAGGATCGCCGCGCCGAGCAGCACGGCCCGGAACGCATCCGTGACGATGAAGGCGAAGCTGATTGCCACCAGGATGCCGAGCACGATCACGGTGACCGGGGACATGCTGGAGCGTCCCCGGCCCAGCATCGACTCGATTGGTGAGGCGGTGTCCCCCTCACCCGGGATGATCAGCCAGGCGGAGACGTACACCAGGATGCCGATGCCGCCGAAGAAGCCGAGCACGGCGAGCAGCACCCGCCAGAGCACCGGATCGGTGTTCGTCGCCCGGCCGATAGCCGCGCAGACACCGGCCAGGTAGCGGCCGTCGTGCGGACGGACCAGCCCGTACCGCGAGGTGAAGCCGCTGCCTCCGGTTGGCGGTGGGGTGGGTGGGCCCCCGGGCGGTGGCGGTGCACCGGTCGGTGCCGCAGGTGGTGGCGGTGCACCGGTCGGTGCCGCAGGTGGTGGCGTCGCCCCGGCTGGCTGGTGCTGGGCGGCTTCTTCGGTCATGACCTCGATCCTGCTCCCTCGTCGCCTCGCCGGCCTCCGGCGGAGACCCTGACCTCACCCTGAGATCAGGGCAGCAGGATCTCCGGGACGCCCCCGTGGTCGAGTGCTCACCTGGCGTGTGACGATCGGAACCAGCGGCGCGTGCCGCTCGCCGGCGAGACCCGCCGTGACTAGCTAGGGAGCCCTCGATCAGTGTCGTGACCAACCCCCCGCGCCTCCATCGCGCCCGCGAGCACCGGATCGCTGCGGGGGTGGCGGCGGGGATCGCCGGGCACCTTCGCATTCCGGTGCTCTGGGTCCGGGTCGCGTTCCTGGTGTTGCTCGGCTTCAACGGCCTCGGGTTGCTGTTGTACGCGGCCTTCTGGGCGGTGGTGCCGCTGCGACCGGGGGACACCGCCACCCCACCCCGTCGCGATGTGGCTCAGCTGCTGCCGTTTGTGGCGATCGGCCTGGGGATACTGATCTTCCAGGCGATCTTTTTCGACTCGGTGGGTGCGACCGGCGTGGCCGGCACCGCCGGCTGGCTGGTCACGATCATCGCGGTCGGGGCCGGGCTGATCTGGCACCAGTCCGCACCGCAGCGGCGACGGCAGTGGGACGGGACGCTGCCGGTGCCCTGGCTGAGGGTGGTGGTGGAGGAGAGTGACCGGCGGGCGTTCGTGCTTCGCTTCATCGGCGGCGGAATCCTGGTCGCGGTGGGGTTGATCGGGGTTGCGGCGGTGTACTCCCCGACGCAGAACTTCGACGCGGTGCTCAACGGCGTGATCTTTGCCTTGGTCGGTCTGGCGGGGGTCGGGGTGGTGGCCGCGCCGGTGCTCTGGCGAACCTGGAACCAGCTCCGGTCGGAGCGGGAGGGGCGGATCCGGGAGCAGGAGCGGGCCGAACTGGCTGCCATGGTGCATGACCAGGTGCTGCACACCCTCGCGTTGATCCAACGCAACGCCAACGACGGGAAGATGGTGACGCGGCTGGCCCGGGGGCAGGAACGCTCGCTGCGCAACTGGCTCTACCGGCCGACCGCCTCGCCGACAGAGCGCTTCGCGGCCGCGCTGGAGCTGGTGGCGGCCGAGGTGGAGGACACGTACGCACTCCCGGTGGAGACGGTGGTCGTCGGTGACCGGGAGACCGACGAGCGGGTCGACGCGTTGGTGGCCGCCGCGCGCGAGGCGTTGGTGAACGCCGCCCGGCATGCTGGGGTGCAGACCGTCTCGCTCTACGCCGAGGTCGAACCGGAGCAGGTCAGCGTCTTCGTCCGGGATCGGGGGAGGGGTTTCGATCCGGCTACGGTGGAGGAACACCGGCACGGCGTTCGCGGCTCGATTGTCGGCCGGATGAAGCGACACGGCGGCCGGGCGGAGATCCGCTCCGAGCCCGGGGAAGGGACCGAGATCCGGTTGATCCTGCCGATCTCCCGTGACGGGTCCACGGCGGAGAGGAGTAGGTGATGGCGGACCAGACGCCGGACTCGGCGGTGGAGGCGGGTGTGCCCGCGCGGCGGCTGCGGGTCTTCCTCGTTGACGATCACGCGATGTTTCGGGCCGGAGTCCGCGCCGAGTTGGGTGCGCATGTTGACGTGGTGGGCGAGGCGAGCACGGTGGGGGAGGCGGTCAGTCGGATCGCCGTCACCGAGCCCGATGTGGTGCTGCTTGATGTGCACATGCCGGAGGGGGGTGGCCGGGCGGTGCTGGAGGCCATCCGGCGTACGCACCCGGCTGTGCGGTTCCTCGCGCTCAGCGTCTCGGACGCGGCCGAGGATGTGATCGGGCTGATCCGCGCTGGTGCCCGTGGCTACGTCACCAAGACGATTTCACCGGACGAGTTGGCGGCGGCGGTCCGCCGGGTCGCCGAGGGCGACGCCGTCTTCAGTCCCCGGCTGGCCGGTTTCGTACTGGACGCCTTCGCCGCCCGGCCGGATATGCCGGTCTCGGACCCGGAGCTGGACCAGTTGACCAACCGGGAACGGGAGGTGCTGCGTCTCCTCGCCCGGGGGTACGCGTACAAGGAGATCGCCAGGGAGCTGTACATCTCGATCAAAACGGTCGAGACGCATGTGTCGAACGTCCTCCGCAAGCTCCAGATGTCCAGCCGCTACGAGTTGTCGCGCTGGGCGGCGGATCGTCGGCTCGTCTGAGTCGCCGACCGGCTGTTACGACGGATTGCTCAACGTGACAGTACTGGCTACTATCGATGTTGTTTCCCGGCTATTACCACGCTTGCCCGCAGTCGATGAATCCACCTATGGGTGGATGTACACACCGTCCCGGCCGGGTATCGGGTTGATAACACGCCTTCCCGCTAGCGCGCGTCTGGTGTCACAGTGGCAGGCACCTCACACCCCCTCGTGAGCTGAGCGCCCTGAGGAGGCACTCCCATGCGCGGGAAATTTCTGAAGGTGGCGGTCGCGGCGACCGCCACCGCTATGTTGGCCACCGCCTGTGGCAGTGGCGGCGCGAGCGATGCCGACGGCGAGTCCGGTGGTGCGCTCCGTGTTTACGCGTCACCGCCAGCGTTCTTGCTGCCGTCGAATGGTGACGACGAGCCGTCGATCTACGTGATTCGTCAGCTCTACCGTGGTCTGGTCAAGTACAACGCCGACACCGGTGAGCCAGAGAATGATTTGGCCGAGTCGATCGACTCGGAGGACCAGAAGCTCTGGACGATCAAGCTGAAGGACGGCTACACCTTCGACAACGGTGAGCCGGTCGACGCCGCGTCCTTCATCCGCTCGTGGAACTACGCCGCCTACGCGCCGAACGCGCAGAACAACGGCTACTTCATGAAGCGGATCGCCGGCATCGACGCGGTCCTGCCCAAGGACCCGGACGGCGAGGGTCCGGAGGAGGCCCCGGAGCCGACGGCCGAGACGTTGTCCGGCCTGAAGGAGGTCGACGACCTGACCTTCACCGTCGAGCTCAAGGAGCCGTTCAGCGGCTTCCCGACCGTGCTTGGCTACACGGGCTTTTCCCCGATGGCCCAGGCCTGCATCGACGACGCCGAAGCCTGCAACGAGACCCCGATCGGCAACGGCCCTTACAAGATCGACGGTACGTGGGAGCGCGGCATCCAGATCAACCTGGTCCGCAGCGACAGCTGGAACGGCGAGCCGGGTAAGCCAGACTCGATCAACTACCGGATCTTCGCGGACGTGGACGGCGCCTACGCCGCCTTCCAGGCGGGCGAGCTGGACGTGATGTACACGATCCCGCCGGCGCGCTTCAAGGAGGCCAAGGCCAGCTACGGCGACCGGCTGTACGAGCAGGCGGGTGACAGCCTCAACTACGTCGGCCTGCCGCTGTACGACGACAGCTTCAAGGACAAGCGGATCCGCCAGGCACTCTCGTTGGCGGTCGACCGGCAGTCCATCGCCGAGGCTGTCTTCGACGGACGGTGGGCTCCCGCCACCGGCTTCGTCGCGCCGGCCTTCGAGGGCGCTCGCGAGGGTGTCTGCACCTACTGTGCGAAGGACGTCGAGAAGGCCAAGGAACTGCTCGCGGCCGCCGGCGGCTGGCCGGAGGGGAAGAAGCTGACCCTGTGGGCCAACGCGGGTGCTAGCCACGAGGACTGGCTGCAGGCGGTCGGCGACCAGATCAAGGCCGCGTTGGGCATCGACTACGAACTGAAGGTTAACCTGCAGTTCCCCGAGTACCTGGCTGTTGGTGACGCCCGGGACTTCACCGGCCCGTTCCGGCTCGGCTGGGGCCCGGACTACCCGTACCTGGAGACCTACCTGACTCCGGTCTACGGCAGCAACTCCGACGGCAACAAGACCACTTTCAGCAGCCCCGAGTTCGACAGCCTGCTGAAGCAGGGTGACTCGGCCAAGAGCATTGAGGAGGCCATCCCCTTCTATCAGGAGGCCGAGGACATCCTGGCCGAGGAGATGCCGGTCATCCCGATGTTCTGGCGGAAGGAGGCGGCGGTCTACAGCGAGAACGTCGACACCTTCGTCTGGAACCAGGTCTCTGGTGCCGACTACGGTGCGACCTCGCTGAAGTAGAACAGAGCTTCGGCAATCTGATCCAGCCGTAACCAGGATGTGGCGGCAACGGTCACCCCACCAGGGTGATCGTTGCCGCCATATCAGCGCCGAGAGGAGACCCCGACATGGGGCGCTACGTCATTCGACGGTTGCTCCAGTTCATCCCGACCGTGCTGGGCACCATGTTCCTGCTCCACTACATGACCTCGCTGGCGATCCAGTTCAGCGGGAACCCGGTCCGAGCGCTTTTCGGCGACCGGACCCCACCGCCGGCCCTGCTCCAGGCGGTCACCGAGCGACTCGGCTACGGCGACCCCTGCCTCGAGCAGAAGGGCAACCCCTGCTTCGGGCTCTTCCTCGACCGGGTGAGCGGAGTCTTCCTGCACTTTGACTTCGGCATCAACCTGCGGCGGCAGGAGGTCACCGACCTGATGGCCAACGCCCTGCCGTTCACCCTCAAGCTGCTGGTGATCGCGATCATCTTCGAGGCCGTCGTCGGTATCGCCGCCGGCGTGTGGGCGGGTCTGCGGGGCGGCAGCTTCGCCGACAACCTGGTGAAGATCAGCACCGTCTTCGTGATCTCTGTGCCGATCTTCGTGCTCGGTGTGGTGGTACGAGAGTTCGTCGGGGTCAAGTTCGGCAACGTCCTGCGCGGTCAGGAGTGGATCCCCGACGTCATCGCGCACGGGTTCTTCAGCCCCGGTTTCAAGCCGGACTACCCCTTCGCCAGTCTCCTGATTCCCGGCATGGTGCTCGGCTCGATCGCGCTCGCCACCACCGCTCGCCTGACCCGGACCAGCATCATGGAGAACATCCGCGCCGACTTCGTCCGGACCGCGCGGGCCAAGGGCCTGGCGAACAAGCGGGTCATCGGCGTGCACACGCTGCGTAACTCGCTGATTCCGGTGATCACGTACCTCGGCGTCGACATCGGTTCGGCGATGGCCGGCGCGGTGGTCACCGAGACCATCTTCAACGTGCCCGGTATCGGCCGGCTGGTGACCCAGGCCGCCCGTACCGGTGAATCGCCTGTGATCATCGGCGTGGTGACCCTGCTGGTGCTGGTCATCCTGCTTGTCAATCTTCTGGTCGACCTCCTGTACGCCGTGCTCGACCCGAGGATCCGCTATGAGTGACGGCACCGTGATCAGTAACCGGTGGCCGGCGATCCCGGCTGATCCGCGGCAGGCGAAGCGAAACGAGGTGTGGACATGAGTGACGCGACGAGTGCCGGCCCCGCCGTCGGCGGTGCCCCGGGTTCCGGCGACGGCCGGGCCCCGGAGGCGACGAGCAAGAGCGGCAGGGAACGCAACGCCAGCCTGTGGGCGGATGCCCGCCGGCAGTTGGTCCGCGACCCGGTCTTCATGATCGCCGTGCTGTACATTCTCGTGGTCAGCACGATGGCGGCCTTCCCGAAGCTGTGGACCGGTCAGGACCCCCGGGCGTGTAACACCGACCAATCCCGGTTCGCGCCGAGCTGGGAACACCCGTTCGGCTTCAACATTCAGGGCTGCGACTACTACTCGCACGCCATCTACGGCGCTCGACCATCGATGATCATTGCGATCATGGCAACCAGCGGCATCGTGCTCTTCGGCGGCCTGATGGGACTCCTCGCCGGCTACTACGGCGGCTGGGTCGACGGGGTCATTTCCCGGCTGATGGACATCTTCTTCTCGCTGCCGTTCCTGCTCGGTGCGATCGTCTTCCTGACCCTGATCAAGCAGCAGAACGTCGTGACCATCGCCCTGGTGCTGTTCCTGCTGAGCTGGCCGACGATCGCCCGGATCATCCGCGGTAGCGTCATCTCCTCAAAGGACCTGGACTACGTGCAGGCCGCCAAGGCGGTCGGGGCGGGTAACGGCCGGTTGATGTTCCGGCACATCCTGCCGAACGCGATCGCGCCGATGTTGGTGTACGCCACGATCGTGCTGGGCTCGTTCGTGGCCGCGGAGGCCACGCTGACCTTCCTCGGTATCGGGCTCCAGCCGCCGGCCCAGTCCTGGGGCATCATGATCTCGGCCCACGACGTCTACTTCCTGGAGGACCCGTGGCTGCTGCTCTTCCCCTGCGGGCTGTTGATTGGCACGGTGCTGTCCTTCATTCTTATGGGTGACGCCCTGCGTGACGCCCTCGACCCGAAGTTCCGGTGAGCGCCATGAGCACTGATGTGAACGTCAAGCTGGACGCCATGCCCGGCCTTGATTCGGATGCGTTGCCGCTTGAGGTCAAGGATCTGCACGTCGAGTTCCGCACCCGCAACGGCATCGCCCACGCGGTCAACGGCGTCAGCTTCAGCCTGCGGGCCGGCGAGACCCGAGCGATTCTCGGCGAGTCCGGCTGCGGTAAGAGCGTCACCGCCCAGGCGATCATGGGCATCCTCGACACCCCGCCCGGGTTCGTCACCGGCGGGGAGATCCGCTACCGCGGTGTTGACCTGCTCAAGCTCCGGGAGGCGCAGCGGCGTAAGGTCCGCGCCAACCGGATCGCGATGATCTTCCAGGACGCACTGTCCGCGTTGAACCCGGTCTTCACGGTCGGCTTCCAGCTCAGTGAGCTGTTCCGCAAGCACCGGGGCATGTCCCGGGCGGACAGCAAGGTGCGCGCGGTCGAGCTGCTTGACCTGGTCAAGATTCCGGCGGCGAAGCAGCGGGTGAACGAGTACCCGCACCAGTTCTCCGGTGGTATGCGGCAGCGTGTCATGATCGCTATGGCGTTGGCGCTCGACCCGGAGGTGTTGATCGCCGACGAGCCGACCACCGCCCTGGACGTCACCGTGCAGGCCCAGATCATGTCCCTTCTCGCCGAGTTGCAGCGGGAACGGAACATGGGCCTACTGCTGATCACGCACGACATGGGTGTGGTCGCCGACGTGGCGGACCAGATCTCGGTGATGTACGCCGGCAGGGTCATTGAAGAGGCTCCGGTCCGGGAGATCTACGAGAGCCCGTCCCACCCGTACACCAAGGGTCTGCTGGAGTCGATCCCCCGCCTGGACCTCAAGGGCCAGGAGCTCTCCGCCATCAAGGGGCTGCCGCCGCTGCTGACCGACATCCCGAAGGGATGCGCCTTCAACCCCCGGTGCCGGTACGCGCGGGACGCCTGCCGCCGGGACCCGGTGCCGCCGCTGTATCAGGTGGCGCCGTCCCGAAGCTCCGCCTGCCACTTCTGGAAGGAGGTCAAGGCCGATGTCTGACATCGTGCTGGAGGCCCGTGACCTGGTGAAGCACTTCCCGCTCACCCAGGGGATCCTCTTCAAGCGGCAGATCGGTGCGGTCCGCGCGGTCGATGGGATCAACCTGCAGCTGCGCCGGGGCGAGACCCTCGGCATCGTCGGCGAGTCCGGCTGCGGCAAGTCGACCCTGGCCCGGCTGCTGGTGGGGCTGGAGACGCCCACCTCCGGTGACCTGTTCGTGCAGGGCCGGAACATGGCGAAGGTCGGTGGCGGCGAGCGGCGTCGTGGCCGGCGCAACATCCAGCTGGTGATGCAGGATCCGTACACGTCCCTCAACCCGCGGATGACCGTCGGCGACATCGTCGGCGAGCCGTTCGAGGTGCACCCCGAGGTGTTGGCGAAGCCCAAGCGGCGGGCCCGGGTGCAGGAGCTGTTGGATCTGGTCGGTCTGAACCCCGATCACATCAACCGGTACCCGCACCAGTTCTCCGGCGGCCAGCGCCAGCGCATCGGTATCGCCCGCGCCCTGGCGCTCAACCCGGAGATCATCTTGTGCGATGAGCCGGTCTCCGCCCTGGACGTGTCGATCCAGGCGCAGGTGATCAACCTGCTGGAGAAGCTTCAGGACGAGTTGGGGCTGTCGTACATCTTCATCGCACACGACCTGTCCGTGGTTCGGCACATCGCTGACCGGGTCGCGGTGATGTACCTCGGTCGGGTCGTTGAGGTCGGCACCGAGGACCAGATCTACGAGAACCCCACCCACCCGTACACGCAGGCGCTGCTCTCGGCGGTGCCGGTGCCGGATCCGAAGCTGCGGGGTCTGCGGGACCAGATCGTGCTGACCGGTGATGTTCCGTCGCCGGCCAACCCGCCCTCCGGCTGCCGGTTCCGGACCCGCTGCTGGAAGGCGCAGGAGATCTGCGCTCAGCAGGAGCCGGTGCTGGCCGTCCGGCAGAGTTCGGCCCACCCGAGTGCCTGCCACTTCGCCGAGGTTCGGGACGTGGTGCACGCGCAGCGGTAGCAGCTCTACAGTGACCGGGGCGTCGGCCATTCTTGGCCGACGCCCCGGTCCTGTTTTCGCTACCGGGCCGCCGGATCAGAGCGGGCCCCGACCGGCGCGAAGCAGCAGGAGGGCGACCTGGGTGCCGTCCGCCCCCAGCGCGGACCGGAAGCGTTCCAGGATCTCCTGCTCCCGGGAGAGCACCAAGCGGGTGCCACCGGAGGCCATCCGGGTCACGCCGACCTGCCGGGAGAGCCGGGCTCGCTCCTGCCAGAGGTCGATCAGGGTGCCGTCGATCTCGTCGATCCGCTGCCGGATATTCGCGATTTGCGCTGCAGCCAACGGCTCCTTCGTGCCGGCGTCGCGGTCGTCGGTGCCCGCCGCGCCACTCGTTCCGTCCGTGCTGCCGTTCTGCTTCGCCACGCCTGTCATCATCGTCGTACCCTTCGGGTGTCGGGCGCTGGTGCCCGGATCCCGAGACGAAAAGGCCCCGGGCTCGCGAGCCCGGGGCCTTTTCGTAGGTCTTGGTTGATCAGGTGTGACCTACGGCTACCGGACTCTCCGGGCCGTAGTAAAAGTAGTCGCGCTGATCGAACACGGGTCCGAGTATGCCCGCTCCCGCCTGGCGGCGCAAGGAAGCCCGGACCAGGGAGGCCGGTGCCACCGACGGGGGACGACCCGGGGCGGGCGCGCCGTCGCACACATCCGGGCCGTGGCCGAAGAGATTCGTCGGGGCGACGGCATAGACTCGCCGTGCGATGCATCCTCTCTTTGACCTTCCCGTGCCCTCGTCCGCGCCCGACCCTGCTCCGCCGCGCCGGCCCACTCCGGTGCGCCTCGACCCGCAGGCGCTGCTCAACGGGCTGAACGGCCCCCAGCGGGAGGCGGTCACCCACGCCGGGTCACCGCTGCTCATCGTGGCCGGGGCCGGCTCCGGCAAGACCCGGGTGCTCACCCATCGGATCGCGTACCTGCTCGCGGAGCGACAGGTGCACCCAGGCGAGATCATCGCGATCACCTTCACCAACAAGGCCGCGGGCGAGATGAAGGAGCGGGTGGCCCAGTTGGTCGGGCCGCGTGCGCGGTTGATGTGGGTCTCGACCTTCCACTCCGCGTGCGTCCGCATCCTGCGGGCCGAGCACGAGCACGCCGGTTTGAAGTCGACCTTCTCGATCTATGACGCCGACGACTCCCGTCGGCTGATGCAGATGGTCACCCGGGAGCTGGACCTCGACCCGAAGCGCTATCCGGCGCGGGGGCTGGCCGCCCAGGTCTCCAACCTGAAGAACGAGCTGGTTGACCCCGAGGAGTTCGCCACCCGGGCCAAGGGGCCGAACGAGCGGGCGCTCGCCGAGGCGTACTCGCTCTATCAGCGGCGGCTCCGGGAGGCGCACGCGCTGGACTTCGACGATCTGATCATGACCACGGTGCACCTGCTCCAGTCGCATCCGCACGTCGCGGAGACCTACCGGCGTCGGTTCCGGCACGTGCTGGTTGACGAGTATCAGGACACCAACCACGCCCAGTACGTGTTGATCAAGGAGCTGGTGTCGGGTACCGACGGGCTCGACCCGGCGGAGCTCTGCGTGGTGGGCGACGCCGACCAGTCGATCTACGCGTTTCGGGGCGCGACGATCCGCAACATCCTGGAGTTCGAGCGGGACTTCCTCGATGCCCGGACAATCCTGCTGGAGCAGAACTACCGCTCCACCCAGACCATCCTGAACGCGGCCAATGCCGTGATCGACCGAAACACCTCCCGTAAGCCCAAGCGGCTCTGGAGCGAGGCCGGGACCGGTGACCCGATCGTCGGCTACGTCGCCGACACCGAGCACACCGAGGCCGACTGGGTGGCCCGGGAGATCGACCGGCTCGTGGACGACGGCGACACCCGGCCGGGGGACGTGGCGGTCTTCTACCGCACCAACGCCCAGTCCCGGGTCTTCGAGGAGGTGTTCATCCGGGTCGGCCTCCCCTACAAGGTCGTCGGCGGGGTCCGCTTCTACGAACGCAAGGAGGTCCGGGACGCCCTGGCCTACCTGCGGGCGTTGGTCAACGAGGACGACACGGTCAGCCTTCGTCGGGTGCTGAACACTCCCCGCCGGGGCGTCGGGGACCGCGCCGAGGCGTGCGTCGAGGCGCTTGCCGGCCGGGACCGGATCTCCTTCGGCGCGGCTCTGCGCCGGGCCAAGGACGCGCCGGGCATCTCCATCCGGGCGGCGAACGGCATCGCGGAGTTCATCGCGCTGCTCGATGGTGCCCGGGAGGTCGCGGAGACCAGCGCACCCGAGGAGGTGCTGGAGGTGTTGCTGAACCGGTCGGGGTACCTGACCGAGTTGGAGGAGAGCCTGGACCCGCAGGATGCCGGCCGGGTCGACAACCTCCAGGAGCTGGTCAGCGTGGCCCGGGAGTACACGGAGCGGGTGGAGGGCTTGGGCGAGGAGGGCGAGCGAGCCACCGTCGCCGGTTTCCTGGAGCAGGTCGCGCTGGTGGCCGATGCGGACCAGTTGCCCGCCGACGACCCGGAGCACCAGGGGGTGGTCACCCTGATGACGCTGCACACCGCCAAGGGGCTGGAGTTTCCGGTGGTGTTCCTGACCGGCCTGGAGGACGGGGTCTTCCCGCACGCCCGTACCTTCGGCGACAACCATGAGCTGGAGGAGGAGCGGCGCCTGGCGTACGTGGGGATCACCCGGGCCCGGCAGCGGCTCTACCTGTCCCGGGCGGTCACTCGATCGGCGTGGGGCCAGCCGGCCTACAACGCGCCGTCCCGGTTTCTTGCGGAGCTGCCCGTGGAGTTGGTGCGCTGGGAGCGCACCGAGGGCTCGTACACCTCGTGGACCGGCGGCGGTGGGGGCGTGGGCGGTCGCGCGGACCGGGGGCAGGGCGGCTTCACCGGGGGCACGCCGAAGGCCACGCAGCTGGCGCGCCGGCTCGGCGTGGACGGTAGCCGCCTCACCACGGCCAGCGAGTTGCCGTCGGCGCCCCCGCGGGTCGCGGTCGGGGACCGGGTCAACCACCAGCGGTACGGGCTGGGTCGGGTGCTCGCGGTGGAAGGGCACGGCCCTGGCGCCCGTGCCCAGATCGACTTCGGCGACCAGACAGTCTGGCTGGTGCTCCGGCACGCACCCATCGACCGACTCTGAGCGGACGGCCCGGGCTCGGTTCGGCCGCCGTCGGCCCCGGGAAGCGCTCGGTCAGCAGGCCACGTCGACGCCGCGTTCGCGGAGGAACGGCGCCGGGTCGATCTGGTTCCACAGCTGGCCCTGATGCACCTCGAAGTGCAGGTGCGGGCCGGTGGAGTCGCCGGTGGAGCCCTCCAGGCCGATGGTGTCACCGGCGTCGACCGGGTCGCCGACGCTCACCTTCGCGGTGCTCAGGTGGGCGTAGTGGGTCAGTATTCCGTTGCCGTGGTCGATGACGACCGAGATGCCGTACCCGTCACCGGCGTCGCCGGCTTTCGTCACGGTGCCGCCGAAAGCGGCGCGGACCGGGGTACCGGCGGGCAGGGCGAAGTCGATGCCGGCGTGCAGCATTCCTCCCCGGGGGCCGTAACAGGAGGTGATGGCGGCATCGGCCATGGGGATGACCCAGGTCGGTGTCGACGCGGTCGTTGTCGGCTTGGCTGTCACCTTCGGTGGTGTCGTGTTGGGCGAGGGGCTCGCCGAGGCGCTGGCGCTCGGACTGCTGCCCGCCGACTTCCGGGCGGAGCGATCGGCGCGGGCGGCCGCCGCAGTGCGGGCGGCGGCTTCGGCTTCGGCTTCGGCGGCGGCTTCGGCTTCGGCGGCGGCCTCGGCTTCGGCGGCGGCTTCGGCCTCGGCGCGGGCGGCGGCCTCGGCTTGGGCCCGCAGGTCGACGTTGACGGCATCGTTCGGTGTGGCGTCCTGGTCATCGCCGACGATCGCTGTTACCGCGACTCCGGCGAGGGCGAGTCCGGCTACCGCGGCCGTGGCCCGCAGTATCCGACCTCGGGTGTTGATCGGTCGCCGGTGGCGGGCCGGGACGGTGTTCCTGCGCGAGCGGGAGGTGTCGTTCTGCACAGCGGACCTTCACTGCTCGTAGGGGCACGTGACCTCGACATCCTGAGGTCCGTCCGGAGCCGGCCGGAGACGAGGGGTCCACGGGCGGGCGCGGTCCGGTGCGATCGTCGGAGCTATGTCGGCCCGTGTCGCGAATAGCGGCGGCAGTGACCACGGCTCGAGCGTGGCGTCAGTCACACTGTTGGAGGTGACCCCAAACACCTTCACCGGCTGGTGGAGAGAGAAAACCGCCCGGATCTTTCGATCCGGGCGGCAGTAGGGCATGACCCAGTGTCAGGGTGTGGCTACCTCGCTGTAGAAAGGTTCCATTTGGAGTTTGATGTCCACTCCGCGCTCCATCAGCCAGGGCACCGGGTCGAGCGGTTCGCCCTTGACATGGACCTCAAGGTGTAGGTGGGAGCCGTAGGAGAGGCCGGTGTTGCCGACCAGGCCGAGCTGGTCGCCGGCCTTGACCTGCTGTCCCTCCTGCACGCTGAGGGTGGAGGAGTGCCCGTAGATGGCCTCGCTGCCGTCGGCGTGCGCGACGATCACCGTGTAGCCGTAGCCGCCGAACCAGCCGGCCTTGGTGACGGTGCCGTCATGGACGGAGACGTAGGGGGTGCCCTCGGGGGCGACCAGGTCCACGCCGGTGTGCAGCTCCTCACCCTGTACGCCGTACGGGGAGTTGAACTCGTAGTCCTTGAGCGGGAGACACCAGGCTCCGGTCTCCGCCTCCAGGCTGAACCGCTCGCCGTCCCGCGACGAGCGGTCGGCGGCGTCGGCGCGCTCCGCGGCGTCCTCGCTCAGCGCGGAAGCCGCCTTGAGCTCGTCCAGTACCGTCGGGCTGACGCTCTTGGCGTCGGGAAGGGCGCTGCCGGCGAAGAGGGCGACTCCGCTGGCGCCGACGAGGGCAGTGGTAACCACTGCGGCGTAGCGGCTCCGCGGTGGGGTGGGTACGCGGCGGCGGCCGCGATATTTGTCGGGCTCAGACGACAGGCGCTGGCGCACGCACACCCTCCGTTGTCGGGGTATCGAGGCGATCGGGCGGGTTCGCGAAGCTGGGTGAACTCCGCCGACCGCGTCATCACCCGTCCATGGACCTGATGACAACCGTTGGACACGGTAGCCAACCACCACGTCCGTCACAAGCCGCATCGCTAAATTGATGTGATGTTCTGTCCGTTTGTATCCACTATTGTCCTGGGGCTAAGCCGGTGAAGGTGTCCCCAATCTCATCCCGTTCGTCGCGTAGGGTGACCGAAAGGTGGAGCCGTCCGACTTGACTGAGTCGGGGTTACCAACCCCGGTCCGATGGGTGGACGGGTGCCGAGGTGGCGGGGGTGTGCGGCGGCCCGGATTCCGCGGCCCGGACCGGTCGGGTTACCGTTCGTTAAGGTCAAGCCGCGGAGCCGGTGAAAGGGATGCGCAGATGAGCTCTCGTGTTCGGGTCGTCGTCGCCAAGCCGGGCCTGGACGGCCACGACCGCGGCGCAAAGGTCGTCGCGCGTGCCCTCCGGGACGCCGGGATGGAGGTCATCTACACCGGTCTGCATCAGACCCCGGAGCAGATTGTGGAGACCGCGATCCAGGAGGACGCCGACGCGGTCGGGCTTTCCGTTCTGTCCGGGGCGCACATGACCCTTTTCCGGCGGGTGTTGGAGCTCCTTACCGAGCGGGACGCGCGAGACATCGTCGTCTTTGGTGGGGGCATCATCCCGGACACTGATATCCCGGAACTGCAGCAGATAGGCGTGGCTAAGATTTTCACACCGGGAGCCACCACGGGGTCGATCGTGGACTGGGTCCGGCAGAACGTGGCGCAGGCCGTCGCCTGACGATCGGCCCGAGGAGTTCACGGGCCGGGCAGGGGGAGAGGCCGGACGCACCCCTCACACGCCCGGCCCCTCTATGCACGACGCCCCGCCGCCACCCCTCGACCGACAGGGCATCGGCCGTCTCGTCGCCGCGCTGATCAGCGCTTTGACATCTGACTCAACGAGGCCTGACCCCCGGGGTTACGTGCCGGGGAAAACATCGTCCGGAAGGTTGACGCTCGGCCAAACGGCGGGTGCTGGCCAGTCAGCTGTGCAGAACCGCACATCACGTACCCGCTTGGTCGTTGGTGGTGTCGACCTCGCTAGGCTGACTTCAATGGCCTGTTACAACTGATGACAGGCGTCAAACTGTTTTCCATACGCTGGTGGCGGCGCGACGGCGCGCCGCGGAGACGGGACGGGACGCGCAATCGTGGACCTGTACGAGTACCAGGGGCGGGACCTGTTCGAGCGGCACGGGTTGCCCGTGCTCGCCGGCGGCGTCGCCACGACCCCGGAGGAGGCCCGCGCGATCGCCGAACGCCTCGGCGGTCGGGTGGTTGTCAAGGCGCAGGTGAAGGTCGGCGGCCGGGGCAAGGCCGGCGGGGTGAAGCTGACCGAGGGCGCGGAGGAGACGGTGGCCCGGGCCACCGACATCCTCGGCATGGACATCAAGGGGCACACCGTCCACAAGGTCATGATCACCGTGACCGCGGACGTGGCCGAGGAGTACTACTTCTCCTACCTGTTGGACCGGGCGAACCGTACCTTCCTCTGCATCGCCAGTGTCGCCGGTGGGATGGACATCGAGCAGGTGGCCGCCGAGACGCCGGAGAAGGTCGTCAAGGCGCCGATCGACGCGAACGTCGGCGTGGACGCGGCGACGGCCCGGCGGATCGTCACCCAGGCCGGCTTCCCGGCCGAGGTTGCCGACCAGGCCGTCGAGATCGCGGTGGACCTGTGGCAGGCGTTCGTCGCGGAGGACGCGACGCTGGTCGAGGTGAACCCACTCGCCAAGACCGCCGAGGGTGGTCTGCTCCTGCTCGACGCCAAGGTCAGCCTGGACGAGAACGCGGCGTTCCGGCACCCGGACCACGAGGCGCTGGTTGACCAGGCCGCGGTGGACCCCCTTGAGCAGGCCGCCAAGGAGAAGGACCTCAACTACGTCAAGCTCGACGGTGAGGTCGGCATCATCGGCAACGGCGCCGGACTGGTCATGTCGACCCTCGACGTGGTCGCGTACGCCGGTGAGCGGCACGGCGGCGTGAAGCCGGCGAACTTCCTCGACATCGGTGGCGGTGCGAGCGCCGCGGTGATGGCCAACGGCCTCGAGATCGTGCTCTCCGACCCCGCGGTGAAGAGCGTCTTCGTCAACGTCTTCGGTGGGATCACCGCCTGTGACGCGGTCGCCAACGGCATCGTGCAGGCGCTGGCCCTGCTCGAGCAGCGGGGTGAGAAGGTGACCAGGCCGCTGGTCGTCCGCCTGGACGGCAACAACGCGGAGGCCGGTCGGGCGATTCTCGACGGCGCGAACAACCCGCTGATCCAGCGGGTCGACACGATGGACGGTGCGGCCGAGCGGGCCGCCGAGCTGGCCGCTGCGGGGGTCTGACAATGGCGATCTGGCTGACCAAGGACTCGAAGGTCATCGTGCAGGGGATGACCGGTTCCGAGGGTTCCAAGCACACCCGGCGGATGCTCGCCGCGGGCACCGACATCGTCGGTGGGGTGAACCCGCGCAAGGCGGGCACCACCGTTGACTTCGACGGCGCCCAGCTGCCGGTCTTCGCGAGCGTCGCCGACGCGATGCGGGAGACCGGTGCCAACGTGACGGTCATCTTCGTGCCGCCGCAGTTCACCAAGGGCGCGGTGATCGAGGCGATCGACGCCGGCATCTCGCTCGCCGTGGTGATCACCGAGGGTGTGCCGGTGCACGACACCGCCGCCTTCTGGGCGTACAACGTGGCGCAGGGCGAGCGGACCCGAATCATCGGGCCGAACTGCCCGGGGATCGTGTCGCCGGGCGCCTCCAACGCCGGCATCATCCCGGCCGACATCACCGGCGCCGGCCGGATCGGCCTGGTCAGCAAGAGTGGCACGCTGACCTACCAGATGATGTACGAGTTGCGCGACATCGGCTTCTCCACCTGTGTCGGTATCGGCGGTGACCCGATCATCGGCACCACGCACATCGATGCGCTGGCCGCGTTCGAGGACGACCCGGACACCGACGCGATCGTCATGATCGGTGAGATCGGTGGCGACGCCGAGGAGCGGGCTGCCGAGTTCATCAAGGCGAACGTCACCAAGCCGGTGGTCGGTTACATCGCTGGCTTCACCGCACCGCCCGGGAAGACGATGGGGCACGCCGGCGCGATAATCTCCGGCTCGGCCGGCACCGCGGAGGCCAAGAAGACGGCGCTGGAAGCAGTCGGCGTCAAGGTCGGCAAGACTCCGACCGAGACCGCCCGGCTGATGCGGGAGATCATGTCCGCGGGCTGAGCCCCGACGACGACCGCTGGGGGATCAGCCGTCCACAGCTGATCCCCCAGCGGTCGGCAACTCAGCTGAACGGATTACTACCGCCCAGGTAGAGGATTCCGTTGGCGATGATGTTGAACACGCCGAAGGCGATGCCCAACCAGCCGAGCACCGGCGAGTTGCCGAAGCGCCGCGCATCGCGGATTGACAGGTAGCCGAAGACGATCCCGAGGACGCCGCAGCAGAGCAGGCCGACGACGATGCCGAGTACGCCCCAGAGCGTCGTCCGGTCCTTGCCCGCCGCCGCGTCGGACGGCGGATATGCAGCGGTCACGGCGTGTCTCCTCGCATCGGTGCCGCGCCCGCCGGGGGTACGGGGGCACGGTCAACACCTCCGGTGGTGGAGGTCCCCACTCGACCCACCGGTCGGCCACGGTGGCGTCCTGTGGCCGAGGCTAGACCGGATCGGAGGCAGGAGACGGTGGATCACGCAACTCGAACCCGCCCGGGGTGTTTATCGACCCGCCACCACGCCCGCGGCATGTCAGAGTGGACTTGATGTCCTCTGTCACCCCCGATCAGCCCGGCCGCCGCACCCGGGCGGGTGCCCGCCCACCGGGGCGACCCGGGCCGGCGCGCCGGGTACCCGCGCCACGGGCGAGTGGGCCGCCGAGCCGTCCGCCGTTGGTCGTCGCCGCGGGCGTCGCCGCGGTCGGTGCGGCGCTCACCTCCTGGCTACCGGTGGCAGTTGTGCTCTGGTTCTTTCAGCTCAGTGCGGGTGCGTCGAACCTGCCGGACGCGGTCCGGGTCGGGCTGGCCGGCTGGTTGCTCGGGCACGGTGTCCCGCTGACGACGAACGCCGGTCCGCTCGGGCTCGCCCCGCTCGCGGTGACCCTGCTCGCCGGTTGGCGACTCACCCGGGCCGGAGTGCACGTCACCCGGGCCATCGGCGCCCGGGGCAGCAGGTCGCCGAAGGGTGCGTTCGTCGCCGCGGGGGCGGTCGGGATCGCGTACACCGTCCTCGGAGTGCTCGCCGCCCTGCTGGTCACCGGGGGGACGGTGGAGGTGTCGCCGGTACGGACCGGCCTGACCCTCGCCGCGGTCGCCACCGTCGCTGCCCTCGTCGGGGCGGTTCACACGACCGGGCTCGGTGACCTGCTCGCCGCGCGGGCGCCGCTACCGCTGCGGGAGGGGATCCGGACCGGTCTGGTCGCGGCGCTGCTGCTACTTGCGGCGGGGGCCGGCGTGGCGGGGCTGGCGGTGGCGACCGGCGGCGGTGACGCGGCCGACCTGATCGCGGCCTACCACACCGGGGTGGCGGGGCAGGCCGGGATCACCCTGGTCAACCTGGCGTACGCCCCGAACGCGGCGATCTGGTCAACCAGCTACCTACTCGGCCCCGGGTTCGCGGTTGGCGCCGACACCACGGTGCAGACCAGCGAGGTGACCGTGGGGGCGCTGCCGGCCCTGCCGCTGGTGGCGGGCCTCCCCGGTGGACCGGTGGACGGCCTGGGTACGGGCCTGCTCGCGGCGCCGGTTCTGGTCGGGATGGTGGCGGGCTGGTCGTTGACCCGTCGGGTGCTGCGGTCCGGCAGCGGCAGCGCCCGGGAAGAGTGGGGGCCGCTACTGCGCCCGGTGATGCTCGCCGGCCCGGTGACGGGCGTACTGGTGGGGGCCGCGGCGGCGGTGTCAGCCGGCCCGCTCGGTGCGGGCCGGCTGGCGGAGGTCGGGCCGGTGCCGTGGCAGGTGGCGGTGGTGGCGACCGTGGTGACCGGGACCGGCGCGCTGGGTGGCGTGGTAGCGGCCCGTTTCCTGTCCCGCCGCTGACGCCGCGACGCCACTAGATGACGTGCAGGATGTCCAGGCCAATCCAGCCGAGGCCCAGCAGCGCGCCGATCGCTCCGCAGATCATGCCGGCCAGGGCCTGACCACGATTGTCTGCGAGCCGCTGCTCGACCTTCTGCCGGCCGAGCCATCCGGTCACCACCGCGGCGATGCCCACCGGCAGGCCGAGATAGCAACAGGCCAGCGGGACCGACACGATGCCGAGGATCATGGAGAGCAGCCCGAGCGCGTTCTGCCTTCCCGCCGGGAGCGGGTAGCCCGCGTGCGGGTACATCTGCACCCCACCGTAGGGCCCCGGGTACGGCGGGGCGTACGGGCCCGGTGGTGGGCTCGGCGGAGCGGCGGGCGCGGCGTACGGGTTCGGTGGTGGTGGGTACGGCGCAGCGGTGGGTGCGGCGTACGGGTTCGGCGGTGGTGGGTACGGCGGTGGTGGGTTCGGCGGTGTGGTGGGCGCGGCGTACGGGTCTACCGGCGGCGGGGGGTACGGCTGCTGCGGAACCGAGGTAGCCGGTGGGGCGTACGGGTCGGCCGGTGGGGCCCACGGGTCGACGGGTGGGGTGTACGGGTCGACGGGTGGGTGGAACGGGTCCGCCGGTGGGGTGGATGGGTCGGGCTGTGGCGTGGACGGGTCGGGCTGCATGTGGTTCCCCGGTTAATCAGCAGGAGTTCGAGGACTGGGGCGGGATCCGGCTACATCTCTCGATACTCCTTCGAACGGGTGCGGCAACGGGACAACTGTCGCCACCGGTGCGCGGGGGAGCGACCGGCAGCGTACCGGGTCCAGCCCAGGGTGCAGAGTCGGCTTGCCGCCCAGCGGACCGGCGGCCGGGGCACCCCGATAGGGTTGTCCGGTGCCTGAGCCCGCGTCTGCCGCCCGTATCGTCGTTCTCGTCTCCGGCTCCGGCAGTAACCTTCAGGCGTTGCTCGACGCGACCACCGATCCCGGGTACGGGGCCCGGGTGGTTGCGGTCGGGGCGGACCGCGACGGCATCGCCGGGCTGGACCGGGCCGCGGCGGCGGGGGTGCCGACCTTCGTTGAGCGGGTGAAGGACTATCCGACCCGCTCCGACTGGGACGCCGCGCTCACCGCGCGGGTCGCCGAGCACACCCCCGACCTGGTCGTCTCCGCCGGCTTCCTGAAGCTGGTCGGCCCGCACTTCCTCGCCGCGTTCGGCGATCGCTATCTGAACACGCACAACACCCTGCTGCCGGCCTTCCCCGGCATTCACGGGCCCCGCGATGCGCTCGCCTACGGAGTGAAGATCACCGGGGCCACCCTCTTCTTCGTTGACGCGGGCACGGACACCGGCCCGATCGTCGCCCAGGTCGCGGTGCCGGTCCGGGACGGCGACGACGAGCAGACGCTCACCGAGCGCATCAAAGAGGCCGAGCGCCGCCAGCTCGTCGAGCAGGTGGGCCGCCTGGTCCGTACAGGTTGGACGATCACCGGAAGAAAGGTCACGGTCCCGTGAGTTCCAGTCAGGACGAGCGCCGCCCGATCCGGCGGGCGCTGGTCAGCGTCTACGACAAGGCCGGTCTGGCCGAGCTGGCCCAGGCGTTGCACGACGCCGGCGTGGAGATCGTCTCGACCGGAAGCACCGCGTCGGCCATCGCCGGTGCCGGCGTGCCGGTCACCGCGGTGGACTCGGTGACCGGGTTCCCGGAGATCCTCGACGGCCGGGTCAAGACGCTGCACCCCAAGATCCATGGTGGTCTCCTCGCGGACCTGCGCAAGGCCTCGCACGTGGGGCAGCTCGCCGAGCACGGCATCGGGGCGATCGACCTGCTGGTGTCCAACCTGTACCCGTTCCAGGCGACCGTCGCCTCCGGGGCGGGGCAGGACGAGTGCGTCGAGCAGATCGACATCGGTGGGCCGGCGATGGTGCGGGCCGCCGCCAAGAACCACGCCTCGGTCGCCGTGGTGACCGACCCGTCGGGCTACCCCCAACTGCTGGCGGCGGTACGGGCGGGTGGCTTCACCCTGGCGCAGCGCCGGGCGCTCGCGGCCCGGGCGTTCGCGGTGATCGCCGACTACGACGTGGCCGTCGCCGAGTGGTGCGCGCGGGAGTTGGTCGAGGAGGACGCGCCGTGGCCGGGCTTCGCCGGGCTGGCGCTGCGTCGCGAGGCGGTGCTGCGGTACGGGGAGAACCCGCACCAGCCGGCCGCCCTCTACACCGACCCGTCGAGCCCGGCCGGGCTCGCCCAGGCCGAGCAGCTGCACGGCAAGGAGATGTCGTACAACAACTACGTTGACGCCGACGCCGCCTGGCGGGCCGCCAACGACTTCTCCGACCAGCCGGCGGTGGCGATCATCAAGCACGCCAACCCGTGTGGCATCGCGGTGGGCGCAGACGTTGCCGAGGCGCACCGCAAGGCACACGCCTGCGACCCGGTGTCCGCCTTCGGCGGCGTGATCGCGGTGAACCGGCCGGTCGGCGTCGAGCTCGCCGGGCAGGTGGCGGAGGTGTTCACCGAGGTGGTTGTCGCCCCGGAGTTCGAACCCGACGCCCTCGAGGTGCTGCGGGGCAAGAAGAACGTGCGCCTGCTGCGCGCCCCGGCCTACGCCCCGGCGTCGGCGGAGTGGCGACCGGTCACCGGTGGGATGCTGGTGCAGGTGCGGGACCGGGTGGACGCCGCGGGCGACGACCCGGGCACCTGGCAGCTGGCCACCGGCGAGGCCGCCGACGAGGCGACCCGGCGGGACCTGGCCTTCGCCTGGCGGGCGGTCCGGGCGGTGAAGAGCAACGCGATCCTGCTCGCCCGCGACGGCGCGACCGTCGGCGTGGGCATGGGGCAGGTCAACCGGGTCGACTCGGCCCGGCTGGCGGTGGAGCGGGCCGGTGCCGAACGGGCGCGCGGTGCGGTGTGCGCCTCCGACGCGTTCTTCCCGTTCGCCGACGGGCCGAAGGTCCTCTTCGACGCCGGCGTACGGGCGATCGTCCAGCCCGGCGGATCGATCCGGGACGAGGAGGTCATCGCCGCTGCCAAGGCGGCCGGCGTGACCATGTACCTGACCGGCACCCGGCACTTCTTCCACTGACCGAGGTCAGAGCCCGCCGTCGACAGTGAGGCCTGCCCGGTCAGCCAAAGGTGCTGGCCGGGTCGGCCAGGCGCAGGACGGCCACGTCGGCGTCGTCGATGGCCTACCTGAGGACCTCGCAGATCGAAAGCCTGGGGCCCCGCAGATCGAAAGCCTGGGGCCCCGCAGATCGAAAGCCGAGTGCCTCGCAGATCGAAACCCCCGGGGTATCATCAGACGTGCCTCATCTGATCCCACGCCATGCTGCCGCGCAGGTCAACGCCGCCTTGGCGGACAACCGTCGGCGTGGGCATGGGGCAGGTCAATCGGGTCGACTCGGCCCGGCTGGCGGTGGAGCGGGCCGGTGCCGAACGGGCGCGCGGTGCGGTATGCGCCTCCGACGCGTTCTTTCCGTTCGCCGACGGGCCGAAGGTCCTCTTCGACGCCGGCGTACGGGCGATCGTCCAGCCCGGCGGATCGATCCGGGACGAGGAGGTCATCGACGCTGCCAAGGCGGCCGGCGTGACCATGTACCTGACCGGCACCCGGCACTTCTTCCACTGACCGAGGTCACGTCAGCGGCGGCCAACGCCTGGCTCTCGGTTGGGCCGGGAGCCGGGGCGTTGACCCGGATGCCGTTCTCCGGCGCAGGTGCGGTAGGGCCGCGTGCGTCAGCAGGCCGGGCGCGACGACGTTTAGGTCAAACAGCGCGGCGATGCCTGCGGCCGCGGTGTGTGCCAACGGCATGACCGGCGTTGTTGACCAGCATGTCCAGTTGTCCCCAGCGGTCGACTCCGGCCACTTTCCTGCGGTGCCCCGAGGGCGTTCAGGGCGGGAGCTCTCCCTCATCGACGTGCTGGGGGCTCAGGTTTTCGCCCCCGTGCCGCTGGCGTGGAATGCGCGGCTGCGGGTCCAGCCGAGGAACCGTTGGTGGAGGATCCCGGCGGGAGTCCAGGGCATGTCCTGGGTGGCTTGGACGAGGTGCGCGCCGAGGTAGAGGGTCAGCGAGACCGGGGCGCGGTCGTACGCTGCCTGTAGTTCTTGTTTCCGGGTCGGGCAGGGCCAGGGCAGGCCGCAGCCGCCGCAGGTCCAAACCCGGGTGACCGGGCTGTGGGCGGTCACCCGGTACCGCGCAGGAAGCGGTCGGTGATTCTGCGGGCCTGCCGGCTGGTCGCCCAGTCGATCTGCGGGCACGGGTACGGCGTCAGTCGCGACCACCAGGCGCGGCAACCGGTGCACATGCCGTCAGGTCCGGGTACGTGCGCGGCGAGGATCGTCTGTTCCTGCTGGTCGGTCGCCGGTCTCACCGGTAGCCCCTGGTCTCACCATCGGTGCGCTGCTCCACCGTCGTCGGGGTAGGGGGCGCGGGCTGGGCCGGCTCACGGTGCCACTGTGTGTCCCGTAGCCGTCTCGCCTGGTCGAGCAGCCGCTGCCGGGCCGCTTCCCGCTCAATCGCCTGGTGGCGTTCGCCGAGGCCGGGTGGCGGGGAAGTGCCGGAGCGTCGCAGCAGCCACAGCACGAGGTAGCGCAGTTTAGACCAGATCGTCACAGGTTCCGCCTCCCTTGTTGTGGTGGGAGGGCGGCGACGGCAGCGCAGACAGAGGCGCTGTGCTCGGGTTGCTACCGCCGCCACCCAGCGGACACGGTTGACATAGCGTGAGCTTCCTGTCTTCGTGTCCTGATCGGAACGCTATGAACAGCACGTTGTGTGGTGGAACACTTACGCACCACTATCAGCCGGTGACTCCCATGCGCTCGCATAGGCCCCGCAAATCCGTGGAAACGAGACCCTGGCGTAGCAGTCCCCGCGCGATCTCTCGCGCCGCCGTTGACGACCGGGTGTGCTGCGGGCCAACCCGTTCGGCCGTCGACAGCATCCGTACCGCGTCTCGCTCGCGTTCGGCCGCGAACATTGCTCGCGCCATGTCCAGCCAGAAGTACACCTGACGTACCGCTGGCAGCTCCGCGACGGCCACCCCGCCGGCGGTCAGCAGCGCCTCATGTGGGCGACCGGTGTCGAGTTGGTAGGCCATTCGCCACAACGCGACGTTGCTCGGTCCCCACGCCAGATCCCAGCTGGTTGTCTCCCCGGTGTGTGCGGCGATCCGTGCCGCCTCGTCGAGGTGATCTTCAGCCGCGATCTGGTCCTTCAACCCAGCGAGGTGATGCGCGCGGGCCAGGTGTAGGAAGCCGAGCACGTCCAAGGCCGTCTTCGCATCACTGCCCTCCAGGTCCAACCCGGCCCGATCGCAGTAGGCTCGCGCGGCACCGTACGCGCCGGTGTGCGCCGCCACCCGGGCTCGGTTCGCCGCCGCGACCCCTACTGCAACCGGATCGTCGAGCAGGTCCGCCGCCTCGGCACACCGCTCGGCGGCTAGCCACGCGTGGGCCGGATAGCCGACGTTCAGCAGTGAACCCATCGCCACCCCGTACACCGGCAGCATCAGTTGGTACGCCGCCCGCTGATCGGTCACCTTGTGCAAGGTCGGTAGGAGGTCCACCAGCCGACGCAGCGCACCGGCGTAGTCACACCGGCCGTACAGGTCCCGCACCAACGCTGCTTCCCGAGCTACCTGCCCCACATTGGCAGCCCTGGCACCGACCACCGGTGGTCCGCCGAACGGATGCGCCATCATCGCCCGCCACACCCGTTCGGCTTCGATGCGCGCACCTTCGAGCTGCCGATCGGCCGGAGTATATGGCTGTCCCGTGAGGTCAACGACCGAACATTCCAGGGCGGCAGCCAAATCGACCACCATATACCGATCCGTGCGCTGCAACCCGCGCTCGATGCGTGACCATGTTGTGTGTGAGATACCCGCGCGACTCGCGGCATGTCGAATGCTCCAGCCGCGCAGCTCACGCCGGGCCCGGATGCGGTCGCCCACGGACGGATCAGCAGGTATGGCTCGGCGAGGCATAGTAGTCCCCTCGAACAGCGGGTCGTCGCGGCGGGACGATGTCCTGGTCCCACTGTGTGCGCTCATCGGCTGGGCCGTCAACCGAAGTCCGCTGCCCGGATCCCTGGTGGCCGCGAGCTGGGCTGTGGTCGTCAGGAGGGGGACGCTGGTTCGCGGAGTTCGGCGAAGTGGCAGGCCGACGGGTGCGGGTCGGCGGCGCGCGGCACGGTGTCCGGGTCCTGGGTGGCGCAGATGTCCTGCGCCTTCCAGCACCGGGTGCGGAACCGGCAGCCGCTCGGCGGGTTCGCCGGGCTCGGTACGTCGCCGATCAGGCGGATCATGTTCTGGTTGTCCCGCTGTTCCGGGTCGGGCACCGGCACCGCCGACAGCAGCGCCTGGGTGTACGGGTGGGTGGCCCGCTGGTAGATCTCCTCCTCGGTGCCGAGCTCGACGATCCGGCCCAGGTACATCACCGCGACCCGGTCGCAGATGTGCCGCACCACCGACAGGTCGTGGGCGATGAAGATGTACGAGAGGCCGAGCTCGTCCTGCAGCTGTTCGAGCAGGTTGATCACCTGCGCCTGGATCGAGACGTCCAGCGCGGAGACCGGCTCGTCACAGACGATCACCTCGGGGCGTAGCGCGAGCGCGCGGGCGATGCCGATGCGCTGCCGCTGGCCGCCGGAGAACTGGTGCGGGTACCGGTTGATGTGCTCAGGGCTGAGCCCGACCATGTCCAGCAGTTCCTGGACTCGCCGCTGTCGGCTGCCCTTGGGCGCCGCCTCCGGGTGGATCTCGAAGGGTTCCCCGATGATGTCGCCGACGGTCATCCGCGGGTTCAGCGAGGTGTATGGGTCCTGGAGGACCATCTGCATGTTGCGGCGGAGCCGGCGCAGCTCCCCGCCCCGGGCGGCGAAGAGGTCCCGCCCCTCCAGCGTCGCCGCTCCGGAGGTCGGCAGCTCCAGCCGCATCAGCAGCCGGGCCAGGGTGGATTTGCCGCAGCCGGATTCGCCGACGATGCCGAGGGTTTCCCCGCGGCGCAGGTCGAAGCTGACCCCGTCCACGGCGCGGACCGCGCCGATCTGGCGCTGGAAGACGACGCCCCGGGTGATCGGGAAGTGTTTGACCAGGTTTTCGACGGCCAGGATCGGCTCGCCGCGTACCTTCTTCGGCGGGCTAGCGGGCGCGGTCATCGCGGACCTCCTGCGCGAAGTGGCACGCGCTGGTCCGGCCGTCGCCGAGGACCAGGTCGTGCGGTACGACGTCCACGCAGACCTGCTGGACGTACGGGCATCGGGGGTGGAAGGGGCAGCCGGAGGGGATCCGCATCAGGTTCGGCGGGAGCCCCCGGATGGTCGACAGCTGCTGGCCCTGGAAGTCCAGCCGCGGGATCGATTTCAACAACCCCTTGGTGTACGGGTGGGCGGGTGCCTTGTACAACGACCGGACGTCGGCGTGTTCGACGATCCGCCCGGCGTACATGACGGCGATCCGGTCGGCGACGCCGGCTACCACGCCGAGGTCGTGGGTGATCAGGATCATCGCCATGCGGAGGTCTCGGCGCAGGTCGGACAGGAGGTCCATGATCTGGGCCTGCACGGTCACGTCCAGCGCGGTGGTGGGCTCGTCGGCGATGAGGACCTTCGGGTTCAGCGCCAACGCCATGGCGATCATGACGCGTTGCCGCATGCCGCCGGAGAACTGGTGCGGGTAGTCGCCGAGCCGGTTGGCCGCGGCCGGAATCTTGACCAGCTCCATCAGCTCGATCGCCCGGCGGCGGGCGTCGCCGCGGGACATTCCGGCCCGTTGGCGCAGCGTCTCGCCGATCTGCCAGCCGACCGGGAAGGTCGGGTTCAGCGCGGAGAGGGCGTCCTGGAAGATCATGGCGATCTCGGTGCCGCGTACCTGCCGGCGTTGCTCCTCGGACTGGGTGAGCAGGTCGCGGCCCTGGTAGCGGATCTGCCCGGAGCGGATCACCGCGGGCGGGGTGTCCAGGATGCCCATGATCGCCTGGGCGGTGACCGACTTGCCGGAGCCGGACTCGCCGAGCACGGCAAGGGTCTCCCCGGCATCCAGGTGGTACGAGACACCGTTGATCACCTTCGCCACACCCTCTCCGGTGCGGAACTCGACGTGCAGGTCCCGTACCTCGAGCAGGTGGCCGCCCTCCGGAGTGGGGGAGGCAGGCGTGGGTTGGACGGCGGACTGGGACACAGTGCCTGCCTTTCGCTCGCTGCCACGGGTGGGCCGGTTCCCGCGCATGGGGCTCACCGGAGTTTCGGGTCGAAGGCGTCTCGGATCGCGTCGCCGAGCATGATGAACGCCAGCACGGTCAGCGCGAGGAAGGTCGACGGGACGATCAGCGGGGTGGCCGACTCCCGCATGTGCACCCGGCCGTTGTTGATGTCGATGCCCCAGGAGACCGTGGGTTCCTTGAGCCCGATGCCGAGGAAGGAGAGCGTCGCCTCGGCCGCGATGAACGATCCGAGCGCGATGGTCAGCACCACGATGGCGGGGGCGAGCGTGTTGGGCAGGATGTGTCGCCACATGATCCGGCTGTTGCTCGCGCCGAGCATCCGGGCGGCGGAGACGTAGTCCTGCTCCTTCGCGGTGATCACCGAAGAGCGGACCACCCGGGCCGTCGTCGTCCAGCCGAGCACCGCCAGGACGAAGATGACGGCCGCGATCCGGATCGTCGCGCTGTCGCTGGCGACTCGCTTGAGCAGCACGATCGCGGCGAGCAGCAGCGGGATACCGAGCACGATGTCGATCACCCGGGAGAGGACGGCGTCGACCCACCGGCCGAAGTATCCGGCGAGCATGCCGATGGTGAGCGCGATCAGCCCGGTGAGCAGCGCCGAGAGGGCGCCGACCAGGAGTGAGGCGCGGGCGCCGTAGACCGCCCGGGCGTAGGTGTTGCAGCCCTGGAAGTCGTACCCGAAGATCGCTCCGCCGGAGGGGCCGGCGTGCTGCCGGGAGAGGAGGCAGTCGGCCGGATCGGCGGCGGTGAACAGCGCGGGCACGGCGGCCATCGCGGTGACCACCAGGACCAGGGCGGAGCTGATCCAGAAGATCGGCTTTCGCCGTAGGTCCCGCCAGGCGTCGCCGGCGAGGCTGCGGGGTCGGCCGGGGGTGACGGAGGTGCCGCCGACCTGGTTCGGGGCGTTCGGCTCGCCGGAGGGACCGCGCCGGGCATTCGGGTCCTCCGACCCGGCCACCGTCTGGAAATCACTCATAACGGATCCTCGGGTCGAGTACGGCGTAGAGCACGTCCACCACCAGGTTGGCGACGAGGTAGACCACGACCAGCACGCTGACGATCCCCACCACCAACGGGCCGTCCTCGGTGCGGATGGCGCGGAAGAGGTTGAAACCGACCCCGGGGATGTTGAACACCCCTTCGGTGATGATCGCGCCGCCCATCAGGTTGCCCAACTCGACGCCGAGGAAGGTGACCACCGGGATGAGCGAGTTGCGCAGCACGTGGATGCCGACGATCCGGCGCTTGACCAGGCCCTTCGACCGGGCGGTGCGGACGTAGTCGGCGCGCAGGTTCTCGGCCACCGAGGTCCGGGTCAGCCGCAGCGCGGTGGCCAGGGAGAGGGAGCCGAGGACGATCCCGGGCAGCAGGAGCGCGTAGAAGTCGGGGTCGGCGCCGGCGGTGGGCGGGAAGAGCTGCCACCGCACGCCGAGGAGGTACTGCGCGATGGGTGCCAGCACGATGGTCGGCACGGCGAGTACGACCAGGGTCAGCAGCAGCGTCGAGTTGTCGAAGATGCTGGCCCGGCGAATTCCGGCGAGCACACCGGCGGTGACTCCGACGAGTACGGTGACCGTCATCGCGATCAGGGCCAGCTTGATCGTCACCGGCCAGGCGGCGGCGAGGATGTCGCTGATCTGTCGCCCGGTGAGGGATTCGCCGAGGTCGCCCTGGAGCAGGTTCCGGATGTAGTCGAAGTAGCGGTAGAAGAAGCCGTCGATACCGGTCCGGTCCAGGTGGAACTTGTCCGTCAGGTATGCGCGTTGGGCGTCGGTGACCGGGCGTTCGCCGGCGAGTGCCTGGATGGGGTCACCCTGACCGGCGAACATCAGCGCGTAGACGATCAGCGTGGTCCCGAAGAAGGCGAGGACCATCTGGAGCAGTCGTCGCAGAATAAAGCGGACCATACTAGGCAGTCTCTCTGAAAAAGGGCGAAGGGGAGGCGTGGTCGGGTCACCAGCTACCCGGTGACCCGACCACGCCGCTCGTTACGGAACTACTGGACTGCCTCGATCTTCAGCAGGTCGACCCGGTTGAAGAGGTCCAACTCCACGTTCGTGACGTTGCTCGAGTGCCCGAAGACGTTCTGGCCGTAGCGCAGCGGGATCACCGGCATCTCCTCGGCCAGCAGGTCTTCGGCCTGCTGGTACTTCGCGATCGCCTCCTCCTCGGAGGCCGCCGCCGAACCCTCTGCGACCAGCTTGTCGAACTCGGGGTTGCTGTAGCCGTAGAAGTTCGACGAGCCGTTGCTGCTGTACAGCGGGCCCAGGTAGTTCTCCATGGACGGGTAGTCCATGACCCAACCCATCCGGAACAGGCCGACCGGCTGCTCCGCCTTGACCTTCGTCAGCAGGTCGGAGAACTTCGGCTCGGCGCTGCCGACGCACTCCACACCCAGGTTCGCCCGGAGCTGGTTGCAGGTGGCGTCGACCCAGTCCTTGTGGCCACCGTCGCCGTTGTACGAGATCTCGATCTGGCTCGGGCCGCCCGCGCTCTCGTAGAGCGCCTTGGCCTTGGCCGGGTCGAAGGTGCCGGCGTCGCCGATGGTGTTGTCGCGGTAGCCCGCGACAACCGGCGAGACGAACGAGCGGGCCGGCGTCTGCGAGTCCTTGAAGACCGCCTTCGTGATCTCCTCCCGGTCGATCGCCATCGAGATGGCCTTACGCACGTCCGGGTCGCTGAACTCTTCCTGGTAGGTCGGGAAGGAGAGGAACTGGAAGGACGACCCGGGGCTGGTCTGGAACCGCTCCCCCAGGTCCGTGGGGGCGGTCGACAGGTTCTCGGTCGGGATCACCTTGATCACGTCGAGGTTGTCCGAGAGGACATCCGCGTACGCGGCGGCGGGCTGCTGGTAGATCCGGAACTCGACGCCCGCCACCTTTGGCTGCTCGCCGGGGAAGGCGTCGTAGCGCTCGACCTCGACCCGGGCGTCGTGCTGCCAGGTGCCCTTCATCTGGAACGGGCCCTGCCCGATCGGCGCCTGCTCGTAGCCTTCGTCGAGCACGCCCGGCTCCGAGAATGCGGCCTTCGGCAACGGGTAGAAAGCGTTGTACCCGAGCATGGTCCGGAAACCGGAGTACGGCGCGGACAGGGTGACGGTGAACGTCAGGTCGTCAACCTTCTCCAGGCCGGACAGCGTCTGCGCCGCCGGGTCCTCGCCCTGCAGGTCGTCGTAACCGGCGATCTTCTCGAAGAAGTAGCTCGAGCCCTGGCCGTTCGGGGCGTAGGCGCCGTAGTTCCAGGCGTCGATGTAGTTGTCGGCGGTGACCGGCTCGCCGTTGTGGAAGGTGTAGCCGTCCTTGAGTGCGATCGTCCAGGTGATGTTGTCCTCGGACGTCACCGACTCGGCTGCCACCTCGTACGCCTGGTGGGCGTCGTCGTAGTCGACCAGCGGGCTGAACAGGGCAGCGAGCACCTGCGAGCCACTGGTCTCGTTGGTGTTGGTCGGAACCAGGTGCTGCGGCTCGGCGATCTCGATCCGCACGGCCGCGTTGGGGTCGGTCCCGCCGGAACCACCGCTGCCGGAGCCGCAGGCCGTCAGGCCCAGGGTCACCGCGAGCGGGAGGGCCGTCCAGGCGGCGAGTCTACGAACGCGCATGAAGCCTCCTCATCCTCACGCTGCACAGGGCCCGACGTTGGGTAACGCTGCGCAACGACCGGCAACGGTAGGCCGCCGGTCAGCGATCGACAACGGAAGGGTTGCGAAGCCGTAACGGAGGGTGGGGTTTGGCCTTGTCTCAGGCGCCCCTCCATGCTAGGGATCCGTGGCTGAACTGCACTTTTAGCCCACCCAATCGGTGGATCGGGCGGGGGTGTCGACCCGCAACGGCGACGCCGAACCCGCCGTCGCCGACCCGTCCGGCGTGCCCCCGCCCGCAGTTGGTCGTCCGGGTTTGGGTCATTCTGGGCTACTCAGAGTGACTTATTGCACGGGACGGGCGGCCTCGGGTGTCCCCGGTCACCACAGCGCCGGCCGTCGGCTGCCCGGGTCGTCAGCTCCGCACGGTGGTCGGCGTGAGACGATCTGGAGGTGACGGCGACGCTTCTGGATGGCAAGGCGACCGCAGCCCGAATCAAGGACGAGCTGCGGGTGCGCGTGAAGGCTCTGGCGGAACGAGGTGTCACTCCCGGTCTCGGCACCGTCCTGGTCGGCGGCGATCCCGGCTCCCAGGCGTACGTCAACGGCAAGCACCGGGACTGCGCCGAGGTCGGCGTCGCCTCGCTTCGTCGGGAGCTCCCGGCCGACGCCACGCAGGAGCAGGTGGACGCCGTGCTGGCGGATCTGAACGCCGACCCGGCCTGTCACGGCTACATCGTGCAGTTGCCGCTCCCCGGCCACCTCGACACCCAGCGGGTGCTGGAGCTGATCGACCCGGACAAGGACGCCGACGGTCTGCACCCGGTCAACCTGGGCCGGCTGGTGCTCGGCTACCCGGGGCCGCTGCCCTGCACCCCACGCGGGATCGTCGAGCTGCTCCGCCGGCACGACGTGGCGCTGCGAGGTGCCCGGGTGGTCGTGGTCGGTCGGGGTAACACGGTCGGCCGCCCGCTCGGGCTGCTGCTCACCCGGCGCAGCGAGAACGCGACCGTCACCCTCTGCCACACCGGCACCCTCGACCTCACCGCGCACACCCGGGCCGCGGACATCGTGATCGTCGCGGCCGGGGTGCCGGGGCTCCTCACCGCGGACATGATCACGCCGGGTGCGGTGGTGGTGGATGTCGGGATCACCCGGGTGATCGGCCCCGACGGTAAGGGCCGCTACACCGGCGACGTGGATCCCGGCGTCACCGAGGTGGCCGGGGCCCTGGTCCCGATGCCCGGCGGAGTGGGGCCGATGACCCGCGCGATGCTGCTGACCAACGTTGTGGAGCGGGCCGAACGCGGCTGAAGCTCCGCAGCGGCACCGAAGCGCACGCATCGGGGAGGTAACCGTCCGCCCCTGACCGGATCGGTGCCAGGATGGCTGATACGGTCCGGAAAAACCGACTGGTATCAGGGAGTGGGACGTCAATGGGTAAGAAGGTCACTGTCGTCGGGGCCGGCTTCTACGGCTCCACCACCGCGCAGCGTCTGGCCGAGTACGACGTCTTCGACACCGTCGTGATCACCGACATCGTGGAGGGGAAGCCGGCGGGTCTCGCCCTGGACCTCAACCAGTCGCGGGCCGTCGAGGGCTTCGAGACCAAGCTGGTTGGCGTGACCACCGGCCCCAACGGCGAGGGCTACGAGGCCATCGAGGGCTCGGACGTGGTCGTTGTCACCGCCGGCCTGCCGCGTAAGCCGGGCATGAGCCGGATGGACCTGTTGGAGACCAACGCCAAGATCGTCCGGCAGGTCGCCGAGAACGTCGCCAAGTACGCGCCGAACGCCGTCGTGATCGTGGTCTCCAACCCGCTCGACGAGATGACCGCGCTGGCCCAGCTCGCCACCCAGTTCCCGCACAACCGGGTGCTCGGCCAGGCGGGCATGCTGGACACCGCGCGGTTCACCAACTTCGTGGCCGAGGCGCTCGGCGTACCGGTGGCGTCGGTGCGGACGCTGACGCTGGGCTCGCACGGGGACACCATGGTCCCGGTGCCGTCGAAGAGCAGCGTGGCCGGCAAGCCGCTGCGCGAGGCGATGCCCGCGGAGCAGATCGAGGAGCTGGTGGTCAAGACCCGCAACGGTGGCGCCGAGGTGGTGGCGCTGCTGAAGACCGGCTCGGCCTACTATGCCCCGTCGGCCGCCGCCGCCCGGATGGCGAAGGCCGTCGCCGAGGATTCCGGCGAGGTCATGCCGGTCTGCGCCTGGGTGGACGGGGAGTACGGCATCTCCGGCGTCTACCTCGGG
The DNA here is from genome assembly GCF_059570675.1 of Salinispora goodfellowii. Lineage (NCBI taxonomy): Bacteria > Bacillati > Actinomycetota > Actinomycetes > Micromonosporales > Micromonosporaceae > Salinispora > Salinispora goodfellowii. Next base: position 164,011 of record NZ_JCANTD010000003.1, on the reverse strand, counting down.
GTGGAGGCGGAGCTCGGTGCGCAGGGAGTCCGGCGGGTCGTCGAGACCGACCTGGACGCCGAGGAGCTGGCCGCGCTGAAGGAGGCCGCCGAGGCGGTTCGCGCCAAGCAGGGCGACGTCGCCAGCATGTGAGCATCCCGACGGCGGTCCCGCGGCCACCCGGCCGCGGGCCTGCCGTCGCCCTCACCAGGGGTTCGGGCCCTGAAATGAGGCCGGCTGGGGAGACCGAGATTGTTTGCAGTACGCTCGTACTGCTTGAGCATGTGTCCCCCGAGAGGAGCGCCGGCCGATGGCGAAGATCAAGGTAAACAACCCGGTCGTAGAGCTCGACGGCGACGAGATGACCCGGATCATCTGGAAGCAGATCCGGGAGCAGTTGATTCTGCCCTACCTCGACGTCGACCTGCGGTACTACGACCTCTCGATCCAGCACCGGGACGAGACCGACGACCAGGCCACCGTTGACGCCGCCAACGCGATCAAGGAGTACGGCGTCGGCGTCAAGTGCGCCACGATCACTCCGGACGAGGCACGGGTCGAGGAGTTCGGCCTGAAGAAGATGTGGCGGTCGCCGAATGGCACCATCCGCAACATCCTCGGCGGCGTCGTCTTCCGCGAGCCGATCATCATGTCCAACGTGCCGCGGCTGGTGCCGGGCTGGACGAAGCCGATCATCATCGGTCGGCACGCCCACGGCGACCAGTACAAGGCCAGCGACTTCGTCGTCCCCGGGCCCGGCAAGGTCACCATCACCTACACCCCGACCGACGGCACCCAGCCGGTCGAGATGGAGATCGCCAACTTCCCCGGCGGCGGCGTCGCCATGGGCATGTACAACTTCGACGAGTCGATCCGGGACTTCGCCCGCGCCTCCATGCGGTACGGCCTCGACCGTGGCTACCCGGTCTACCTGTCGACCAAGAACACCATCCTCAAGGCGTACGACGGCCGGTTCAAGGACATCTTCGCCGAGGTCTACGAGGCCGAGTTCAAGGCCGAATTCGAGGCGGCCGGCATCAGCTACGAGCACCGGCTGATCGACGACATGGTCGCCGCGGCGCTCAAGTGGGAGGGCGGCTTCGTCTGGGCCTGCAAGAACTACGACGGTGACGTGCAGTCCGACACCGTGGCGCAGGGCTTCGGCTCGCTCGGCCTGATGACGTCCGTGCTGATGACCCCGGACGGCCGTACCGTCGAGGCCGAGGCCGCGCACGGCACCGTCACCCGGCACTACCGGCAGTACCAGAAGGGCGAGAAGACCTCGACCAACCCGATCGCCTCGATCTACGCCTGGACCCGGGGCCTGGCCCACCGGGGCAAGCTGGACGGCACCCCGGCGGTTGCCGAGTTCGCCAACACGCTGGAGAAGGTCATCATCGAGACCGTCGAGGGCGGTCAGATGACCAAGGACCTCGCGCTGCTCATCTCGCGGGACGCCCCGTGGCTGACCACCGACGAGTTCATGAACGCGTTGGACGAGAACCTGGCCCGCAAGCTCGCCTGATCAACCCCGACCGGCGGGGCCGCCGACTACCGACGGGTGGTCCGGCGGGGCGGGGCCGATCCGGCGGGTGGCGCGACTTTCTCCGGCGCGCCTCGTTGACCCAGATGGACGAGATGCAAGTCGCGTCCAGGAAAGTTGACCGTGGTCGCCGACGATGTGCGCCGCCCGTCAGCTTCCCGGCTGTCGCGCACAGCCAGCCGTCCCTTCCCAGCGGGGGGCCCTGTCCCGGGCCCCCCGCGCCCCGGTTTCTGCACCCGCTCCCGGGCCCTTTCCCGGGAAAACTATCCGCTCGGGTGGCGGGGCTCGACCCACCCCGTCTCGGCCAGCTGGTGCAGGACCGCCTGCACCGCCTCCTCCACCGACAGGTCGGTCGTGTCGAGCGTCAGGTCAGCGTCGGTCGGCTCCTCGTACGGGTCGTCCACTCCGGTCATCCCGGTCAGCAGACCGGCGCGGGCGCGCGCGTACAGGCCCTTACGGTCCCGTTGCTCGCAGACCTCCAGCGGGGTGGAGACGTGGATCAGCAGGAAGCCCGCCCCGGTGGCCAGGGTCATCCTTCGAGCGGCGGCCCGCGCCTGCTCGTAGGGGGCGATCGGGCAGCAGATCGCCACCCCCCGGTGCCGGGCGATCTCGGCAGCCACCCAGCTGATCCGGCGGATGTTCGTGTCCCGATCGGCCTTGCCGAAGCCGAGCCCCGCCGACAGCTCCCGGCGCACGATATCGCCGTCGAGCAGGGTGACCGTCCGTTCGCCCTGCTCCCGTAGGGCATCGGTGAGCCCACGGGCGATGGTGGACTTGCCGGAACCGGAGAGGCCGGTCAGGAAGATGACCAGTCCTCGGTAGCGGCGGGGTGGGCGGGCATGCACCAACTCCTTCGCCACCGCCGGGGGAGTGTGCCACTCCGGCAGCGGGAAGCCTCGGTCCAGCAGGTCGTCGATCTCGGCCTGGGTCAGCGCCTGCCGCCGGTTGCGCGGCGGGATGTCCTCCCGCCACCGCCACTGCCCGTCGCGGTTGTCGTAGGCCAACTCCCGTGGGACCAGCACCCGCAGCCCGGCCCCGGAGAGCGTCTCGCCGGTGGAGAGCAGATGGGTCACCCCGTACGCCGCCGAGACCCGCGCCCGGAGCAGCGCGTCGGCGATCTCCTCGCGGCGGCGGGGCAGCGGAACGGCGACCAGCGTCGCCGGCGGCATCCGGTCCCGGGCGGCGAAGACGCTGCGGACCAGGGCCTCCGGCGGCAGCTCGCCGCCGTCCGCACCGATCGGGATCAACACCAGCAGGTGGGCGCCGAGGGTACGGGTCGCGTGGGCGATCTGGGCGAGCTGCGGCCGGTGTAGCGGCCGGTCGGCGACCACCCCGAGCACCCGGCCGGGTGGTAGCAGTGAGCGAATCTCCTCCGGGGTGCGACGCAGCCGCTGGAACGGGCCGTGCCCGCCGTCACCAAGCCGGCGAACCGGACCGCCGACGCCCGTCACCCCGTCGCGGACCGGCCAGGTGTCGGCGACCTCCAGCGCGGCCATCGGGGCCCGCTCGCCGTCGGTCAGCACCAACGTACGGTGGGCCGGATCGCGGGCGTCGAGCCGCTCGACGAGGGCCGTGGGCACCTGGAGCGTTACCGGCACCGACCAGGGAACACCGTCGGCGAGCCGGCCCCGCCGGCTCACCGAGACCAGGTCGGCGCGGGTCATGAAGCCGGTCAGCGGGGTGTACGCCCCGGTGAGGAGTAGCTCCAGGTCGGCCAGTTCACCCGGGCGGGGCGAGTACGCGGGCGCGTCCCGCAGCACCTCGTCGGGCGGCACCCAACCGTTACTCATGAACCCCCCAAATCACTGTTCGGCACTAGTTTCTCAGCCGACCGGGGGATCGGTCGAGTGCCACTCCAGGAGACGGGGTGCGGCCGGGTTCAGGCAGTGGCCAAGGGAGCCGCGCCGAACGACACCGCGAACCGTTTGCACCAGATTGACACGCTGGTCAGCTTGTCCAGGTCCACCTCGGCCGGGATGTCGTACGCCTGGTCGCCGCGGTTGCCCTTGAGCCGGTCCAACTCGACCCAGTGGCCGTCGTCGAACACCTGCCATCCGGCCTCGCCGTTCCGGACCGGCTGGTCGGTCAACCAGACCCGCAGGTCAGGGCCGTTGGAGGTGGCCAGGCCGACCAGTTCCAGCCGCAGCTTGCCGCCGGCGGTGCGGATGATCCGGGCGGTGCCGCTGGTGTCGTGTTTGTGGGTGATGAACTCGCCGCTGCGCACGACTACCGGGCCGGCGTCCGAGACGGAGCCCCCATCCGGAGTGGGGCCTTCGCCGGGCGCGGAGTCGGCCGGAGATGATGACGGCGCATCGGTGGCCACGACCGACAGTTCCTCGTTCACCTCGGTGTCGGTGACCAGTTTCCACGGCTGGAACCAGTAGAGACCGAAGGCGGTGCCGGCGGCGAGAACGGTGACCGCGACCCAGGTGAGCGGGGCGCGCAACAGTCTTGAAGCCATCCGTCCAGTCTGCCGGCCGGGGCCGGTGGGTGAAATTACCGGAGCCTTACGACTGTCGCCCCCTACGGGAATGATCAGGGGCGCGTCGGGTGTCGGCAGCGGGCGGCACCTGCCTAGGCTGGGAGCGTGGCACTCATTGCGACCGAGTCGCTGACCAAAACCTACCGGGGTGGGGTCACCGCGCTGGCTGATCTGACCGTCGTGGTCGAGCCCGGCATCGTCGGTCTTGTCGGCGCGAACGGCGCCGGCAAGTCCACCCTGATCAAGATTCTGCTCGGCCTGCTCCCGCCGACCAACGGGCAGGTTCGGGTCCTCGGGCTGGATCCGACCACCCAGCCCGACCAGGTCCGGGCGCGGGTCGGCTACATGCCCGAGCACGAGGCCCTGCCACCCGACCTCACCGCCGCCGAGCTGGTCACCCACCTCGGCCGGGTCAGCGGCCTGCCGCGGACGGTGGCCCGGGAGCGGGCCAGCGAGGCGCTGCGACACGTCGGGCTCTACGAGGAGCGCTACCGCCCGGTCGGCGGCTACTCGACCGGCATGAAGCAGCGGGTGAAGCTCGCGCAGGCCCTGGTGCACGATCCGGACCTGCTGCTGCTCGACGAGCCCACCAACGGGCTCGATCCGGCCGGGCGGGACGCGATGCTCGCCCTGATCCACCGGATCGGCACCGAGTTCGGGATCTCGGTGCTGGTCTGCTCGCACCTGCTCGGCGAGGTCGAGCGGATCTGCGACACACTGGTCGCCATCGACGGCGGCCGGCTGCTGCGGGCCGACCGGATCGACGCCATGACCTCGGCTATCGACGTGCTCGCGGTGGAGGTCAGCGAGGGCACCGAGGAGCTGGCCGCCCGCCTGGCCGCACTGCGGCTGCCGGTCCGCCGGGACGGTCGCCTGCTCCTCGTCGAGCTGGCCGATGACGACACCTATGATCAGATCCTCGGCGCGGTCGCCGAGCTGGACCTGCCGCTGCATCGGTTGGACCAGCGTCGCCACCGGGTGGCCGAGTTGTTCGCCACGAGGGAGCCCAGCCATGTCTGAGTCGACCGGAGTCATTCACGACATCGGCTACCAGCGCTACTCGGGCCCCCGCCTCGGCCGTGGTCCGGTGTTCGCCGCGCTCTACCTGCACGGGCTGCGCACGATCTTCGGCTTCGGCCGCAGCGCCAAGGCGAAGATCTTTCCCTGGCTGGTGGTGGGCATCGTGATCGTGGTCGCCGCCGTGGTCGCCGCCGTCCGGAGCCAGATCGGTCAGGTGGTGATCACGTATGCGCAGTTCGCCGACACGATGAGCTGGCTGATCATCTTCTTCGCCGCGGTCGCCGCCCCCGAACTGGTCAGTCGCGACCTGCGCAGCGGAGTGCTGCCGCTGTACTTCTCCCGGCCGCTGGCCCGGTCGGACTATCCGTTGGCCAAGCTCCTCGCCCTGGTCACCGCGCTCTGGTTGCTGCTCGGCGGCCCGCAGCTGGTGATGTTCCTCGGCGCCGCCTTCACCCTGGGGGAGGGGCCGCGGGGGGTCTGGAACGAGCTGCTCGACCTGCTGCCGGGTCTGCTCTACGCCGGCCTCTGGGCAGCGGTCTTCGGCGCGATCGGCCTGTTGGTCGCCGCGCTCACCGGCAAGCGGGCGTTCGCCGCCGGCGGGATCGTCGCGGTCTTCCTGATGACCACACCGGTCGTCGGCATCCTCGCCATCCTGCCCGCGCAGACAGTTAACGAGCTGGCCTTCCTCGCCTCCCCCATGACCATGGTCAACGGCGTGGGCACCTGGGCGCTCGGTGACCTGCTCTTCGAGGACGGGGGTGGGCTGCCCATCGGTGGGTTCGGCCCGCTCTACGCCCTCGCGGCCGTGCTGCTCGTGGCCGGCTGTGTCGTCCTCCTGTTGGCCCGCTACCGGAAGGTGGCCACCCGATGAGCGTGACCAGTGTGGAGCCGAGGTCGACGTCGGCCGCCACGGGCAGCCGACTGGATCTGGCGGGGGTCTCCCGCTGGTACGGCAACGTGGTCGCCGTCAACGACGTCAGCATGAGCCTGGGGCCGGGGGTCACCGGCCTGCTCGGCCCCAACGGTGCCGGCAAGACGACGCTGCTGCACATGATGGCCGGCTTTCTCGCGCCGTCCCGTGGCGCGGTGACCCTGGACGGGGCGCCCACCTGGCGTAACCCCGAGGTCTACCGGCGACTGGGCCTGGTCAGCGAACGGGAGGCCGTGCACACCTTCCTCACCGCGTACGAGTTCGTGCTGGCCAGCGCACGGCTGCACCGGCTGCCGGACCCGGCGGAGGCCGCTCGCCGGGCGATCGCCCTGGTCGAGCTGGAGGGGGCGCAGTCCCGCCGGATCGGCACGTACTCCAAGGGCATGCGACAGCGGGCGCGGGTGGCGGCGGCGCTGGTCCACGACCCGCAGGTGCTGCTGCTCGACGAGCCGTTCAACGGGATGGACCCGCGACAGCGGCTGCACATGATGGACCTGCTGCACCGCCTCGGCGGCGCCGGGCGCACCATCCTGTTCAGCTCGCACATCCTGGAGGAGGTCGAGCAGCTCTCCGGCACGGTGCAGGTGATGGTCGCCGGCCGGCTCGCCGCCTCCGGCGACTTCCGGACGATCCGCCGGCTGATGACCAACCGACCCCACGTCTTCGCGGTCCGGTCCACCGACGATCGGGCGCTCGCGGTGGCGCTGATGGCGGAACCGTCGGTGACCGGCGTGGAGCTGGGCCAGGCCGGGCTGACCGTCCGGGTGAGCGACTACGGCGCGTTCACCCGGGTGCTGCCCAAGGTCGCCCCGGCCCGGGGGATCCGGGTGCGGCAGCTGGTGCCCGAGGACGAGTCCCTGGAGAGCGTGTTCTCCTACCTGGTGGAGGCCTGACCATGTCGACTGTTTCCTGGATCACCGCCCGGGGGCTCTTGGGGCGGCGTCGTTTCCTGCTGCTGTTCCCGCTACCGGTGCTGCTGGTCCTGCTCGCGGTGCTCTCCCGCTCGCTGGGGGTGGATCCCGGCGAGTGGGGGCCGCCGGTGCTGGTCGGTCTCGGGTTGGCCGTGGTGCTGCCGGTGATCGCGTTGATCGTCGGGACCGGCGTGCTCGGCGCGGAGATCGATGACGGCACCGTGGTGCACGTCCTCACCAAGCCGTTGCCGCGCTGGCAGATCGTGCTGCCGAAGCTGGCGGTGGCGGCCGGGGTCACCGCGGTCACCGTCGCCGTGCCGCTCTATGTGGCCGGTGTGCTCGCCAGCTCCGTCCGGGTCGGTCTGGCACTCGCCGCCGCCGCCTCCATCGGTGCGCTGGCCTACTGCGCGCTCTTCCTCGCGCTCAGCCTGGTCACGCGGCGCCCGGTGCTACTCGGGCTGGTTTACGTGCTGATCTGGGAGGGGCTGCTCGGCAACTTCGTCAGCGGCACGAAGGTGCTCTCCATCCAGCAGTACGTGATCGCGCTCGCCGACCGGTTCGCCCCGACCGAGCTGCTTGCCACCGATGTCTCGGTGCCGGTCGCGGCGGTGATGAGCACGCTCATCGCGGTTGGTTTCACCGCCCTGGCAGTCGATCGACTCCGGTCGTTCAGCGTGGCCGGCGAAACCAGCTGAGGCAGGTCAACGGCCTACCAGTGGATCGCCGGCGGGTTTACTCCGGACAGTGCGGGGTCAGGGTGAATCGTCCAAAGGCTGGCAGCCGCAGGCGATGTGGTGCTGCGCGCCGATTCGCTCGCCGCTGAGCCAGCCGCGTTGGCCGACCTCGATGCCGAGGGCCAGCCGCCCCGCGACTCCGAGCGTCCGGGTCAGCTGGTCGAGGTGCCGGCGTAGCGTGCGTTCGCTGATGTGGAGCTCCCGCGCGGCGGCGGCGTCATCCTTACCGGAGGCCTTAGACCTCAGGATGGCGATCTGAAGCAACGTTGGGCTGACATCTGTCTTCGACATGGTTCCGGCCCTTCCCCCGTGGCGCGGCCCTTGGTTGCCCAGAGGCAGCCCAAGGGGTCGAACCATCATCGAGGCCCTTACCCTGCCTGTCAACAGGTCTGGCCGGTGACCGGATCCGGTCAAATGGGTGGAGCAGGCCTTGATCGGTCAGCCAGCCCATAGCTAGTCTCCGATACTGCTGGCCAGCGGTTGGCGGCAAGCGCGCACCTCGGTGCGGCGGGGGCTATCGAGGCGGGGGCGCATCGGTGTGGGCTTTGATCGAGTCGCAGCTCAAGCGGCGCCCTGGCCGGGCGTTGGCCCTGTTGGCCGGAATCGCGGTGGCCGTCTCCAGCTTCACTGTCCTTACCGCGGCCTCGGAGGCATCGCGGCTGGAGGTCGTCGGTACGGTAGGGGCGAATTCTCGGTCGGCCTATGACGTCCTGGTGCGCCCTCCGCAGTCCCGCCACGAGCTGGAAGGTGCCAAGGGTCTGGTGCGGCCCAACTTCCTCTCTGATCACTTCGGCGGCATCACGCTCGACCAGGTGACGCAGATTCGGTCCGTGTCGGGAGTCGATGTCGCGGCGCCGATCGCGATGGTGGGCTTCGGCAGCCGAGGTGGTGGGGCTCCGGTGGAGCTCGGTAGCTCCGTGCCAAGTGATCGCCGGTCGTTGTTTCGCATCAGGTCGACCCGGCTTGTCGACGGCGGGCTGACCCGGATCGAGTTGCCGAATCGCTACTCCTACTTCACTCCGAACGAGATCCAGATTGACCTGGAGAAGACCCCCCACGACCCGTACCAGGAGATCGCGAACGGTCAGCAGGTGCCGGTGTGTCGCGAGGTTGCCGACGCCCCGCCTGAGCCCACCGGAGATTCGGATCCGGTCCTGGATTGCTACTCCCTGAGCCGGTCTTGGAGTGGTGCCGTCACCGACCCGGGAACGGCAACCATTCCCTGGCCCGCTCCCTACCTCATCGCGGCGGTGGACCCGGCGGCTGAGGCGGAACTGATCGGGTTGGACCGGAGCGTGGTCTCCGGGAGCTACCTTCCCCAGACCTGGGCTGAGGAGTCGGTCGACCCAACCCTTCGCGTGGTGCCGGTCCTGCACAGTGCCGAGCCGACGACCGACGCCACACTTGAGGTGGTCGTCGAGGCCCTGCCCGCCGAGGCCGCCGAGCGAAGCGTGGGAAGCGTTGGCAGCGATTTCGCCCGCTCGCTGGAGACGGTGGCCGGCGAACAGGTCTGGTCCGGCAGCGTGACGGCTGAGGACGCCTACCAGCGGGTGAGTCAACAGTTCAGCGGGGGTCAGGGGCATCGCTCACTGGACACCTACTGGCGGCCCGGCCCGGTTGACCAGGAGCCGGTTGGTGACACCCTCGTCCCGCAGCCCACCACGGTTCCACCAGCTCAGTGGGGAGAAGAACGCCCCGTCGTGCAGATTGCCCCCGAGACAGCGGACACCCCGTTCCGGGAGGTGTCGATCCACGGAAATTTGCCGGACACCCAATCGTGCCCCGATGAGCCCGACCCTGACTGCGATCCCACCTATCGGGTGCAGCTGCAGTCGGTCGGGGCCTTCGACCGGGCGGCGCTGAACGAGTTCTCCGAGCTCGCCGCCGAGTCGGTCGCCGCGTTCACCCCAGCCCGACTGAGCTGCGCCGACCAGCGCTCCTGCGACCTGCTCAACGGCGCTGACCTGCGGCCGAACGCATCACCCGTCGGCTACCTGCAACAGCCGCCGACGCTGCTCACCACGCTCGACGCGCTGCCCGCCTTCAACAACGGCTACTACCGCAAGGACGCCTCGGCCAGCGCGCCGATCTCCGCGGTGCGAGTGCGGGTCGATGGGGTGGCGGGTTTCGACGACGCGTCCCGGGAACGGGTCCGGCTGGTCGCCGAGGAGATCAACGAGCGGACCGGGCTCGAGGTGGACATCATGCTGGGGGCGTCGCGGTCACCCCAGGCCATCAGCCTGCCCGAAGGCGAGCTGGGCCGTCCGGCACTCAGCCTGACCGAACTGTGGACCAAGAAGGGCGTCGCCGCCGTCATCACCGAGGCCGTCGACCGCAAGAGTCTCCTGTTGTTCGTGCTGGTGCTGGTCGTCTGCGCCCTCTTCATCGGCAACGCCTCGGCGGCCGCGGTGCGGACCCGTCGCACCGAGCTTGGAATCCTGGCCTGTGTGGGCTGGTCTCGGCGGGCCCGGTTCGCCCTGGTGCTCGGCGAGCTGATGCTGTTGGCGGTGATCGCGGGCCTCGTCGGTGCCGGGGTCGCCTGGTCGACGGCTGGTGCCCTGGGGCTGACGTTGAGCTGGCAGCGCTGCCTGTTGGCGATCCCCGCGGCGATTGTGATCTCCGCCGGTGCGGGCCTGATCCCGGCCTGGTCCGCCTCCCGGGTGGTGCCCATGGCCGCCGTCCGGCCCGCGGTCGCGACGGGGCGCCGGGCCTCCCTCCGGTTCCGAGTCGTCGGTCTGGGGCTGGCCAACCTGTGGCGTCGCAGCTCCCGGAGTCTGCTCGGTGGGGCGGCACTGGCGCTGGGTACCAGCGCCCTGACGCTGCTCGTGGCGATCACCACCCAGTTCGAGGGGAGGCTGGTCGGCAGCCTGCTCGGAGACGTGGTCTCCGTCCAGGTGCGCGAGGCCGACTACGCGGCGGTCATCGCGATGTTGGTCCTGGCGGTGATCTGCGTGGCGGATGTGCTCTATCTCAACGTACGCGAGCGGGCGGCGGAGTTCGCGACGCTACGCGCCACCGGGTGGACCGAGGCGAGTATCGCCGCCCTCATCGTGGTGGAGGGGGTCGCCATCGGCCTGCTCGGATCTCTGGTCGGAGCCGGCGTGGGCGTGGCGGCAGCGCTGGGGCTCAGCGGGTCCGCTGACTCGCTGAACGCGCTGCTGGTCCTGGGGGGAGTGACCGCGGTGGCCGGAGCGGCGGTCGCCGCCCTCGCCCTCGTCGCGCCGATTACCGCCCAGCGCCGGCAGAACACCGTTCGCCTGCTCGCCGAGGACGATTGAGGGATGACGACAGTGTCAGCTGAAACCGAGGCCAGCCCCGGGACGTCGGACGACGACGTGATGGTGCGCGTGACCGACCTGACCAAGGTGTACGAAACCGGTGCCGCGCATCCGATCAGTGCGTGCGATCGGATCAGCCTGGCCGTTGAGCGTGGGAAGCTCGTGGCGGTGACGGGGCCGTCTGGCTCGGGCAAGTCCACCCTCCTGCATCTCATCGGGGCGCTGGACAGCGCCGACAGCGGCACGATCATGGTGGACGGTCGTGAGGTGACGTCGCTGCGGGGTCGGGAGCTGGCTGTCTACCGACGCACCATCGGTTTCGTCTTCCAACGTTTCCACCTGCTGCCGACCCTCACCGCCCTGGACAACGTCATGGCACCGGTGCTCCCGCTGAAGGTCGCCTTCGACAAGAAGGAACGTGCCCGCGAACTCCTGGCTGAGGTCGGGCTCGCCGGGCGCGAGGATGCGCTGCCGTCGAAGCTTTCCGGGGGGCAGCAGCAGCGCGTGGCGATCGCCCGTGCGCTGATTCAGCGACCGAGCCTACTGCTGGCGGACGAGCCGACCGGAAACCTCGACTCGCAGACCGGGGCCCAGATCATCGATCTGCTGTTCAACCTCCGCACCACGGCGAAGACCACAATCATGATCGCGACGCACGACGAGGGGCTGGCGGACCGCTCGGATCAGATCGTTCAAGTCCGGGACGGCAAGGTGGTCAGCGCCGTCGGGCCCGGTGTCGCCTGACTGACCTACTTCTCTCGCTCAGCTCAGGGAGTCCAGCCACTGGCGGTGCAGTGCGGCGTACCGCCCGTCGCTGTGGACCAACTGCCCCGGTGGACCGTCCTCGACGATCCGCCCCGACTCCAGCACCACCACCCGGTCGGCGATCTCGACGGTGGAGAGTCGGTGCGCGATCACCAGCGCCGTACGGTCCCGCAGAATGGTGGCCAGGGCCCGCTGGACCGCGCGTTCGGTCGGGACGTCGAGGGACGAGGTCGCCTCGTCGAGGATCAGCACCGCCGGGTCGGCCAGGAACACCCGAGCGAACGCGACGAGCTGCCGCTGACCGGCCGAGAGCCGGCTGCCGCGGCGGTGAACCTGGGTGGCGTACCCGTCGGGCAGCGCGGTGATGAACTCGTCGGCGCCGATCGCCTTCGCCGCCGCCGCCACCGCGGCGTCGTCTGCGGTCGGCCGGCCGAAGCGGATGTTCTCCGCGACCGTACCGCCGAAGAGGTGGGTTTCCTGCGTGACCAGGACGAGCGCCTGTCGTAGGTCGGCGTCGGCGAGGTCCCGCAGGTCCACGCCACCCACCGAGACGCTGCCCGTGTCCGGGTCGTGGAAACGGGCGAGCAGCTTGGCGATGGTCGACTTGCCGGCGCCGGTCGGCCCGATCAGCGCGACGGTCTGTCCGGCCGGGACGTCCAGATCCAGCCCGCGCAGGATCGGGGACTGCGGGTAGTACCCGAAGGAGACCGAGTGGAAGGTCACCGCGCCGCGCCCGGCCTCGGCGGCCGGCAGCGGCACCGGGCGGGCCGGCTCCGGCACCTCCGGCCGCTCGTCCAGCACCCCGGCGAGCTTCTCCAGCGCCGCGGTGGCCGACTGCAGCGAGTTGTAGAACTGGCTCAGCTCCTGCATCGGCTCAAAGAACCGACGCAGGTAGAGCAGGAAGGCGGCGAGCACCCCGACCTCGGCCTGACCGTTGAGGACGCGCCACCCGCCGTAGCAGAGCACCGCCGCGATGGTGACGTTGCCGATCAGCTTGACCCCGGGCGAGTAAGTCGCGATCAGCTGAAACGCGTGCAGGCTGGCCCGCCGGTAGTCGTCGTTGACCCGGGTGAAGATCCGTTGGTTGCGCGGCTCGCGGCGGAACGCCTGCACCGCCCGGATCCCCCGCAGCGACTCGACGGTGTGCACGATAAGCAGGGCAACGGTGTCCCGGGTCCACCGATACGCCACGGCCGAGGTGCGGGCGAACCAGCGGGACAGCCAGAACAGGAACGGGAACGCCAGCAGCGTCACGGCGGCCAGCGGAAGGTCCAGCCAGAGCAGGATCGCGGCCACCGACAGGATCGACAGGGCGGCGAGGACCAGGCTGTCGATGCCACCGCCGACCAACTCGCCGATGGAGTCCAGGTCGCTGGTGAGTCGAGAGACCACCCGCCCGGAGGTGTACCGCTCGTGAAAGGTCACCGACAGGCGCAGGAAGTGCCCGTACACCCGCCGTCGGAGGTCGAGGAGCACAGCCTGACCGATCTGGGCGGAGCGGACGAGGAAGCCGCGGCGGGCGGCGTACTCGGCGACCGTGGCGACGACGAACGCGGCCGCGATATACGTCAACGGCCCGGTGTCACCGGCCCGCAGCGGCGGAATGGCCCGGTCGATGCCGAGCATCACCAGATACGGTCCGGCCATGCCCGCCATGTTCTGGATGAGCAGCAGCGCGACGGCGACGGCGAGCTGACGGCGGTGCGGGTGGAGCAGGTTGCGCAGCAGAGCCCGGCTGCGGCCGCGCAGCCGGGCCACCGCCGCCGGGTCCGTGTCCTCGGCCCGGCTGCGGTCGGCGTCCGGGTCGACCGCGATGCCGCGCCAGTTCTCCTGGGCCGGACGCGCTCGCGGCCCGGGGACGGCCGACGGCGGGTCAGCGCCCGGATCGTCGCCGTCGGTCACGAGCGCACCAGACCGTTGGGGGCCGGATCGCCCGCCGGTGGCCCTGGCTCGGCCGAGAGCAGGGCACGGTACGCGGGCACGGTGGCGAGCAGGTCGGCGTGCCGGCCCAGCGCGGTGATCCGGCCGGCTTCCAGCAGGGCGACCCGGTCGGCGAGCGCGATCGTGGCCGGTCGGTGCACCACGACCAGCGTGGTCGTGTCGGGTAGGGCCCGGCGCAGCGCCGTTTCGACCAGCGCCTCGGTGTGCACGTCAAGGGCGGAGAGGGGGTCGTCGAGCAGGAGCAGGGCGGGGCGGCTGAGTACCGTCCGGGCGAGCGCGAGTCGTTGCCGCTGCCCACCGGAGAGGGACAGGCCCTGCTCGCCGACCCGGGTCGCCAACCCCCACGGCAGGTCGTAGGCGAAGGTGGCCTGCGCCAGCGCGAGCGCGGCGCGGACCTCCTCGTCACCGGCGTCGGGCCGGCCCAGGGTCACGTTCTCCCACACCGACATGGAGAAGAGCGTCGGCTCCTCAAAGGCCACCCCGACCAGCCGGCGTAGCGTCGCCAACCGCAGGTGCCGAACGTCGTACCCGTCGATGGTGATGTGGCCGCCGGTCACATCGTGCAGCCGGGGCACCAGCGACAGCAGGGTGCTCTTGCCAGAGCCGGTCGCGCCGACCAGCGCCACCGTCTCGCCCGGCTCGAGGGTGAGGTCAACGTCGCGCAGCACGGGTTCGTGGGCACCCGGGTACCGGAACGAGACACCCGAGAACCGCAACCGACCGAGGATCTGGGCGCGGGGTGGGGTGGCGGCGTCGGGAGCGTCCAGGATCGCGGGCGGGGTGTCCAACACCTCCTGGATTCGGTCGGCAGCGGTCGCGGCCTCCTGCCCGCCCGCGATGATCCACCCCAGGCCCTGTACCGGCCAGATCAGCAGGAGCTGGAGGCTGACGAAGGCCACCAGCTCGCCGATGGTGAGCGTGCCGGCCGCGGCGGCGCCCGCGCCGGCGACGAGGACGACGCCCAGGGTCAGGTTTGGTACCAGGTCAAGCCGGGCGGAGGTGTCGGCGAGCAGCCGTCCCTTGCCGACCGCGGTGTCGTGTAGCGCGCGGGAGCTGACGGCGAATCGGGCGGCCAGCTCCGGCCCGCGCCCGTACGCTTTCGCCGTGCGCAGCCCCTGCGCGGTCTCCTCGACCAACGTGGCCAGGTCGCCCTGCTGGTCCTGCATCCGCCGGGAGGCGGCGTGGTACGCCCGCGCGAACCGCCGCGCGAGGAGGAAGAGCGGGATGGCGCTGACCGCCACGGCCAGGCCCAGCACGGGGTGCAGCCGGATCAGCAGCGCCACCACCACGGTGTACGTGACCAGATTCAGGGTGAGGAAGAGCAGGCCGAAGGAGAGGAACCGACGGATCGCCGAAAGGTCGGTGGTGATCCGGGAGAGGAGCTGACCGGACTGCCACCGGTCGTGGAAGCTGGCCGGCAACCGTTGCAGGTGGGCGTAGATGTCGGCCCGGATGGCCGTCTCGATCCCCAGCGAGGATGAGGACTGCACCCAGCGGCGGATGAAGATCAGTACTGCTTCGGCGAGCCCGAAGAGCAGCGCCAGGCCGGCGAGGCGGAACAGCCCGGCCGGATCCTGCCGGGCGACCGGGCCGTCCACCACCCGCTGGGCCACCAGCGGTACGGCGATCCCCGCCGCCACGGCGGCCAGGCCGGCGAGGAAGAGCCAGGCGAACTCCGGTGCGTATGGGCGTAGGTAGTGCCGCAGCCGCCAGAGGCTGTCGAGCGGATGTCGGCCCGTGGTGGGGCCCGGATAACCGTCAACCTCCGCGGGCACTTCCTGACGTTACGTCTTTTAGGACCGTCGCCGGTGTCAGCTTGTTGTCAACTGCTGCTCATGATTCAGCAGCCACTTCTTCACATCTAGCCCCCAGCGGTAGCCACCGAGCGTTCCGTCGATGCGCAGCACCCGGTGACAGGGGACGAAGAGCGCGGCAGCGTTCCGGGCGCAGGCCGCCGCGGCGGCGCGGACCGCCGCTGGGCGACCGGCCAGCCCGGCGAGCTCCGAGTAGGTGACCGGATCGCCCGGCTTCAGGTCCCGCAGCACGTCCCAGGCGTGGGCCAGGAACGCGCCGTCGGTGTGCTGGTCGACCGGAACCCCGTCCACCGCGGTCAGCTCCCCCTCCAGGTACGCCGTGACGGCGGCGGTGACCGGGCCGAGGTCGCGTCGGTGGCGCAACGGGCCGCGCAGGCGTGGGTGGACCAGGGTGAGTAGGGCGGGCAGGTCGGTGGTGAAGCCGGCGGCTCGGACCGCCCCGTCCGGTCCGGCGAGGATGCCGAGTGGGCCGGCCGGGGTGTCGGCGACGGCGGCGTCGATCGTGTTCATGCTGCTCTCCAGAGTCGGCTCAGCGCGTACGAGCGCCAGGGGCGCCAGCGGTCGGCGTACGAGTGCAGGGTGTCCGGGCTGGTGGGGAGGCCGAGGGCGGCGGCGCCCCGGCGGACGGCCACATCGGTGGGGAGGAGGACATCCGGGTCGCCGAGCGCGCGGAGCGCCACGTAGTCCGCGGTCCACGCCCCGATCCCGGGGAGAGCCAGCAGCCGCTGCCGGGTCTCCTGCCGATCCCCACCCGGCTCCAGGTCGACCGCACCGGCGGCCACCGCCGCCGCGAGCCGACGCAGCGTCTCCCGGCGGGCGGCCGGCATCCGGAAGGCCGAATCCGGCGCGGCCAGCACCTGCGCGGCGGCGGGGAACCCGGACAGCCCGCCGCCTTCCGCCCCGGCTACCGGGGTGGGGAGCTGGCGCAGGAGCCGGGTGAGCGTGGTGCGGGCGGAGGCCACCGAGACCTGCTGGCCGACGACCGCGCGGACGGCCACCTCGAAACCGTCGACCGTGCCGGGGACCCGGACCCCGGGTTCCGCCGTGACCATCGGGGCCAGGGCGGGATCGGTGGCCAGTGCGGCGTCCACCGCGGTGGGATCGGCGTCGAGGTCGAGTAGCCGTCGGCACCGGGCCACCGCCGGCGCCAGGTCCCGCAGGTCGGTCAGGCGCAGCGTCGCCACCACGTACCGCTCCGTCGGGGTCAGCGCCGCCGTACCGGCGCCGTGGGGCAGTCGCAGGCCCCGGTGGTAGGTGCCGGCGCGCACCTCGTCCACCCCCGGCAGCGTCCGCGGGGCGAGGAAGTCCAGCAGCGCCCCGATGTGCAGTGGGGGGCGGTAGGCCAGCCGTACCGTGATGGTGCCGGGTCCCGCGGGTGCCGTTGGACCTCCCCGGGTGACCCGCAGCTCGGACGGCGGGACCGCGTACACCGCGCGGAGCGTGTCGTTGAACTGCCGTACGCTGCCGAACCCGGCGGCGAACGCGATCTCCGCCAGCCCGAGGTCCGTGGACTCGATCAGGGTCCGCGCGGTCTGGGCGCGCTGCGCGCGGGCCAGCGCGAGCGGGCCGGCGCCCAACTCGGTGCGGAGCAGCCGGTGCAGGTGCCGTTCGGTGTAGCCGAGCCGCGCCGCCAGACCGGGTACCCCGTCGCGGTCGACCACGCCGTCGGCGATCAGCCGCATGGCGCGACTCACCAGGTCAGCCCGGAGGTCCCACTGCGGTGAACCGGGGGTCGCATCCGGCCGGCAGCGGCGGCAGGCCCGCAGCCCGGCCCCCTGCGCCGCGGCAGCAGACGGGAAGAATCGTACATTCTTTCGCTTCGGGGTGATTGCCGGACAGGATGGCCGACAGTAGATGCCAGTGGAGAGCACGCCGGTGTAAAACCAGCCGTCGAACCGCTGGTCACGGCTGTCAACGGCCCGATAGCACCGCTCAAAGTCCAGGTCCACGCACCGATGATGCCTCCGTCCGGAGCCGGTCGGCTGGCGGGAAACGGACGTCGGCGTACCGCGGGGGTGCCCGGGGCAGGAACGGTCGGTCCTGGTCGGTACCGTCTCGCACACCAGATCATGGGAGAAGGGTGCGGCGATGGCGAGCGGGGCGGGCGGGCAGGCGCCGACACGGGACGGGCACCCGCCGCTGGACCCGGCGGTCACACAGGGCTTCTTCACCCGGATGCGGGCGGTCGCACCGGCGGCGGTCGGAGCGCTGGACCGGGACCGTGCCGGGAACCCGGAGCGGGCGTTCGAGGAGACCGCCAGCGGCCGCCTCGTCCGCTCACTGGACGACGACCGGCTCCGTGCCCTCGGGATGTGGGTGCACCACTGGTGCGTGCGTTTCTACGACGATGACACCCGCGCGGCGCTGCGGCTGCTCGGCGAGATCGCTGCCAGGCAGGGGCTGGGGTGGACCGCCGACGAGGTTCGCTGGATGCTCCGCGAGTCGCACGCGGTCGGGCCGGCGGCCGACGCGCGCTTCACCCTGCCGCTCGTCGCCGCCGCCGAACTGCCCCCGGAAACGCCGCGGATCGAGCCGGTCATTCCCCGCCAGGCCCGCCCCCGGGACTGACCGGGTCGCCCTCGGGGCAGGATGGGCGACACACCCGAGGGAAAGGACGACCGTGGCCGCCACCGAACCCACCATCCTCGCCACCAGCATGGGCCTCTTCGCGCCGGGACGCACCGGCCAGCCCCGGCGGATCAACCCGGTCTTCGACCTGGCCGCCGACCTGGCCCGCGCGGCGGAGCCGCGGATCTGCTTCCTCGACCAGGCCCAGGGGGACCAGCCGGCCGCGCTGACCCGGGCGTACGAGGGGTTCGCCGGAAGCCGGTTCCGGATGTCCCACCTGGCGCTGTTCCCGATGCCGAACGTCGAGGACGTGTGGGCCCACCTGCGGGCGCAGGACGTGATCTGGGTTGGCGGCGGCAGCGTGGCCAATCTGGTGGCGGTGTGGCGGGTGCACGGCCTCGGCGAGATCCTGCGGGAGTGCTGGGAGGCCGGGGTCGTGCTCGGCGGGGTGTCCGCCGGCTCGATCTGCTGGCACACCGGCGGCGCCACCGACAGCTTCGGGACCACCCTGCGGGGCTTCACCGACGGATTGGGCTGGCTGCCGTACGGCAACGGGGTGCACTACGACAGTGAAGACCAGCGGCGCCCGTTGATGCACCGGCTGGTCGGCGACGGCACCCTGCCCACCAGCCACTGCACCGACGACGGCGTCGGTCTGCTCTACCGGGGCGAGCGGCTGGTCGAGGCGGTCACGGACCGGCCGGGTGTGTCGGCGTACGAGGTCAGTCGCGGCCCCGACGGCGGCATCCGGGAGACACCCATCAGCCCACGCCTGCTGGACTGAGCCGGCGGCAGGAATCGTTGGCCAGGTGCCGATGGCCAACTGGCGGCGGCGTAAGCTGGCTCGTCGTGAGTCTCACCATCGGCATCGTCGGCCTGCCCAACGTCGGCAAGAGCACCCTCTTCAACGCGCTGACCAAGAATGACGTGCTCGCGGCGAACTACCCCTTCGCCACCATCGAGCCCAACGTCGGTGTGGTCGGCCTGCCGGACGAGCGGCTGGGCAAGCTCGCCGAGATCTTCGAGTCGCAGAAGGTGATCCCCGCGCCGGTGTCGTTCGTCGACATCGCCGGGCTGGTCCGCGGCGCCTCGAAGGGCCAGGGGCGGGGCAACGCGTTCCTCGCCAACATCCGGGACGCCGCCGCGATCTGCCAGGTCGTCCGGGCCTTCTCCGACCCGAACGTCGTGCACGTCGACGGCAAGATCGCCCCGGCGGACGACATCGAGACGATCAACACGGAGCTGATCCTCGCCGACCTGCAGACGCTGGAGCGGGCGATTCCCCGGCTGGAGAAGGAGGCCAAGCTCCGCAAGGACCGGGCCGCCGCGGTGACCGCCGCCAAGGCCGCCGTGGAGGTGCTCGACAACGGCACCACCCTGTACGCGGGCGCGGCTGCCGCCGGTGTCGCGCTGGAACACCTGCGCGAGCTGCACCTGCTGACCACCAAGCCCTTCCTGTACGTCTTCAACGTCGACGAGGCCGAGCTGGCCAACGCCGAGTTCCTCGACGAGCTGCGGGCCCTGGTCGCCCCCGCCGAGGCCGTCTTCATGGACGCGAAGATCGAATCGGAGCTGGTGGACCTGCCTGAGGAGGAGGCCCGCGAGCTACTGGAGTCGATCGGGCAGGCCGAGCCCGGGCTGGACCAGCTCGTCCGGGTCGGCTTCCGCACGCTGGGGCTCCAGACGTACCTGACCGCCGGCCCCAAGGAGGCGCGGGCCTGGACCGTGCCGGTCGGGGCGAGCGCACCGGAGGCCGCCGGGGTCATCCACACCGACTTCCAGCGCGGCTTCATCAAGGCGGAGGTCGTCTCCTATGACGACCTGCTCGAGGCCGGGTCGATGAGCGCCGCGAAGGCGGTGGGCAAGGTCCGCATCGAGGGCAAGGACTACATCATGCAGGACGGCGACGTGGTGGAGTTCCGCTTCAACGTCTGAGTTGAGCGTTGCCGTGCGAGGACGTTCACCTGGCTGAAGCCCGGCTGGTAGGTCAGGGCCTGGTGTCTGAGGGCTGCTCCGGTGGTGGGGCAGGGGTGAGCCAGGCGAGGGGTTGTCCGTTGAGGGCGGCGTCGGCGAGCCGGTGGGCACTTGTGGTCATGAGTGCTGCGCGTGAGCTGTCGATCCAGCGTTGGACGTTGTTGATGCCCTGGTGGCGGTATTCGACGGCTTGGACGAGGCATTCCAGCTTGTCGGCGTCCCGGGCGACGATGGCCTCGAGTGTCTCGCCCGCTTCGTACTCGGCGACGGCGGCGGTGATGAGGTCAGCGACGGCTGGTGGGCCGGCGGCGACCTGGTCGGCGGTGATGGTGGTGTTGGGTGCGGCGGTGAGGTAGCGCTTGGCGATGTGGGGGATGTCGGTGATCCGGGTTTCCTGGGTGTCGTGCAGGACGCACAGCATCGACACCCGGGCCGGGTCAGCGCCTTCCATGGCAGCGAGCATCAAACCGATCAGCGCGGTGCGGAACGAGTGGTCGGCGATGGACTCGGGCTGCTTGACGCCGGCGAACCACCAGCCGGTGCGGGCGGCGCGCTTGAGGACGCCGGCTTCGAAGATGAAGCTCATGGCTCCGTCGGCGTCGGCGTTGTGGTCATCGGTCATCGGTCCGTCCCTGTGCTTTTGATTCCGTCTGCGCGCAGGCTGTAGACGATAGAGGTTAGTTCCTGTCGGGACTGTGGACAGGTGCGGTCGCTGTCCAGGATGCGGGTGCCGCGCTCGAGGAGCATGCGGCCCTGATCGGGGTTGTCGAGAGTGAGGCCGCGTCGCACGGCGAGCAGCGCCCAGATGTTGTGGATGTTGAGATCGATAGAGGGATGCGTTGGGTTGAGGCGCTGGACCAGGTGCCGTAAGAGGACCGAGCCGTGCCAGTCTGCGAGCGGTGCCGGCATGAAGGAGTCGTCGCACTGGCGGTACGGGATCTCCCCGACCCAGTAGGCCGAGTAGTTGAGGGCTGCTCGCTGGCAGGCATCGTCCGGATGCGCGTGGGCGAGGAAGTCCCGCAACGGTTCCGGGTCGCCCTGGTTGGCCAGGGACGTGACCACGGAGCGGGCGTCGGGCCACAGCGGTGACCAGGTGCGGAACGTGATCGCCCGGCGGGCGCGGGTGCTGGTCTGGGCGAGCCATGCGGCCGTGGTCTTGGTGGGGTCCATGCCCGCGAGGAAGCAAGCTTGCCGGTGCAGCAGAACGTTCGGGTCGCGACCGGCGGCTGCGCGTTCAGCGAGCACGTGCAGCCGCGCGAAGAACAAGCGTTGCTCGTCGGTGGGCAGCGTTGGCCCCGATGCCACCGGACCTCGGCGGGCATGGGTGACGGTTAGTCCTCTGGCGAAGGTCGGTGTCTGCCCGAGAACAGCCCAGAGGATCAGGTCGGTCAGTCGGTGGGTGAGGACGGACCAGCCGAGCGGCTGTTCGGCGATGTCGATGCGGTCCACCTGCTCGTTGAGGACCGCAGTGAGGATGAAGTCTGCCTCGGCGGCATCGTCGAGAGCGGTGAGCAGGGTCACGTTCGCTCCGAGCCGTCCGAGTCTGCGCCGGACGGCGATTGCCTGCCCGAGCGGCACCGCCGCGAATGGCCGTCGTCCGGACTCCCAGCTCTGCACGGTCACGCGGTCCACGCCCAGGTCGGCGGCGAGTTGCTCCTGCGTCAGCGGGATGGACTCCCGGATCAGTTTGAGAAGGTAGCCGGTCACCTCGCCGCGTTGTGGTGCTGATCGTCCGCGACCTGCCATGCGTCATCCCTCCGTTGACCGGTGGTCAACGTTTCCGCCGTGAAATTAACGCTGTGGCGGACATGTGGCCTGCTCACTCGTACTTCGGGTGAGTCCCACCGCCTTCGTTGTGATCGTAGCGTCGCAGTTACCGAACGTTCCAGATCTGGTCCCGTGGCTCGGAGCCGGACATGGGGTGCTGCCCGGTGGAGGGAGCAAGTAATGCGGGACAGGACGTCACCGAGGCGACGAGTGTCCTACGACCAGTACCTGATCGCCGTCGCGATGACCCTGGTACGGCGACATCGGCCGGCGTGGTCGTGGCGCAAATGGAGGTGGCTGTGCCGTTGTGGGGCCGATCTGCCCTGTCGGAACCGCCACCGCATCCCGATCAACCGCCGGCACTGGCCGGCCAAGGAAGAGCAGTGACCAACGACGCCGAGAAGCGGATCCTGCTCGCACATCGGCCAGGGGTGGACGGCCTGTGCATCGGCTGCCGCGCGTGGTGGTCACGCCTGGTCCCGTACCCGTGTTGGCAGGTGGAATGGCTGACCAGCCGACAGGCCCGCGCGAGCGTCGCCCGGTTTCTCGGTGGTGTGCGGTGACCACCCACGGCCCGGTCATGCCCGTCTGGAGCTGCGGAGGCTGTGGCCTGCCCTGGCCCTGCACCACACGGAAGCAGGAGTTGCGGGCGCAATTTTTCGGCGCTCCGGTGTCGCTGGCGCTCTACCTTGGCTCCCACCTTGTCCAAGCCGCCGAAGACATGCCCTGGACACCGGCCGGCGCGTTGCACCACCGCTTTCTCGGCTGGACCCGACACCCGCCGGAGTTACCGCAGCGAAGGACAGCAACCATGCCAGCCGAACCGAACCGAGATGCACCCCAGTGGGCTCGCTGACCTCGGATCAGGCCGGATTCGACCGGGGCGTTGGACGTTGTTGCTGCCCTGGTGGCGGTATTCGACGGCCTGGACGAGGCATTCCAGCTTGTCGGCGTCGATTGCGGTGCCCCGGTTCGCCGCCGTACCTTGGCCGTATGTTCGAGGTTCTCTTCGTGTTGGCCGCTCTGGTAGCTACCGTGCTCGGAATAGTGGTGGTGCGCAAAGTGCGGGTCAAGCGATTGGAAGGGCTGGGGGGCAGCGCCTACTCCGACGGATGGTGGGTCGCCGGGAGCGGTCGCCGGAGTGGCGATGACAGTGCCAGCGGGGGCGGCGACAGCGGGGGCGGTGGGGGCGAGTAACGGCTCGCGGCGGCCGTTCTGGCTCTGGTGCCCGCGCAGCTCGGAGCACCCGTAGCCCTACTTCGGGGCCAGGGCCCGTTTCCCAACTCGAGAGTGGCCCGTCAGCCCTTGGGTCTCCACCAGCATCAGGCCCAAGCCGGCGAAGATCCCCTCCATGGGGCGACTGTAGGTGAACCAGCCTCGTTCTGTGAGGAGGCGTCCGGAGGGGCGGGCGCACAGGCGACAAGAACCCGCAAAACTTCGTGAACTGCGCGTTGCGTCGTCGTGACCGTGGATGGGCTATCCCTACCGGCGGTACGGTGGTTGGCCTCAGTGCCATCCGAAGTGGTGGCCGATAGCGTGACTGACATCGACATCTCCCTCGTTCGAGTAGGAACCTGAGGTGAACGGTGTGGTTGCCGTACGTCAAGATGAAACTGCCCGGGCGACCCCGGTCCGATCGCGCCTGCTGGGGCCCGACCTGGCGCGCGGGGGCATGCTGCTGTTGATCGCACTGGCCAATGTTGATGTTTTCGCCTTCGGCTTCCTGCCGGGATTCCGTGGGTACCCGGTCGAGCAATCTGTGCTCGACAGCGTTTTCACCCTGGTGCGGATGGTCTTGGTTGACGGCCGGGCCTTTCCGCTTTTCGCCGCGTTGTTCGGCTATGGTCTCACGCAGCTTCTACAGAACCGGGATTCGGTAGAAGCGGGGCGTTCCACTCGGCTGTTGCGTCGACGTGGCATCTGGCTGGTGGTCATCGGGTTCGTGCACGGCATGCTGTTGTTCACGGCGGACATTGTTGCGCTCTACGGGTTGTGTGCCCTCCTCTTCGCCGGGCTCGTGGTGCGGCTCAGTGACCGTGGTTTGCTGACCGTGGCCCTGTCGCTGACGGCGCTCGCCCTGCTGTCCGGTGCCCTCCGCGGGCTGCCCGCGGAGGCGCTTGGCCAGGCGGAGGTGGTCACGGCGACGCCGACGATATTCGGCGGTGAAGCCCTCGGGGCGTTGCAGGCGAGGTTAGGTGAGTGGGCCGTGGGGGCGATTCGCCTGTTCGGCCTGATGCCGGCGGTGCTGTTCGGTGTCTACGCGGGGCGTAGGTCAGTCTTGACCTGGGGGCCGGAGCGGAAACGGGTACTGGGCCTGGTCGCGGTTGCCGGACTGGCGGTCGGCATCCTTGCGGGGGTGCCCTCGGCGCTGATGGCGGCATCAATATGGACTGACCCGGCACTCGGTATCAGTGCGGTCGCGGGAACGCTTCACCTGGCGGGCGGGTATGCTGCCGCAGCAGGCTATCTGGCCCTTTTTGCGCTACTCGCGGCTGCCGTGCGGCAGCCTCCAGGCCCGCTGGTAAAGGCACTGTCGGTGAGCGGGCAACGCTCCTTGACTCTGTATCTGAGCCAATCCCTGCTGTTCCTCGTCCTCTTCGATCCGGACTTTCTTGGTCTGGGTGACAACTTCGGCATCGCGGTGAACTCTGCGGTGGCGGTCGGTGTCTGGGTCGTCGGCGTCCTCAGCGCGCTGTTGATGGACCGGCTCTCCGTCCGTGGCCCGGCCGAGGTGCTGTTACGCCGGCTCACCTACCGGCCGCCGGCCCGATCGGCGGGGCCGCGCCCTCGTTGAGGGCCGGATCGCCCGGGCCCGACGCCCCGGTCCGGTGTTTCGCGGAGGGTGTAGCGGCGCAGCCGTACGGGTCGGCCTGCGGGGTTGATTCAGGCGGCAGCGGTGGCGGTGTCGGTGTGCCGCCAGCCGGTGCGCTCGTACAGGGCGATGGCGGCGGCCGACCCGGGTTCGTCGACGATCTCCAGCGTGAGGTCGAGTTGGTGCCCGGTGGCCCACTGGCGGGCGTGGTGCAGGAGCTTGGTTGCGGTGTGGTGGCGGCGGGCGGCCGGCGCGACGAACAGCCGGCTGACCTCGGCCACGGTCGCGGAGCCAGGGCCGGTCGCAGAGTCGGGGTCGGTTGTGGAGGCGGGGTCGGTTGTGGCCACGGGGTGGTGAATGGCGATGTGGCCGACGATGGTGTTTCCGCGCTCGGCGACCCAGGCGTGTTGGGTGTTGGCGGGGGACAACCACCGGTATGGGTCGGTGGGCCAGTGCAGCGGGTAGCGGTCCCGCCGGTGCACGTCCGCGAGGACCGAGATGCAGCTTCGCAGGTCGGCGGGGACCCGGTCGCGGATGCTGAGGTCGTCCATCTGGTCATCATCGTCGAGCGGCCCTTCGGGGTGAACCCTGACAAAGTTCATGGTCAGCTACTGATGTCCGATGCGGGTCCCCACCGCTAGCGTCCGTCGAGCATCGACACAGCACCACGAGGGAGGACGTACCGTGAATAGAGGCCACCGATGAGCCGGCGCCGGCTCGCCGCCGCGGCCACCGTCGTCGGACTGGCCGCCGCCGGCCTCACCGTCACCGGCAGCACCGCTGTCGCGTACGGCGATGGCTACTCGGCCCTGATCCAGCGCGCGTCGTACGGCGTGCCGCACATAACCGCCCGTGATTTCGGCAGCCTCGGCTTCGGTGCCGGCTACGTGCAAGCCGAGGACAACATCTGCCTGATTGCCGAGCGGATGGTGACGGTTCGCGCCGAACGGTCCCGCTGGTTCGGCGCGGACGCCGGCAACGCCAAGAGCGACCTCTTCCACCAGAAGGCCATCGACGACCAGTCCGCCGAGAAGCTACTCGATGGTCCCCACGACGGCGTCCGGGCACCCTCCACCCAGGTGCGCGACCAGATTCGTGGCTTCGCCGCCGGCTACAACGCGTACCTCCGGGATGGGAAGGCGACCACCGACCCGGCCTGTGCCGGGAAGGAGTGGGTACGCCCGATCAGCGAACTGGACATGTGGCGGGCGCAGTGGGCCGACGTGGTCCTGGTCAGCTCTGGCCGGCTCGCCGGCGGTATCGTCGCCGCTGCGCCCCCCACCGCCAGCGGGAACAGCGTGTCGGCGAGTGCTCCGCAGACGGCAGCGGTCGCCGGCTCGGACGGTACGCCGACCGATTTGGGCAGCAACGCGTACGGCTTGGGGCGGGACGCCACCACCAGCGGCGCCGGCATGCTGCTGGCCA
Organism: Salinispora goodfellowii; assembly: GCF_059570675.1. NCBI lineage: Bacteria > Bacillati > Actinomycetota > Actinomycetes > Micromonosporales > Micromonosporaceae > Salinispora > Salinispora goodfellowii. The sequence goes on along the minus strand of NZ_JCANTD010000003.1, from coordinate 138,067 downwards.
ACCCGCACTTTCCGTGGGACGGCGCGAACCGCTTCTACCGGATGCGTCTCAAGGTGCCCGGCCGCTACGACGTTGAGGGCGCTGCCGGGGTCGGTGGCCCAATCATCCAGATCGGCCACAACGGCCAGGTCGCCTGGAGCCACACCGTCTCCACCGCGAAGAGATATGTCTGGCACCGGCTGGAACTGGTGCCCGGTGACCCGACCAGCTACCGCTACGACGGCGAGCCCCGGAAGATGACCGCCCGTACGGTCACCGTCCAGACTCCCGACGGGCCGGTCAGCCGGACCCTCTACGACACCCACTTCGGCCCGGTCGTCGTGGTGCCCGGTGCGCTCGACTGGACCACCACCACGGCGTACGCGATCACGGACGCCAACGCCACCAACAACCGCGCACTCGACGGCTGGCTGGCCATGGGGCAGGCCGGGTCGGTGGGCGAGCTGCGGACGGTGTTGGACGAGCGGCAGTTCCTGCCCTGGGTCAACGTCGTCGCCGTTGACCGTCGCGGCCAGGCCCTCTACGCCGACCACTCGGTCGTGCCCCGGGTGACCGACTCCCTGGCCGCCGCCTGCATTCCGGCCCCCTTCCAGGACTTGTACGAGAGCGAGGGCGAGGCGGTCCTCGACGGTTCCCGCTCCTCGTGCGAGTTGGGTCGGGATCCGGACGCCGCAGTACCCGGCATCCTCGGCCCGGCCAACCTGCCCACCCTGGTCCGCAGTGACTACGTGGCCAACTCCAACGACAGCTACTGGCTGGCCAATCCGGAGCATCCGCTGGAGGGCTACCCGCGCATCGTCGGCGACGAGCAGACCCAGCGCAGCCTGCGGACCCGGCTCGGCGTACATCAGGTGCAGCAGCGCCGTACCGGCACCGATGGACTTCCGGGGAGGGGCTTCACCACCAGCAACCTGTGGGACGTGACCCTCGGCAACCGGGTCTACGGCGGTGAGCTGGTCCGCGACGACCTGGTCCGGAGCTGCGAGGCGGAGCCGACGGCGACCACCTCCGACGGCACCACCGTCGACCTGACCGCGGCCTGCGCCGCCCTGCGCGGGTGGGATCTGCGGGTCGATCTGGACAGCCGGGGCGCCCACCTGTTCACTGAGTTCGCCCTGGCCAATGGCCTGCGCTTCGCCGACCCGTTCGACCCGACCGCCCCGCTGACCACGCCGAGCCGGCTCGCCGTCGACGACCCGGAGGTGCGGACCGCGCTCGCGGACGCCGTCCAGAAGCTGGAGGGCATCCCGCTCGACGCCCGGCTCGGTGACATCCAGACCGAGCCGCGTGGCGCCGAACAGATTCCGATCCACGGTGGAGAGCACGATGCCGGCGTCTTCAACTTTATCTGGAGTGGGTTTGAGCCCGGTGTCGGCTATTCCAAGATCTTCCACGGCACCTCGTTCCTGATGGCCGTCGAGCTGGGTAGGGACGGGCCGTCGGGCCGGCAGATCCTCACCTACTCGCAGTCGACCAACCCGAACTCCCCCTGGTACGCCGATCAGACCCGGCTGTACTCGGAGAAGGGTTGGGACACCATCAAATTCACGCAGCGCCAGCTCCAAGCCGACCCGAACCTGGTCACGTACCGGGTGGGGGAGCGGCGCGACTGACCGCGGTCCGGCGGCCGGTGGGGCCAGCCCCACCCGGCCGCCGGCCCCGCCGCGCGGCTACCGGCGAAATTCGCTGGTGCCAGGTCACTCCGTGGGATTCGATGCGTTGATGAGCATCATTCTGAGCACTCCGAAGGTCGACGAGCTGTCATCAGCGGCCGAGGCGCTCAAACGGTGGCAGCTCGACGAGGGAGCGCTGCAGTTGCACTCCGGCGATCTCGGCTGGCACTCGCAAAACGGTGCCGAGGCTACCGCCGCTGCGATTCGGATGTGGTCGTGCGACGGGGAGGTTCTCGCGATCGGGCTGCTGGACGGCCGGGGGCTGGTGCGCCTGGCGGTCGCTCCGCACCGGCGTGAGGATGCGGCACTGGCCCGCCGGCTCACCGCCGATCTGGACGACCCGGCAGGTGGTGTCCTGGCCGGCGACGGCGGCGGGACCGTTGAAGCCCGGGGTGCGGAGCTCCTGACCCAGCTGCTGCTGGAGCGGGGTTGGGAACGGGACGAGCCGTGGACAACGTTCCATCGAACCCTCTCGGATCCGGTGGAGGAGCGCGGTCTGCGCGTCGAGACGATCGAGCCCGATCGCGCCGAGGTGTGGGTCGCCGTCCACTGGTCCGCGTTCCGTGGCTCGGTCCGCACTGATGCCGACCGACGCCATACGGTCGGGCGTTGGCTCACGATGGCCGGTGGCCCGTTCTACGGTGACGCACGCAGCCTCGCCCTATTCGACGAGAACGACGATGCCGTGGCGGTGGCGGCCGTGTGGTCAGCCGGCCCCGGGCGGCCGGGACTGCTGGAACCGATCGGCGTCCACCATGGCTACCAAGGCCGTGGCTACGGCGCCGCGGTCACGCTCGCCGCCGCCGCGACCCTTCGCGACCTGGGTGCCTTCAGCGCGGGCGTGTGCGTGCAGAGCTCCAACGCCGGTGCTATGGCCACCTACGCCTCGGCCGGCTTCACTCCGTCCGCCGAGGTGACTGATCTGCGTCGCGGCCCTCGGTGACCTACTCGGCGTGCGGCCCGCGGGGAGCTGTAGGGCACAGCATCGGGGTGGAGGGTGGCATCGATGCGGCCGGTGACGTGTCGAGGGTACCGATTCATGACGTAGGCGGTACCGTCAATGTGATGGCCGGCTGGGTGACTTCGCGCCGGGCCTGTTGAGCTTGGAGTGGCGTTATGGCCTCGTCCGTCGATCCGCGCTTCGGGGTAGCACTGCGTGAGTTCCGGGAGCGGCGTGGGCTGTCGTTTCGATCCCTCGGGCAGCTCGCTCATCGGAGTAAGAGCCACCTGCAGGAGCTGGAGGCAGGATTCAAGGCTCCGACACTCGACACGGCGCGCCACCTGGACCGGATTCTCGGCGCGGGAGGCGTGCTGGCTCGCCTGGTTGACGCGCCGATCGACCATGCGGCGGAGGCCGGCGAACTCCGGGCGAGAGTCGCCGCCAGTGATGTGAGTGGAGAGGTGCTCGACCGGATCGAGCAGGGCGTTGACGACCTGGCCAGTTCCTATCCGACGTTGGCTCCGGTGGACCTGTTGCCGCTGGTACGGCGGCACCTCGCCGTTGTGCGGCGGCTACTGGATGGACGGGTCACGCTTGCTCAACAACGGCGGTTGTTGGTTGCTGGTGCCTGGTTGGCGGTGCTGCGGGCGACCGTTCACATTGACCTTCGGCAGCGGGTCGCTGCGGCTGCCCACCTGCGAGCTGCGCGGGACCTTGCCGAACATGCCGAGCACGGTGAGATTCAGGCATGGTGCCTGGAAACCCGGGCCTGGGACGTGCTGACTCAAGGTGACTACCGGAGGGCGCTCGATCTTTCCAATCAAGCTCAGCGGGTTGCCCCGAAGGGCAGCTCTGCTCGCATCCAGGCGACCGCTCAGGAGGCGCGCGCGTGGGCACGGATGGGCGAGGTCGGTGCGACCCGTCGAGCGTTGGACCGGGTGGAGCGGTTGACGGCGAATCTGCCCGTTCCGGAGCGGGCCGAGCACCACTATCGTTACGACCCGGCCAAGGCTGCCGCCTATACGGCCACGACGTTGGCGTGGGCGGGGGACCCCGGTGCCGAGCAGGTAGCGCGGGCGGTGCTGGCTGATTTGGACCCGCACGGAATCGGGGGAGCGCGGCCTCGCCGGTCCGCGTCAGCTCGTCTCGATCTTGGCCTTGCCCTGGTCGCCGCCGGTCAGCCCGACGAGGCGGTCGCTCTGGGGGTGCAGGCTGTGGCGTCCGGGCGGGTGGTGCCGTCGAACTGGTGGCGAGCTGCGGAACTGTTGACAAAGGTGGAACAGTCGGGGGCACCGGAGGCCGCGACCTTGCGTGACCTGTGTGTGGAGTACGCCCCGGGACGCCGACTACCAGCGGACAGCAAACCTGGTTAGCGGACACTTAGCTACTAGATCGATGACGTGCCCGGCGGGACGCTGGACCCTGACCACACCCGGCGCGGAACGAGATACATGGGCAGACGTCCCTCCGCGCTTTCAGGATTGAGGGGCGGACCTATGGCCGTGGCAACTGGCTTTCTGCGTCGAATCGTCAGTCGATACCTCGTGTCGGCACCGGCTGGCTCAGGAGTCGGCCAGCGCATCCAGGAAATGGAACAGGAAGCCGCGCGACAGCGGCTGTTGGACCAGGCGCGAGGCGCGCATCAGCAGTCGGCAACAGGCAGCAGGCAGAGGTTTTGATGTCTGTGGAGCGGCGGGTTCCTTATGACGCGTACGTCTTGGCGGTCGCGCTGACCCTGGCGCGTCGGCATCGTTCGGTCTGGTGCTGGCGACGGTGGCGGTGGATCTGCCGATGTGGCGGAGAACTACCGTGCCGTGCGCGACATCAGATTCCGATTAATCGCGGCCACTGGCCACCGGAGGGGGAGTGGTGAGCGGCGAGTTGGAGCGGACGATCCTCACGGTGCACCTTCGGGGGCACGCCGGCATGTGTGTCGGCTGTCTGGCGTGGTGGTCGCGGTTGGTGCTGTACCCGTGTTGGCAGGTGGAGTGGGCGACCCGTCGGCAGGCGCGCGCGAGCGTCGCCCGGTTCCTGGATAGCCTCAGCTGTGCCCTGGAGTGAAGAGGATGCTGAGCAAGTTCAGCGACAGCTTCGGCGTCAGGTTGACCTGTCGACCCGACTGACCTCCTTCCCGGAGTCGGTGGTGGGGCTCGATGTGTCCTACGAGAAATCCACAAACCGGGTATGTGCGGCGGCTGTGGTGATCGAGCTGGAGTCGTTGGCGGTGACAGATGTGGCGACCGTGGTCGGGGAGGTCAAGTTTCCGTACGTCCCTGGCCTGCTGGCGTTTCGGGAGGCACCGATTCTGTTGGAGGCGCTCCAGGGGCTGGCGGATGAGCCGGAGGTGTTGGTCTGTGACGGCTACGGCATCGCGCATCCGAGGCGCTTCGGCCTGGCCTGCCATCTCGGTGTGTTGACTGGGCTGCCAACGTTCGGGGTCGCCAAGACCTCCTTCACCGCCGATTTCGCGTACCCAGACCTTCGCCGTGGCGCCGGGTCGCCGCTGGAGGAGGGTGGGGAGACGCTTGGGCGTGCGCTACGTACGCGGGATGGGGTCAAGCCCGTCTTCGTTTCGGTTGGCCACCGAATTGGTCTTGATCAGGCGTGCGACATAACCCTGAGCTTGTGTCCGCGTTATCGAATTCCTGAGGCAACCCGTCAGGCGGACCTCGTGTCCCGTCGAGCGCTGCGCGGGTTGAGCCGGTCCGGAGGCTGATCGGGCGGCTGGCCTGGTCGAGGACGGAGTCTTCGTTGCCGAAATCCCAGAAACGCCCCCCGGTGGACTGCCGCGAACTCGACAGGGTCCCGTCAGTCCGGCCCGGAGGGCGCTTTCTCGGTTCCCGCCCCCAACACGGCCCTTCGTGGAGGTGAGCGGTGCGTGGCCGCTACGAGGGAGGCTCAACCCTTCCCGCGGGGACCGCCTCCGTTCCGTCCAGATTGATTGATTTCACGGACCGCCGGTGGGACGTACGTTCCCTCGGCCACGCTTCCCTCCGGGCCGTAGACGCGGAGCATCATGCTGAAGGGCCCATCGGGTACGGGTAGCCAGTTGGCGATACTCACTCCTGGTGGCGGAGTTGGTGTTGCGTAGATGCTGATCGAGCCGTCCTCGTTGGTCTCGAGCCCGGGCGTATAGCCTGCTACGACGTACTTGTCCTCCGGGTTGCGATGCAGGGTGATTGTTTCGGATATGTAGGAGGTAACGGACCAAAACTCGCGGGCCTGGGGGATCTGGTCTCTTTCGAACGTGAGGACATATCCACCGGAGGCGCCGTTCAGTTGTTGATCATTGCTGTCTTTGAAGACGTCGTAGTATGCCGAACTCTCGATGTCATTGCAGTACTGGCAGAATTGGGTAATCGAGGATCGGTCGAGGTAGTTGGTTCCCCAGAAGCCGATGTTCCGGAAGTTGATCCAGTTGTTCTGATCGGTGTTGTCAAGATAGTTCGAAATGATGTCGGCCTGCGCGTCCTGGGTCGCTCGCGCGAATTCGTCCTCGAACATCCCGGTAGCGAAAAGCCGGTCGAACTCTTCCGCTAGTGCCCTGTTGTCGCCGGTGAGAGGTGGCGTTCGGATGTCCCTGACCCCCCGCTGAAGTTCTCGCAGGAAGCGAAGCGGGTTATCTCTGATCAGCCTGTCCGCATCCCTCTTGAATGAGCGAACCCAGAAGGTTACCGGGACAATCAGGGTCTCTGCCAGTACATCTCTCTCATATGCCAGCAGAGGGCCCATGCGGAGGGACCGCCGGAACTCTTCGGCCAGGGCGACCTGGTTCTCCCCGTCGGGCGAGTATCGGTTGGTCCGGATGATCAATAGCGGGTTCGTCACCGGAAGCGGGATCTCGGTTAGTTCCGGAGGAAGGGTTCCGCTCCAGCCGGGTCCGGTAAGGGCGTAGCGCCCTCCAGAGGTTTTCGAGATATCTGTCTTGATGATGTTCCCATAGACGTCTAGGATGAGTACGCCGTAGGTCGCCATGGTGTCCGGAATTTCCAAGACTGCTGGCTCGTTCCGCACGCCGACGAGCGCAGAGGTGTAAAGCGTGTCGTCATTTGGTGCTACGACGGAGCGGAATGCTGGGGACATCCGGTCTGGTCCGAAAAGTAGGTTGGGGACCAGGATGAACTGTTGCTGGTGTGTGAACCAGCGAGGATAGAACTTCGTCACATAGCGGCGCGTCACGTCGTAAACGTCCGTTGTCTGACTATCGGCCCTCTCTCCTGACCCTCCAGAAGATGGTGATCTCGCAGTGGTGTGCGAGGGGACGGTAAGTAAGATCACCGCAGCGCAGAGGGAGGCACCGAGGGATCGGATTAAGCGGGCCATGAAGCCTCCTTCGATTGGTGCGCAGACGCGCATCACGGATTCGCAACCGAGTGGACGACTACTTCAGACCAAATCTGATGATCGTTCACAGTCTCGCAAACTCTGAGCCTTAATTCTGCGAAACAGTTCGTGTCGCCCGAAGGTGGAGTCTGTCCGGCTTTGCGCGCCGAACCCTGGTCGCTGCGCTAGCCTCGAAGGTTCGCGCGGTGGTGCGCAGGGCCCCGATCGTCGGCTCGGACTGTCGATGGAGGGGCCACTAGTTCCGGCGCGTGACCGGGAGTCTCCGGCACTTGGCGGTGGTGGCCGGGCTGGTTGCCGGGTCGGGCTCGTCGCTGTTGGTCAGGATGCCTGGCGGATGGGCGAGTTGGTGAGCCAGGCGTCTGCCAGGTCGGTGAGGGGGGTGTCGAGGGCGCGACTGAGGCGGACCACGGTGCCGAACGCCGGTGCGGGCAGGCGACCCGACTCGATTTTGCGCAGGGTTTCGGGGGAGATGCCGGCGGCCAGGGCGACCTCGATGAGATTGCGGTCGGCCCGCGCGGCCCGGAGGGCGACCCCGAGGCGCTGACCCGCGGCGATCTGTTCGGCGGTCAGGGGTTGGCGAACCATGTCGGCAGGATAGCTCCCGGTGTTCTCCCCCCGGGGGTGGTATAAAAATACGGTATTAAAATACCGCTACCCGGGAGGCGTCGTGATCGAGCTGAAGTCCGCTGCGGAGATCAGCCAGATGGCGGTCACCGGCCAGTTCGTCGGTGAGCTGCTCGCTGAACTGAGCGAGGTCGCCGCGGTCGGCGTGAATCTGATGGACCTCGAACACCATGCCCGTCGCCGGATCGCGCAACGCGGCGCCGAGTCCTGCTACTGGGATTACGCTCCATCCTTCGGCCGCGGCCCCTTCCGTAACGTCCTGTGCCTGTCGGTCAACGATGCCGTGCTGCACGGCCTGCCGCACGACTATCTCCTCCGCGACGGTGACCTGCTCAGCATCGACATGGCGGTCAGCATCGAGGGCTGGGTCGCCGACTCCGCGGTCTCCCTCATCGTCGGCGCCCCCGCCCCGGCTGACCTGAAGCTGATCGAGGCCACCGAGGTCGCCCTCGCCGCCGGCATCGCCGCCGCGCAGCCGGGGGGCCGGCTCGGCGACATCTCCGCCGCGATCGGTCAGGTCGCGCACTCCTACGGCTACCGGGTCAACGGCGAGTTCGGTGGGCATGGCGTCGGCCGCGCCATGCACGAGGCCCCGCATGTGGCCAACAACGCCCGTGCTCGTCGCGGCCTGAAGCTGCAGCCCGGCCTCACCGTCGCCATCGAGCCCTGGTTCTGCGCCTCCACCGACAAGATCAAATTTGACGAGGATGGCTGGACGATCCGCTCCGCCGACGGCTCCCGTACCGCCCACTCCGAACACACAATCGCCATTACCTCCGCGGGCCCGCAGGTCCTGACCCGCCGCCCCGGCGGCGGTGCCACCGGCGCCGACCCAGCCGGAAAGCCGTCGATCTTCCGAAAAGGAGCGTGAGAGTAGCGACTGCGGCCTGCCAACGCAATGTGCTCTAGTTCACAATACTATACGTGATGAAGGTAGCTGATGATCTGGTTTGGGTGTGCGCACGCACCAATGACGGGGCATCCTGGTTATACGGGTGATTTGGCCGATCTGAGGGTGGATTCGATCACTCGGTTGTTGAAGCTGGGATGAAAGCCATTGCAGAGAGTATTGCCCTGCTTGCTCAGGTGTTGAAGTGGATCGGGTTCGGTTGCTCGGTCGTCGGCAGCGCAACCTCAGGTGTGCGGGGTCAGCTGATGTAGTGCAGGATCACGTTGTGCACGTGGTGGCTCTTCTGGGAGCCGCGGAACTCCACCTCGTAGGTGTGCGTGCCGATGTGAATGGCGATGGCGCCGGTGGAGAAGAACGAGCCGCCCCACGACTTGTTGCTGACCACGCTCACGCTGGTGATCTTCGCGTACGGGATGCTGGTGATCGCGTAGCGTTTGCCGATGAACGAGCGGTCCTGAATGATCACGCGTCGGTCGGTCACGCCGATGAAGCCGGTACCGGTGCCGACGGCGTCGTAGACGGCGATGATCTGCTCGCCCTCGAGCAGCCCGCTCTGGATCTGCTGCAGCTGCTCCTTGCGGTCGTACGTCGCGTTCGCCATGGCTTCAGCGTAGGCGTGGAAAGCATATCGAAGCTTGACGAGATGACCTGGGGTTGCGGCTCGTCGGCTACTGGTGGCCCATCGTTGTGGCCTCAGGGCTCGGTGACGGCGCGGTACACGTCCTCGATGCGGGCGGCCAGTAGGACCTCGCCCTCGGTCAGCGGCACGGTCTCGTGGCCGACTCGGATCTCGGTCTGGTCGGCGTAGCGGCTGATGTCGGGGCGAAGGTGCAGTGCATCGGCGACCACCTGCACCCGCTCGGTGAGGGCCGCGTGCTGTGAGTCGTCGATGGGGAGCGTCCGTCGGATCCCTTCGCCCTCCCGGGTCCAACCGGGCAGCAGCGTCAGCGCATCGTTGAGATAGTTATGCTTACCCCGCCCGAACGGCATGCGTACCACCACACCTCCCGGCATCGTTGCGATCTTGTAGCCTAAACGTCGCTCTTCGGTGTCTTTTCGGTGGTCTAAGTCTGTCCCTTCGCGGGAACTGTGTCCACGGCCACACTTCCGGGTCTTCTTGGCCTGATGGGTTGGTCACGGTACCCAAACCGACGATTGATCTGGCACGCTGGACGCTCGTGCGGACCGAACAGGCAAGCGATGGCGGCCGGGTCGAGCGACCCGGGCCGAAGGTAGTCGTCGGCGCGGCGATCATCCAGAACGGTCGGGTGCTGGCCTGTGCGCGGTCTGCCCCGCCGGAGGTGGCGGGCCGGTGGGAGTTCCCCGGCGGCAAGGTGGAGCCGGGGGAGAGCGAGACCGCGGCGCTACGGCGCGAGTGCGCCGAGGAACTGGCTGTCCGGGTGGAGGTCGGCGAGCGGGTCGGCCGGAGTGTGCGGATGGCCCACGGGCGCTCGGTGCTGAAGGTGTATCTGGCCCAGCTGCTCCCCGGCGACCAGCCGCAGGCGTTGGAGCACTCGGCGCTGCGTTGGCTCTCCGCCGCCGAGTTGGACAGCGTCACCTGGCTACCCGCCGATACTCCGATTGTCGCCGTGCTCCGCCCACTGCTGGCCGCTGGTTGACCCGCCACAGAACCGGAAGGGCGACCCGAAAACGGACAGGGCCGGCGGAGTCAGCCGCCGGCCCTGCCATCGTCGCTGCCGTGTTCAGTGCTTGTCCTGCTCCGGGTGGGCGTAGTTCAGGTGCTCCGGCGGCAGCGGGAAACTCACGTCCTCGCCGAACGGCGACGGTGCCGCCGGCCGGTCGAAGGTGAGCTCGGTCAGTGGCAGCCTGCCGGACTCGTCAAGTGTCGGGGCGGTCGGCTTCGGCACCTCGCGGTGCCAGTTGACACCCGCCTGCGCCTGCGCCTCGGCCTTCGGGTCGTGTGACGCTCCCGCGTGGGAGTGGAACCCGGGCGGGCCGGCCGCGGGGGCGCGCCCGGCGCCCGGGGAGTGCTCGCTGGTCACGCTGGTCTGAGGCACCTGACCCCTCCGGAAGATCTTGTTACCGAGCCAAACAAGAGGATCATACTTCCGGTCGACTACCCGCTCCTTCATGGGGATAATCCCGTTGTCCGTGATCTTGATGTGCTCGGGGCAGACCTCGGTGCAGCACTTGGTGATGTTGCAGTAGCCCAGACCCTGTTCGGCCTGCGCGTACTCCTTGCGGTCGTCCCGGGCGTCCAGCGGGTGCATGTCCAACTCGGCTGCCCGAATGAAGTACCGCGGCCCGGCGAAGGCGGGTTTGTTCTCCTCATGGTCCCGGATCACGTGACAGACCGTCTGGCAGAGGAAGCACTCGATGCACTTGCGGAACTCCTGCGAGCGCTCGACGTCAACCTGCTGCATCCGGTAGTCGCCCGGGGTGACACCGGGGGGCGGTGCGAAGGCCGGGGTCTCCCGGGCCTTCTCGTAGTTGAACGAGACGTCGGTGACCAGGTCCCGCACGATCGGGAACGTCCGTAGCGGCGTGACCGAGATCGTCTCGTCCGCGGTGAAGGTCGACATCCGGGTCATGCAGGCCAGCTTCGGCTTGCCGTTGATCTCCACCGAGCAGGAGCCGCACTTGCCGGCCTTGCAGTTCCAGCGGCAGGCGAGGTCCGGCGCCTCGGTGCTCTGCAGCCGGTGGATGATGTCGAGGACGACCTCGCCCTCTTTCACCTCGACCAGGTATTCCTTCAGGTCGCCGCCGGTCTCGTCGCCCCGCCAGATGCGGAACTGTCGCTTCGTGGCCGGTGCGCCGGCCGCCTGGCTCTTCTCAGTTCCCATTCCTCAGCGCTCCTCCTCGGTGAGGGCGTCGAACTCCGCCAGTTCCTCGTCGGTCAGGTACTTGGCCAACTCCGCGCGGTCGAAGAGCGCGAACAGCTCCGGCCGCATCCGCGGTAGCGGCTTGCGGTCCAGGTGCACGATGTCGCCCTCCAGGGAGCAGACCTGATTGACCCGTCGCCAGGCCGGGTCCATCGTCGGATGATCCTCCCGGGTGTGGCCGCCCCGCGACTCCCGCCGCTCCAGCGCTGCCTTCGCGGTGCACTCGGAGACCACCAGCATGTTGCGGAGATCCAGGGCGAGGTGCCAGCCCGGGTTGTAGCGCCGGCCGCCCGCCGCGCTCACCTTGGCCACTCGTTCGCGAAGCTCGCCGAGTCGGGCCAGCGCGTCAACCAGCTCGCCCTCCCGGCGAATGATGCCGACCAGGTCGCCCATCACCGCCTGGAGGTCCTGCTGCAGGACGTACGGGCTCTCGCCGGTGTCCCGCTGCAGCGGGGCCAGGGCCGTCTCCACCGCAATCTCTACCGCCGGCACCGGGACCCGGGGCCGGGAGGCCAACCCGTCGGCGTACGAGGCGGCGTGTCCGCCCGCCCGCTTGCCGAAGACCAGCAGATCCGACAGGGAGTTACCGCCGAGCCGGTTGGAGCCGTGCATGCCGCCGGAGACCTCACCGGCGGCGAACAGTCCACGGACGTGGCCGAACGCGGCACCGGAGTCGGGGTCCACCTCCACCCCACCCATCACGTAGTGACAGGTCGGCCCGACCTCCATCGGCTCCCGGGTGATGTCGACGTCGGCCAGCTCCTTGAACTGGTGGTACATCGACGGGAGGCGACGGCGAATCTCCTCCGCCGGCAGTCGGGAGGCGATGTCCAGGTAGACGCCGCCAGCAGGGGTGCCCCGCCCCGCCTTGACCTCGCTGTTGATGGCCCGGGCCACCTCGTCGCGCGGCAGCAGCTCCGGTGGACGCCGGTTGTTGTCCGGGTCCTCGTACCAGCGGTCCGCCTCGGCCTCAGTGTCGGCGTACTGCTTTCGGAACACATCCGGCACGTAGTCGAACATGAACCGTTTGCCCTCGGAGTTCTTCAGGACCCCGCCGTCGCCGCGGACCGACTCGGTGACCAGGATTCCCTTCACCGAGGGCGGCCAGACCATGCCGGTCGGGTGGAACTGGAGAAACTCCATGTTGATCAGCGTCGCCCCGGCGCGCAGCGCCAGCGCGTGACCGTCCCCGGTGTACTCCCAGGAGTTCGAGGTGACCTTGTACGAGCGGCCGACCCCGCCGGTGGCCAGCACCACGGCCGGCGCCTCGAAGAGAATGAACTCGCCCGACTCCCGGTAGTAGCCGAAGGCCCCGGCGACCCGGTCGCCGTCGAGCAGCAGCTCGGTGATGGTGGTCTCGGAGAAGACCCGGATCCGGGCGTCGTAGGAGCCGTGCTCGCGCCGATCTTCCTGCTGCAGGGAGACGATCTTCTGCTGGAGGGTGCGGATCAGCTCCAGGCCGGTGCGGTCGCCCACGTGCGCGAGGCGCGGGTACTCGTGCCCGCCGAAGTTGCGCTGGGAGATCCTCCCGTCCTTCGTCCGGTCGAAGAGCGCGCCGTAGGTCTCCAGCTCCCAGATCCGCTGCGGCGACTCCTTCGCGTGTAGCTCGGCCATGCGGAAGTTGTTCAGGAACTTGCCGCCGCGCATGGTGTCGCGGAAGTGCACCTGCCAGCTGTCCCGGCTGTTCACGTTCCCCATCGCGGCGGCGGCGCCGCCCTCGGCCATCACCGTGTGCGCCTTGCCGAAGAGTGACTTCGAGATGATCGCGGTCTTCTTGCCGGCCAGCCGGGCCTCGATCGCCGCCCGCAGCCCGGCGCCGCCGGCCCCGATCACGACGACGTCGTAGTGGTGTCGTTCGATTCGCGTGGTAGTGGTCATGTCGGGGCCCTCTAGTTGATGAACCGCAGGTCGGTGAACCAGCCGGCGGATACGGCCATGATGTAGAAGTCGGTGAAGAGCACCGTGAACAGCGACACCATGGCGAACGTGCCGTGCCGGACGTTCAGCTTCGAGACCAACGTCCAGAAGCGGTACCGCACCGGGTTCCGGGAGAAGTGCTTCAGTCGTCCGCCCATCACGTGCCGGCAGGCGTGGCAGGAGAGCGTGTAGCCGGCGAGCGCGACGATGTTGACCAGGATGATCAGCGAGCCCAGGCCGACCCCGAAAGCCCCGTCCGGCCCGCGGAACGCGAGGAACGCGTCGTAGATGTTGATCAGCAGGACCACGAAGGCCAGGTAGAAGAAGTACCGGTGCCAGTTCATGACGAACAGCGGGAACCGGGTCTCCCCGGTGTACTTCTGGTGCGGCTCGGTCACCGCGCAGGCCGGCGGGGACGCCCACAACGAACGGTAGCCCGCCTTGCGGTAGTAGTAGCAGGTCACCCGGAACCCGGCGACGATCGGGAAGGCGACGATGCCGAGTGGGAGGAAGAAGGGGAACTCCCCGAACGGGGTGCCGAAGTGCGATGAGCCGGGTACGCACGAGTCGGTCAGGCACGGCGAGTACAGCGGCGTGAGGTAGTGGTAGTCCTCCACGTAGTACCACTTCGCCATGAAGACGCGGATCGTCGAGTAGACGATGAAGAAGAGCAGGATTGCGGCGATGCCGACGGGCTGCACCCACCAGCGGTCGGTACGCAACGTTCTCGCCGCGATGGCGGCACGCGGACGCGCGCCCGGCCCTCCCGGCCTCGTTGCCGTTGATGTCATTCGAGTCGTCTCCCTGACGGGGCCCGGATGGGCGGCGGATCAAGTTCGGTAGGCAACCAGGCCGCACCCGCTTGCCAACGTCATGCGCACACCAACGACCGCGCCGGAGAAACGGCGCAGCTAAGTGACACACGTTACGCCGATCTTCGCGAGCCGTCCGCGCAAGGCAGTGTCCCGTGTGTCCCCGTTCTTGAAAAGGCCTGCCGGTGTATCGATGCCCACCCGTTCGTTCGACGGCGCTGATCAGCCGCGTTGACCGCGGCCACCGGTGGTCGCCGATTAGCCGGCGGCCCCGCCGGTGAAGTTCCAGGCGGCGAGGCGCAGCGCCGGCGCCTCCCACCACACCCCGTCCACCCGGTCTGGCTGGCGGGCCAGGGTGTGCCCGACATCGAGTACCGCCCCGGGACCGAGCGCGCGCGGGTAGGACTCGGTGAACCGGAGGTCGCGTACCGCCCGAGTCACCACGCCCTCCTCCACCAGCCACACCCCGTTGCGGGTGAGGCCCGTGATGACCAGGCTCTTTGGGTCGAGTACCCGGGTGTACCAGAAGTCGCTGACCAGCAGGCCACGGCGGACACCGGCGAGCAGCGCGGCGGTGTCCGGGGCAACGACCGCTGCGGTGCGGGCGTCGCCGGACCCGGGTTGCCGCACCGCCTCGGTCGAGGTGGCGGTGAGGCGCAGGTTGCGGGGGACCGGGCCCCAGGCGGCGCCGCCGGGGACGGCGTGCCCGGTGGAGGTGGCACCGGCCAGGGCCGCGGTGCGTCGATCGTGCGCGACGGCAGCGGTGACGCCCGCGTCTACCAGGGTCAACGCCGCCCGCCGAGTGCCCTCCACGTCGAACGGCGGACCGGACCGGTCGAGTGGGTCGTCCACCAGGGTCACCATCGAGTCGAACTGGGCCGTGCCCGGCTCGGCGAAGGCTTGACCCTCGTGGTGCCGCTTGCCGTTGAAGCCGTAGGAGGAGAGGTTCTGGAGCAGGTCGGCGACGGCGGCCGGCTCCAGCAGCACCTCGTACCGGCCGGGCGGCAGCTCGACGGGGTCGGTCGCCGCCCGCGCCTTGCCGGCGGCACGGGCGCCGAGGACGGAGCCGTCCAGGTCGGCCAGGCGGTCGGCGGCCAGCCGGGCCACCCCGTCCGCGCCACCGGTGCGGGCGATGCCGTCCATCGCCGCCTCGGCGGTCTGGCCCCGGACCGAGTGACCGGCCGAGTTGGCGAACGCCGACGAGCGGTGCGCCGTGCGGCAGTAGCCGGCCGTCTCCAGCCCGTCGGCCGCCGCCACGAAGGCGCGGACCCGATCGGCCCGCTCACCCGGCTCCGCGTAGGCGGTCGCCTCGTCCACCGGGGGGCCGGGCGGAATCGGGGTAGGTGGGGCGAGCCCCGGCCAGGCCGGGTCGAGTGGGCCGAGTCGTACCGCCGCCAGGGTGCGCTCGACGAGTTCCCGCAGCCCATCCGGGGTGCCGACGCTGCCACTGCTGGCGACGGTCCGCCCGGCGAGGTGCAGCCGCAGCCGTACGGTGTGGTGGGTTTCGCCGACGTTCTGGTGGATGAACGAGTTGGCGAACCGGGTCAGCGCCAGCTCGGCCCGGGTCACCGTGGCCTCGGCCGACGCGGTCGGTCCGGCCAGCCGGTGGACCAGCTCGATCACCTGGCCCGCCAGGTCCAGCTCGGACCCCGGCCGGATCGTCGCCCTCACGCGCGAACCCCCACCCGGGTGCCACGGAAGCGGGCGGGTGCGGCCGGATGGCCGGTGTGCCCCACCTGCCCTGGTTGGCCCTTGCCGCAGTTGGGCGTGCCCCAGGCGACCGTCTCGCCGGAGAGCATGTCCATCGAGCGCCAGAAGAGCGGGCTGATTCCGGTGTACGTGGGATTGCGCAGCATCCGTCCCCGCTTTCCCTTCCTGATCTCCCAGCCGACCTCGCAGCCAAACTGGAAGTTGAGCCGTTTGTCGTCGATGGACCAGGACCGGTTGATGTCCATCAACACCCCCTCGTCGGTGGCGGCGATGATCTCGTCCAGGCTGTGTGGACCGGGCTCCAGCCCGACATTGGTCATCCGCACCATCGGCAGCCGGGCCCAGCCGTCCGCCCGGACGCTGCCGCCGTGGTCCAGGCCCGCGACGGCGGCCGAGTCACGGCCCGCGAGCACGCCCACCCAGCGCCCCTCCCGGACGGCGTCCCGGCGGACCGCCGGGGAACCCTCGTCGTCGTAGCCGAAGCTGCCCAGCGCCCCGGGGAGCGTCGGGTCGACAGTGATGGTCATCAGCTCCGAGCCGTACCGCAGCGAGCCGAGCCGGGCCAGGTCCAGCCAGGAGGTACCGGCGAAGGCCGCCTCCCAGCCGAGGATCCGGTCCAGTTCGATGGCGTGCCCGACCGACTCGTGGATCTGGAGGGCGAGCTGCTCGCCACCGAGGATCAGGTCGGTCTCGCCGGCGGGGCAGGGCGGTGCGGTGAGCAGCGCCCGGGACTCCTCGGCCATTCGTGCCGCGTGCGCGGTCAGGTCGAGCGAGTCGACCAGTTCCCACCCGCTGGTGCCGTACTGGCCCCGGTAGCTCGGGTACGACCGGCGCTGGGTCTCGCCGACGCCGATCGAGGTGGCCGAGATGCCCCCGCCGCACTCGCGGATGCGCTGGTCGATCCGGTGGCCCTCACTGGAGACGAACCACTTCGCCGTGTCCCAGATCTGGTAGAGGCCCTCGGCGAGGTCGGCGCCGTGCTCGGCCATCAGCCGGGTCGCCTCGACCAGCAGGTCACCCTTGGTCGACAGCGGCACGCCGAGCGGATCCACCACGCAGGTCGAGGCCCAGCTCGCGGTGACCGGCTCGGCCGGGATCGGATCGATCGGTGGGCCCGGAACGCGGGCACTGGCCGCGGCGGTCCGCGCTGCCCGCCGGCCGGCGTCGCGGGCGGCGCGGGCGGACAGGTCGGGGACGGCGTGGAAGCCCCAGCTCGACCCGACCAGCGCCCGGACCCCCAGCCCGACGCTCTCGTCCTGGGTCAGCTCCTCGATGTCGCCGTTGCGGGCCGTCATGGACTCGTAGCGCCGATGCATCACCCGGGCATCCGCGTACCGGGCACCCGCGTCGAGGGCGGCTTGGACAGCGGCGGAGGCCGCATCGAACTCGGTCATAGCTCGACCCTAGGGCAGCAGGCCGTACTCGTCCGGTTGCGTGGTGCCGTCCCCGTCGCGTTCCGGCAGCCGGATCAGCTGACCGCTGGACCGACCCGCCGTCGGTACGCGCCCGGCGTGAGACCGAGGACCGACCGGAATTCGTTGGCGAGGTGGGCGTGGTCGCTGTAGCCGAGGTCAACGGCGACATCGGCCATGGTTGTCTCCGGATCATCCCGCAGGCGTTGGGCGGCTTCCTGTAGCCGGCGGCGGCGGATCATCGCTGCCGGTGGCAACCCGACGAACCGGGCCGCGAGCCGCTGCACCGATCGGGCGGACAGACGTAGGTGGCGGGCGACATCCTCGACTGTGCGCACCGCCGGTTCGGTGTCGATGACATCCGCCATCTTGTTCGCCAACAGCGCCTCGTGCTGCGGAGGGGGCACCGTACCGGAAAGCCATTCCGTGAACGCGTCCACGGCCTGCCGGTGCCGGGTGGGTGGATCGTCCGGCCCGAGCATCGCTCGCCCCACCCGCTCCCGCAGGACCGGTAGGTCCAGGAGTTGGTACCGATCCCGTAGCACCGCCGGTGCGGTGGCGAAGTGGGGCACCGCCGCTGGCCGGAGGAGGGCTCCGACCGCCCAGCCGGTGCCGGTGAGTTCGCGGTACGAGCTGCCGGTCGTTGGTCCGGCGAGGCCGACCGTGGCTGGTTCGACCACGAGATTGCAGGCGGGAAAGGCGATCAGTTGCTGTCGGGAGGTCTGCCCGGCCGGGAGACGCCACTCCGGAATCCAGAACCAGCGCACCAGCTGGGCTACCGAATCTGGTGCCGGAAGCCGGGCGAACGTGGGAAGCCGCGCCGGATAGAGGACACCCCGCTGGTTCGCCGTACCCGGCTCGGATTTCTGTCGCGAATCTTCAAGCCGGTGCACGCTGCGCCACGTTGACACCGTCGTCGAACGGGCCCAGGCGGCCGGCGCGGTCATCCGGGAAGCTCCGTCCACCTTCGTCTCGGGTGACCGCTACGCCAGCATCCGGGACCCGTTCGGCGTACGGTGGTCGGTCCTGACCCGGGTGGAGGATCTCTCCGAGGAGGAGAGCGCGCGCCGCGTCGCCGACTGGGCCCGGCAACAGGCCGGGTGACCGGAGCGGGCAACGGGTCTCGCAGTGCGGGGTTGACCCGGGTTCCCCGGGCCCGGCGGGGACGACCCTCACTCCAGGTGGGTCCGGAGGAAGTCCAGTTCAAGCCGCAACAGATGTTCTGCGACGCCGCCGGCGGCCATGTGGGTCGCGCCGGTGAGCGGCAGCACCGAATGCGGGTGCCCGTTGGCCACCAGGGCGGCCGACAGCCGCAGGGTGTGCGCCGCCACCACGTTGTCGTCGGCCAGCCCGTGCACCAGCAGCAGCGGCCGGGCCTGCTCCGTGGCGGCGGCCAGCTCCACCAGGGAATGGTGGGCGTACACGTCCGTCCCGTCCTCGGGCAGGCCCAGGTAGCGTTCGGTGTAGGCGGTGTCGTACAGACTCCAGTCGGTCACCGGCGCCCCGGCGATCCCGCACCGGAACAGCTCCGGGCGGCGCAGCACCGCCAGCGCCGCCAGCCAGCCGCCGAACGACCAGCCCCGCACCGCCACCCGGCCGAGGTCCAGGTCCGGATGTTTGTCGGCGAGCGCGGTGAGCCCGTCCACCTGATCGGTGAGGACCATGTCCGCCAACCGCCGGTGGATCGCCTTCTCGAACGACGGCGCGACGCCCGGCGTACCCCGGTTGTCGATCACGACCACCGCGAACCCGGCGTCGGCCCACCACTGCCGCTCCAACCACGCCGACCGCGCCGCCAGCACTTCCTGGTGACCGGGGCCGCCGTACACGTCCAGCAGCACCGGCAGCCGGCGGCCGGAGACGTGGTTCTCCGGGTAGAGCACCGCGGCCGGCAGCCGCCGGTCGGTCACCCGTTCCAACAACGGCAGCGGAGCGTACGGCGGGGCCGCTGCGAACGACCGTAGCGTCGCCACCTCCCGGTCGCCGCGCCAAACCGTCCAGCGTAGACCCGGGTGGTCCAGGGAGGCGCTGCCCACCACCAACACGTCCCCGCCGACGACACCGACGTGCCAGCCGGAGTCCGGGGTGATCCGGCGGACGTCCATACCGCCGCCGACCGTGGTGCGGACCCGGAACAGGTGCTGCTCGCTCGGCTCGCCCTCGGCCGCCTCCACCAGCAGGTCGGCCGCTCCGGTGCCGGAGCGGGCCGGGAGCCGACCCACCACCCGGCGCACGTAGAGCGACGGCGGCGTGAGTAGCGTCCCGTCGGCGAAGAGGCAACGTGCGTCGTAGCCGTCGTGGGCCAGTTCCCCGCCGACCAGCACCCGGCCGTCCGGCAGGTGGGCGGGAGTGCCGGGGACCGGCTCCACCCAGCGCGGGTCGGCCAGCTCGGCGTGTACCTGGGTCTCCCCGGTGCGTGGGTCCACCGCGAGCACCAGTCCGTGCTGTTGGGAGCGGCGCAGCACGGTGATCAGCGGCCCGCCGTCGGCCCAGTGCACGGCGGTCAGGTACGGGTAGGTCTCCCGGTCCCAGTGCACGTCGACCCAGCCGTCGTCGAGATCTAGCAGGTGCAGGCTGACCTCGGCGTTGGGTCCGCCCGCCCGGGGGTAGGCGACGGTGGTCGGTGCGGTCGCCGGCTCGGCCGGATCATGCAGGTGCCATCGGCCCAGTCGGGACTCGTCTACCCGGGCGGCGAGCACCGAGCGGCCGTCCGGCGCCCACCAGTAGCCCCGGAACCGGTTGAACTCCTCCGCCGCGACGTGCTCGGCCAGCCCCCAGCTGACCCCCGAGTCCTCGCCGGCGAGCATGGTGTCGGTGCCGTCGTGCTCGACCACCCGAAGCTCCCCCCGGCGGACCCCGGCCGCGGCGTCGGTCACGTACGCCAGCCGCTGCCCGGTCGGGTCGGGGCGGGGATCGAGCACCGGGCCGGCGGCGGCCACCTCGACCACGTCCCCGTGGATCAGGTCGGCCCGGAAGAGTCGGCCACCGAGAGCGAAGATCGCCACCCGGCCGGCCGCGTCGAGGGCGTATGAGCCGATGCCGGCGGCGCTCAGCCGCTGCCGCTCCCGCAGCGTGCGCTCTCCCGGGCTGAGCTGGTCGTCGGCATCCTCCGACCGGAGCGCCGCCGGATCGGCGACGAGCCGCTCCTGCCCGGTGTCGACGTCGAGGAGCCAGAGCGCCTCGGTGGGATCCGTCGGCCCGCCGGAACGAAGGAAGAGCACCCGGGAGCCGTCGTCGGCCACCGAGATCGCCCGCGGCGCTCCGTGGCGGAACCGACGGGTCCGTGCGGCCAGCTCCGGAAAGTCCACACGTCGGATCGTAGGGCGGTGCTGTGGGCGATGTGGCGGACCTGCCCGGACGCATCCGGGTCGGCTGCGAGAACCGCCGGATAGAGTGACGGATGTGACGACACTGCCCGATCGCCGGCTCCTGCTGGTCCATGCGCATCCCGACGACGAAGCCATCGGCACTGGCGCGACGATGGCCCACTACGCGGCCACCGGCGCCCACGTCACGCTGGTCACCTGCACCCTGGGTGAGGAGGGTGAGGTGCACGTGCCGGAGCTGGCGCAGCTCGCCGCGGCCGAAGCTGACCAGCTCGGCGGCTATCGGATCGGGGAGCTGGCGGCGGCCTGCCGCGCGCTCGGGGTCACCGACCACCGGTTCCTCGGCGGCGCCGGCCGCTATCGCGACTCCGGGATGATGGGCCTGGCCACCAACGAGGACCCGCGCGCCTTCTGGCAGGCCGATCTCGAGGTGGCCGCCGGGCAGCTGGTAGAGCTCATGCGGGAGCTTCGGCCCCAGGTCATGGTCACCTATGACGACAACGGGTTCTACGGCCATCCGGATCACATCCAGGCCCACCGGGTGGCGATGCGGGCACACGAGTTGGCCGCCGCCGAAGGGTTCGCTCCGGCGAAGGTCTACTGGACGGCGATGCCGCGCAGCGTGCTGGAGGCCGGAATGACCCACTTCGCCGGCTCGTCGGACAACCCGTTCGCGGGTATCCAGGAGGCCGTGGAGTTGCCGTTCTGCACGCCGGACGAGCGCATCGCCGCCCGGATCGACGCGAGCGGGCAGCACGCCGCGAAGGAGGCGGCGATGCGCGCGCACGCCACCCAGATTCCGGACAACTCCTGGCTGTACTCGATCGCCGGCAATTTCGGCAGCGAGTTCATGGGGATGGAGTACTACACCCTCGCCAGCGGTGACAAGGGCCCCGGCTTCGGCCCGTACGGGTGGGAGGACGACCTCTTCGCCGGGCTGCCGGTCGGGGCGGGCTCGGACGACCGGGCTTCGGTCGGGGAGGGCTCGGACGACCGGGCTTCGGTCGGGGAGGGCTCGGCCCGGGCGCTCGCCGACGGCGTCAACCGGGCCCCGGTCGGCGCGACCGGTCAGTGGTGAGTCTTCCCGCCATGCCGGTGTCGGTGCTGCCCGACGAGAGCGCTCCGCCGCCGGCCCGGGGCAACGCCCGGCTGGCCAGCCGGGCGTTGCGGTTCACCGGTGGCGTGGTGGCCGTCGCCGGCGGGGCCCTCAGCGCGGTGCTGGAGCTCCTGCTCGCCCCGCTGCGGGTCGGCGACCATCTGATCGGTGTGACCGTGCTAGTCGCGGTCGGGTTGAACGTGGCCCTGAGCTGGTTCGCCCTGGCTACTGTCGGACGCCGGTGGGCGGTGGCGCTGCCCGCCGTGCCGTGGTTCTTCCTGGTCGCAGTCGCCGGAATCCGGACCTCGGAGGGGGACGTGCTGCTGGCCGGCACCTGGGTGGACCTGCTGCTCGTCGTGGCCGGCGCAATGACCTTCGCGGTGCTGGGGTTCCGGCAGATCCTGGCTGCCCCGCCGACTGGCCGGCCCGGGGCCTGACGGCACCCGTCCTCCGGTGGTAGACATTCCTGCCAGGACGACCCGTACGAGTGGTGGCGGGCGGTGTGGCGGGAGGGTGCGATGAGGCAGCGGTGGCGGATGGCCGGAGGGCTGGCGGGCGCGCTGTTCGTAGTGAACATGGTCGCTCGGTTGATTATTTGGTTGGGTTTCGACGATACGGACCCGACCGCGGCTGATCGGGTGTCCCTCGGGATGTTCGTGGTGATCGGGGTGGGTCTGGCCGCGGTCACTTTCGTCTGGAGCCGACGCCGGCCCGCCGCCGAGTGGGGGGCGGACACCGCCGCCGCGGTCGGCGTCGCGCTGGCGCTGACCATACTGGTCGGGCCGCTGCTGGTGGGGAAGAACCCGTTTGGTGACGGTGCGGGGACCTTCTTCGCGCAGATCTGGCTCTATGCCGCGGTCGCCGGGGTCGGGGTAGTGCTGGGCTATCTGCTGGCCGTCGCGCTCGGCCTGGACCACCGTTCCCAGGCATTGAAGCGGTACGCCGAGTCGAAGGCGGCGAAGCCGCAGAAGCCGGTCCGCCGCTGACCCGGGTCAGTCGGCTGGTGCGGTTCGGGTCCGGTAGGTGTGATGGGTGCTGAAGCCGAGCGCTCGATAGAGCGGCACCGCTTCGGCATTGCCCGATTCGACCTGGAGGAAGGCGTTCGTCGCGCCGACCGCCGTACCCCACTCGGCCAAGGCGCGGACCACCTGCCGGGCCAGCCCTTGCCGGCGTGCCTCGGGTGCCACCTCGATCAGGCTGAGGCCCAGCCAGCGGCCCGCCCCGGTGACAGTTCCCCGGCCGGTGGCGACCAGCCGGCCGGCAACGCGTACCTGGGCGAAGCGGATCTGGGGCACGGCGGTGAGCACGTGCCGGGCAGCGGCCGACAGGTCGCCCTTGCGGTTGGCGGCGACCGCCAGCCAGTCCGTCGACGGCGCGGCGGTCAGCTCGACCGGCGGTGCGTCGGCGATGTCGGGTCGGGTGGCCGGCAGTGCGGCCAGCGGTGCCGTCTGGACGAGCACCGGCGAGCCGCCGCGCCAACCCCGGGCGTCGAGCTCCGCGCTGACCGGCGCGGCGAGCGGAAGCGGCGTGTTGATCAGGGCGGGTCGACCGACGTCGGCGTACCAGCGTTGCACCGCGTCGATCGCGGCGGGCAGCGACCGGTCCGGGTCGCCGACGGGCAACGCCGAATTGGCGCGGCCGGTCCAGCCGCCGGCGCTGCGCAGCAGCCAGCCGCCCAGCTGGGCCCGGGTCGGTGCGGGCCAGGCCGCGTCGGCCGCGTGCTCCAGCGCCGCCACCGCGGCAGCTGCCGGCCGGCGGGAGGGGGGTACTCGTCGCGCTCGGTGGACCTCGGCCCTCGGCACCTCGAGCCGACCCTGCGCGGTGACGAGGGTGAGATGGCTCTCGCTCAGCTCGGTCAACTCGCCGAGGGCATCGGAGAAGCGGGGCCGGCCTGCGCGAATCCCCACAATTCGGCGGACCACCACCCGCTGTCCCACATCCTCTGGTTGGAGCACGATCGACCTCCTCCCCGACGAGATACTAGGCTCATACCCGTCGCGGATGATCGCGACGTGTCTGCGGAGGAGAAGATCGGTGACCTACATCATCGCCGAGCCGTGCGTGGATGTGCTCGACAAGGCATGTATCGAGGAGTGCCCGGTCGACTGCATCTACGAGGGCAACCGGATGCTCTACATCCACCCCGATGAGTGCGTCGACTGTGGTGCCTGTGAGCCGGTGTGCCCGGTCGAGGCGATCTTCTACGAGGACGACGTGCCGGAGCAGTGGAAGGACTACACCGCGGCCAACTACGAGTTCTTCGAGGATCTGGGTTCGCCCGGCGGGGCCTCGAAGATCGGCAAGGTGGAGAAGGATGCCACCTTCGTCGCGGCGCAGGCGCCGCGTGGAGAGGCGAACTGAACCGGCCCACGCCGGTCTCGGCTCGGCTGCCGGAGTTCACCTGGGACGCCCTGGAGGCCGCGGCCGCTCTGGCCGCGGCGCACCCGGGGGGCCTGATCAACCTCTCCATCGGTACGCCGGTTGACCCGGTGCCGCCGTCGATCCGGCAGGCGCTGGCCGACGCCTCGGACGCCCCCGGGTATCCGCTGACCGCCGGCTCGCCGGCGCTGCGGGCCGCGATGGCGGCCTGGGCGGCGCGGGCCTGCGGTGCCGACCCGGAAGGGCTCGGCGTGCTTCCGGTGGTCGGGTCGAAGGAACTGGTCGCCTGGTTGCCCACGCTGCTCGGGATCGGATCGCAGGACGTGGTCGTGGTGCCGTCGGTGGCGTACCCGACCTACGAGGACGGGGCTCGGCTCGCCGGGGCGACCGTCGTGCGGGCTGATTCGTTGACCGCCCTCGGTCCGACCCCCCGGGTCCGCCTCGTCTGGGTGAACTCGCCGGGGAACCCGACGGGGCGGGTACTGCCCGCACCCCACCTGCGCAAGGTGGTCGACTGGGCCCGGGAGCGCGGTGCGGTCGTCGCCAGTGACGAGTGTTACCTGCCGCTGGGCTGGGAGGCCGAGCCGGTCTCGGTGCTGTCGCCGCAGGTCTGCGGCGATTCGTACGACAGCGTCCTGGCGGTGCACTCGCTCTCCAAGCGGTCCAACCTCGCCGGCTACCGGGCTGGCTTCGTCGCCGGTGACCCGGCGCTCGTCGCCGAGCTGCTCAAGGTACGCAAGCACGCCGGGATGATCATGCCAGCGCCGGTGCAGGCCGCGATGGTGACCGCCCTTGCGGACGAGCGGGACGCCACCGAGCAGCGGGAGCGCTACCGGGCTCGGCGGGCCGTGCTGCGCGCCGCGTTCACCGCCGCCGGGTTCACCGTCGAGCACTCGGAAGCCGGCCTCTATCTCTGGCTGACCCGGGACGAGGACTGCTGGGCCACGGTCGACTGGCTGGCCCGACGGGGCATCCTGGTGGCGGCGGGCGCCCTCTACGGGCCCACCGGCGCTCGACATGTCCGCGTGGCGCTGACCGCGTCCGACCTGCACGTGGCGGCGGTCGCCGACCGGTTGGCCGGCTGAGAGCGGCGGGTGCGACCGTGACCGATGCTGGGAGCACGGCGGCCGGCGCGGCGTACCGCGGGGTCCGGGCAGCGGTCGTGGGGACCGGTCTGATCGGGGGGTCCATTCTGCTTCGGCTCCGCGACGCGGGGCTGGACGTCACCGGCTGGGACCCGGACCCAACGACCCGGGGCCAGGCGCGTGAGCGGGGAGTGCCGGTCCCGGAGACCATCGAGGCGGCGGTCGCCGGACGGGAGCTGGTATTCCTGTGTGGGCCGCTACCGACCCTGCCGGCCACCCTGTCGACTGTCGCCACGGCCAGCGGGCCCGACTGCGTCCTCACCGACGTGGGTAGTACCAAGGCCGAGGTGGCCGCGGCAGCGGCCCGGCTCGGTCTGCGGCACCGGTTCGTGCCGGGGCACCCGATGGCGGGCGCCGAGTTCGCCGGGCTCGCGGCGGCCGGGCCGACGCTCCTCGACGGCGCCGCGTGGGTGCTCTGTCCGGGGCCGGCGACGGCCCCGTTCCGCTGGCTCACCGGGCTACTCCTGGCGGTGTTCGGGGCTCGGGTGGTGCCGCTGGCCGCGGCCGAGCACGACCGGGCCGCCGCCCTCGCGTCGCACGTGCCGCACCTGCTCGCCGGGGCGCTGGCCGGGGCGAGCGGTCGGGCAGCCGCACCGGATGCCGTTCTCGCCCTCGCCGCCGGCAGCTTCCGCGACGGCACCCGGGTCGCGGCCACCCCGGCGGTACGGACGGCCAGCCTGCTGCTCGGCAACCGGGACGAGGTGCTGCGGGAGCTGACCGGGGTGCGGGCCTACCTGGATGAGCTGGCCGAGGCCCTGCGCTCCGGAGACCGGGAGCGGCTCACCGCGCGCTACGACGAGGCGGGGGCGACCCGACGACTGCTGTCCGACCGGGCGTACACCACCCAGGTCCGGGAATTCCCGGTCGGCGGGGACCACACCGCGGAGGTCGGCTGGCTTCGGAAGGTCGGCGCGGCCGGTGGCTATCTGGGTGGCTGCCAGGTGCGCGCCGGCCAGGTCCGCTACACCGCGGGACTGCCGCGGCCCGACGGGCCTGCCGGCGCGGTTGACCGCCGCTAGGGTGTGTACATGGTGGCTGGACCGGTGGTGGCGGTTCGCGGGGAGTCCTTTCGGGAGGTCGCGCCGGAGCGGGCCCGGTTCGCCGTGGCGGTGATGGCCCGGGACCGGGACCGGGAGACCACGCTGAGCCGGCTGGCCGAGCGGGCCGCCGCTGTCCGGGTGCTCCTCGACGGGTGCGGCCCGATGATTGAGCGGCGGGAGACCGGCGAGCTGCGCGTCGCCCCGGAGCTGCGCCGCTCCGGGGAGCGGGTGCGCGCCTATCACGGCCGCGTGCGCACCACCGTCACGGTTACCGACTTCACCACCCTGGGCGAGTTGCTGCTGCGCCTCGCGGACCAGGATCAGGTCGAGGTGTCGGGGCCGTGGTGGTCGCTGCGTCCGGACAGCCCGGTCTACCGTGAGGCCCGACAGGCCGCCATCGCCGACGCGTTGCGGCGGGCCCACGAGTACGCGGAGGCCCTCGGCGCCCGGGTGACCGCGCTGGTCGAGCTCGCCGACGCTGGCGTCGATCGACCATCAGCGTTGGCCGCCATGTCCTACTCGGCTACTGCCGAGCGGGCGCCCGAGCTCGATCTGGACCCGCGACCCCAGTCGGTGCAGGCGGCGGTGCAGGC
This sequence comes from Salinispora goodfellowii, assembly GCF_059570675.1. Taxonomy (NCBI): domain Bacteria; kingdom Bacillati; phylum Actinomycetota; class Actinomycetes; order Micromonosporales; family Micromonosporaceae; genus Salinispora; species Salinispora goodfellowii. Next base: position 111,303 of record NZ_JCANTD010000003.1, on the reverse strand, counting down.
ACGGTTCACGATCAGCGAACCGGTCCTGCGCTGATGGGGCCGGCCCGAGTGGTACCTGTTGCCGAGCTGGTGGCGCGGGCCCGCGCGCTCGCCGATGCCGGCTCCCGCCAGTTGCTGGGCATCGCCGGTGCTCCTGGCGCAGGCAAGTCCACCCTGGCCGCGCAGATCGTCGCCGCCGTCGGGCCGGCGGCCCGGCTGGTGTCGATGGACGGGTTCCACCTTGCGCAGGCCGAGCTAGTCCGGTTGGGCCGGGCGGAGCGGAAGGGCGCCGCGAACACGTTCGACGCCAACGGCTACGTCTCGCTGCTGCGCCGGCTGCGGCGTCCGGAGCCCACCTCGGTCTACGCGCCGGAGTTCCGGCGGGAGCTGGAAGAGCCGGTGGCCGGGGCGGTCGAGGTGCCGCCGGAGGTCCGGCTGGTGGTCACCGAGGGCAACTACCTGCTGCTGCCGGACTGGCCGTGGGAGGAGGTCCGGTCGCTGCTGCACGAGGCGTGGTTTCTGGATCTCGATGCGGAGCAGCGGCTGCGTCGGCTGACGGCGCGGCACGAGGCGTACGGGCGCTCGCCCGCCCAGGCCCGGGCCTGGGCGCACGGCACCGATGAGGTCAACGCTGCGCTGGTGGCGAGCACGGCGCACCGGGCGGATCTGGTGCTGTGCCTCGCCGAGCCACCGCCTGACTGAGTCGCCGTACGGCTGTACCTGCGACTGCGGGACCTGCTGCGCCAAGCCCTCGACCTGGCGTGGCGGGCCGGCCGCTCGCCGCTGTCCCGTAGCTGAGCTGCGAGTCACCGTAGAAGCGGGCCTGTCCGGCGATGGCATCAGCGCTTGTGCCGATTTCCAAGTGTGGATAGAACGTTATCTGCCGGATGCCGGGCCGTGCGCTTGGGAATGCAATTCTGCGCCTTGTCAATGCGACTCCCGTAGATGTAGCGCTCGACGAGGAGGCCCCGTTGTACCGGAGAAGAATTACGGCCGTCATCGGCCTCGTGCTCACGCTGGCGTTGACCGCGCCGACCGCAGCTCCTGCCGCGCCGACCGCAGCTCCCCCAGCTTCCGCCGTGCCGACTGTCGCTTCCGCCGTGCCGACTGTCGCTTCCGCCGCCATGGCGGAAGCCCTGAAGGCCGAGTCCAACCGGTTACCCACCGTTACCTTGATCACCGGGGATCGAGTCACGGTGACCGCCACCGGCAACACCGAGGTACGTCCCGGCCCGGGCCGGAAGGATATGCGCTTCCTGATCGGCCACGGGCGCCGCGGCCAGCTCTCCGTGGTGCCACAGGACGCGGTTGGGCTGATCCAGGCAGATCGGGTTGACCGTCGGCTCTTCGACGTCACCGGGCTGATCGCCGCCGGCTACGACGATGCCCGTCGGGACACGCTGCCGTTGCTCGTGTCGTACCCGGAGGCCCCGGGCAGTCGCAGTGCGGTCGTGCCGGCCGGCGTGCGGGTGACCCGCGACCTGCCGGCGATCAACGGCGCCGCGGTGACCGTCGGCAAGTCCGAAGCCGCCGAGGTCTGGTCCGCTCTCAACGCGGATGCAGCCGAGGTCCGGTTCGGCGCAGAAGAGGGCGTCGAACAGCTCTGGCTCGACGGTCGTCGCACGATCAATCTCGACCACAGCGTCGGCCAGATCGGGGCCCCCGCCGCCTGGTCGGCGGGCCTCACCGGGACGGGGGTGACCGTGGCCGTGCTGGACACCGGCATCGATGCCACCCATCCGGACGTGATCGGCAAGATCGCTGCGGCGCGCAACTTCACCGGGACGCCCGATGCCCGCGACACGGTGGGGCACGGTACCCACGTCGCCTCGACCATCGCCGGCAGCGGTGTCGCGTCCGACGGTCGGTTCAAGGGCGTGGCACCCGACGCGACGCTGCTCGACGCCAAGGTCTGCCAGGACGTCGGCTGCCCCGAGTCGGCCATCCTGGCTGGCATGCAGTGGGCCGCGGTCGACCACCGAGCTGACGTGGTCAACATGAGTCTGGGCGGGCCGGACGGCCCAGAGATCGACCCGCTGGAGGAAGCGGTCGGAGCTCTGACGGCGCAGACCGGCGCGCTCTTCGTGATCTCGGCCGGCAACGCCGGCCGGGACGGCACGGTGGGCTCTCCGGCCAGTACGGACGTCGCCCTGGCTGTCGGCGCGGTCGACCGGGAGGACGAACTCGCCGACTTCAGCAGCCGGGGGCCGCGAGCAGGTGACGACGCGCTGAAGCCCGACATCACCGCCCCCGGGGTCGACATCGTCGCCGCTCGTTCGGCCGAGGGTTTCATCGGTGAACCGGTAGGGGAGCACTACACCCGGCTCTCCGGTACCTCAATGGCCGCCCCGCACGTGGCCGGTGCGGCGGCACTGCTCGCCCAACAGCATCCGGACTGGACGGCGGAGCAGCTCAAGTCGACCCTGATGGCGGCCGCCCGGCCGCATCCGGCGCAGACCGCGTACCAGCAGGGGGCGGGGCGGGTCGACCTGACCCGGGCGATCGAGCAGACGGTGACCAGCGACCCGGTCAGCATCTCCTTCGGCCGGGTCCGCTGGCCACACGACGACGACCAGCCGGTCACCCGTGCCGTCTCCTGGCGCAACTCGGGATCCAGCCCGGTCGCGCTCGATCTCACGGTCGAGGCGGCCGGCCCCGGCGGCCAACCGGCACCCACCGGCATGTTCACGCTCGGTACGGATCAGGTCACCATCCCGGCCGGCGGTCGGGCCGAGACCACCGTCACCGTGGACACCCGGCTGGGCGACGTCGACGGCTACTGGACCGGTCGGGTGGTGGCTCGCGCCGGCGACACCGTGGCGGTCACCCCGTTGGCGGTGAACCGTGAGGTGGAGAGCTACGACCTCACCCTGACCCACCGGGATCGGGCCGGAGCGGCGGCGGAGTACTGGACCAGCCTGGTCGGGCTGGATTCGCTCGGCTTTTGGCCTGCCTACGACGCCGACGGGGCGGTCGAGGTGCGGCTTCCGAAGGGCCGGTACGGGCTGAAGTCGACGATCTTTGAGCCGGCCGGGGAGGGGCCTGTCGGCGTTACCGATCTGGTCGCGCCGGAGTTGGTGATCGACCGTGAACGAGATATCACCGTGGACGCGCGGACCGCGAAGCCGATCCGGGTAACCGTCCCCCGGCGGGACGCGACGCCGGCGGTGGTCGGCATCGGCTCGTCCTTCTACAACACCGACGGCGACTCCGTCAACCTCTCCCTACGGGCGGCCGACTTCGACGACATCACCATCGGTCAGATCGGGAACGGCAGCGTCTCCGACGAGATATTCGTGGCCACCATCAGTAGTCAGTGGGCCGATCTGGAGGCGGCACACAGCCCTTACCTGTACGCGCTCAGTGAGACGATCCCGGGGCGGGTGCCCACCGGCTTCGTCCGGGACTACCGCAAGGGCGACCTCGCCACCGTGCGGCACCGGTTCCACGGTGGCTACGAGGGGATGGCGGCGGAGCGGTACGTCTTGGCCACGCTGGAGCACCCTTTCTTCGGAGCATTCGTCAGGCTGCCCACCACGGTGCCCGGCCAACGGGTCGAGTACTACAACACCAGGGGGGTCCGCTGGAGCGGCGTGATCAATTTTGACGCACCGGACCCGAAGGCGGCGTGGCAGGAGCCGACGGCCTGGCTGACGTCCGAGCCGACAACGTACCGGGCCGGCCAGGTCACCCGGGAAACCTGGAACCAGGCGCCGCACGGGCCGTCCTTCCCCGTGCTGACCGTGGACGACCCGGCGGACGTCGTTCACGTGAGCCGGTTGGGCGACACCATTCACGCCGGTGTCCCGCTCTTCAGCGACGCCGCCGGCCACCGTGGCAACGCTCTGGAAGAGAGCGAGCGGATGCGGTTGTGGCGCGACGGGGAGTTGGTCGGCGAGTCGGAGGTAGCCCGTTTGGGTGAGTTCCCGGTGCCGCCGGCCGAGGCGGACTACCGGCTTACCGTCGAGGCGACTCGCGGCTTCACCGACCTCAGCACCGAGGTGAAGTCCACCTGGACCTTCCGTTCGGAACACGAGGCCGGTCCGGAACCGGTCCGGCTACCGCTGTCGTCGATCCGGTTCAACCCGCCGCTGGCCGCCGACAACAGTGCCCGCGCCGGTCGGCTGCTGCCGATCCCGGTCGAGGTGCGGCGCCAAACCGGTGCGGGCACCGCGACCGTCGCGAAGCTGACCGTTGACGCCTCGTACGACGGCGGGAAGACGTGGCGCAGGGCACCCGTATGGCGTACGGGTGCCGGCTGGACCGCCCTGGTCCGGCACCCCGACGAGGCACCGGGACACGTGTCGCTGCGGGCCAGTGCCCGGGACACCGAGGGGAACACGGTGAGTACGCGAATCCTGCAGGCGTACCGCCTGAGGTGAGCCGTTGGGCGGGTCCGCGGATCTCCCGCGGGTCCGCCCCACGCCGTGCGGGTCAGGCTGCTCGCCGGGTGGTCAGTCGTTGGCGTGCAGCGCGGCGTTCAGTGCGATGCCCTGCCCGGTCCGCGGCTTCGCCTCGAGCCCGCCGGTGACCGAGTTGCGCCAGAAGAGCAGACCGTCGACGCCGGACAGCTCGCGAGCCTTCACCACCCGACCGTCCGGCAGCGTGAGCTTGGAACTGGCCGTGATGTAACAGCCCGCCTCGACGACGCAGTCATCGCCGAGCGAGATGCCCACGCCCGCGTTCGCGCCGATCAGGCTCCGCTCGCCGATGCGGACCTTGTCGGTGCCGCCCCCGGAGAGCGTGCCCATGATCGAGGCGCCGCCACCGATGTCGGAGCCGTCCCCGATCACCACGCCCTGCACGATGCGCCCCTCGACCATGGAGGCGCCGAGCGTGCCGGCGTTGAAGTTCACGAATCCCTCGTGCATCACCGTCGTACCGGAGGCGAGGTGGGCGCCGATCCGGACCCGGTCCGCGTCGGCGATCCGGACTCCGGAGGGCACCACGTAGTCGGTCATCCGCGGGAACTTGTCCACCCCGTAGACGCTCAGGTGGCGGCCGGCGGACCGCTCGATGACCCGCAGCTCGTCCACCCGCTCCGGCGGGCAGGGCCCGGCCGAGGTCCAGGCGACGTTGGCCAGCTTGCCGAAGATGCCGTCGAGGTTGAGCTCGTTGGGCCGCACCAGCCGATGCGAGAGGAGGTGCAGCCGGAGGTACGCGTCCGCGGCGTCCTTGATCGGGTCGGCCAGCGAGCCGAGTACGGTCACCAGCTGGACGGTCCGCAGACCCGGCAGCGCCCGGTCGCCGACCGCTCCCGGCGGCAGGTCGAGGACATCCGCCTCATCCTCGCCCGGGACCAGCGGCAACTCGCCGAGGCCCAGCTTGCCGGTCGGGTACCAGGTATCGAGCACCTGGTCGTCAGCGGTAACGGTGGCCAGGCCGATGCCCCAGGCAGACTGCGTAGTGGTCACCTCTGTGACGGTACCGTGCGGATTATGAAGAACCCGTTGACCCCCGAGGTCCTTGCTGATCCGGTGGCCCTGACCCGCGCCCTGGTCGACATCGAGTCCGTCTCCCGGAACGAGAAGGCGATCGCGGACTGTGTCGAGGATGTGCTGCGCGGTGTGCCGCACCTGACCACCTATCGGTACGGCAACACCGTGATGGCCCGCACCAGCCTCGGCCGGGACCAGCGGGTGGTGCTCGCCGGCCATCTCGACACGGTCCCGATCAACAACAACTTTCCCGCCACCGTGCGCGGCGACCTGATGTACGGCTGCGGCACCTCGGACATGAAGAGCGGAGTCGCGTACGCGTTGCACCTCGCGGTGACCCTGACCGAGCCGCGGTACGACGTGACGTACTTCTTCTACGAGGCGGAGGAGATCGAGTCGACGTACAACGGTCTCTTCCTCGTCTCCGAGGCGCACCCGGAGTGGCTCACGGCCGACTTCGCGCTGCTGCTGGAGCCGACGCACGGGATCGTCGAGGCGGGCTGCCAGGGCACCCTGCGGGCAACCGTCGGCACCAGCGGCGTCCGGGCGCACTCGGCGCGCTCCTGGCACGGCGTGAACGCGATCCACGCCGCCGGGGAGGTGCTGCGCCGGCTCGAGGCGTACGAGGCCCGCCGGGTGACGGTCGATGGTTGCGAGTACCGCGAGGGATTGAACGCGGTGCGCATCAACGGCGGGGTGGCCGGCAACGTGGTGCCGGACCGCTGCACGGTCGAGGTCAACTATCGGTTCGCGCCGGACCGCAGCCCGGAGCAGGCCGAGGCGCATGTGCGGGAGGTGTTCGCCGACTTCGAGGTGGCGATCACCGACCTGGCGGCCGGCGCGCTGCCGGGGCTGGAGGCCGCGCCGGCGCAGGAGTTCCTGGCCGCCGTCGGTACCGCACCGATCGGCAAGCTGGGCTGGACGGATGTCGCCCGCTTCGCGGCGCTGGGCACCCCGGCGCTGAATTTCGGCCCCGGGGATCCCAACCTCGCCCACCACCCGGACGAACACGTCGAGATCGGGAAGATCCGCGACGGTGCGGCGGTGCTGCGCCGCTGGCTCTCGGTCACTTGAACGGCCCTGTCACCCCGCCGGTCGGCGTATCTCCACTACGGTTGCCTGCATGAGCGAGAGCAACGGGCGGGCGGCGGCCGGTGCGGCCCCGCGGGACCAACACCGGGGCGCCGGGGCGCCACGTCGGTCAGTGATCGGTGGCAGTACCGCCGATCAGCGGCTGCTCGACTCCCGCCAGCGCAGTGACTGGAAGACCCGGGACGCGTGGCGGGCGCTGCGGATCCTCTCCGAGTTCGTCGAGGGCTTCGACACCCTCTCCGACCTGCAGCCGGCGGTGAGCGTCTTCGGTTCGGCGCGGAGCCGGCCGGACAGTCCGGAGTGCCGGCTGGCCGAGGAGCTGGGTGGGGCGTTGGCCCGGGCCGGCTATGCGGTCATCACCGGTGGGGGGCCGGGGGTGATGCAGGCGGCGAACCGGGGGGCCAGCGAGGCCGGCGGGCTCTCCGTCGGCCTGGGCATCGAGCTCCCCTTCGAGCAGGGCCTCAACGACTGGGTCGACGTCGCGATCGAGTTTCGGTACTTCTTTGCGCGGAAGACCATGTTCGTCAAGTACGCCCAGGCGTTCGTCGTGCTTCCTGGTGGCTTCGGGACGATGGACGAGCTGTTCGAGGCCCTCACCCTGGTGCAGACCGGCAAGGTGACCCGGTTCCCGGTGGTGCTGATGGGCGTTGACTACTGGCGCGGGTTGCTCGACTGGCTGCGGGACACGATGGCGACCGAGGGCAAGATCGGCGCGGTTGATCTTGACCTGATCTGCCTCACCGACGACGTGAACGCGGCCGTGCGGCACATCGTCGAGGCGGAGGCGGTGCTCTCCGCCGAGCAGGAGGCGATCCGCGAGGAGTCCGTCGCCGTCACCGCGGCCGAGCAGCGGGCCGCGGCGGAAGAGGGGGGCCGGGGCTGACCATGGCCGCGATCTGTGTCTTCTGCGCTTCTTCCCGCACGCTTGACCAACGCTTTCTGGACCTGGCGACCGAGACCGGCGCGGAGCTGGCCCGCCGTGGTCACACGCTCGTCAGCGGTGGTGGCCGGGTCGGGATGATGGGGGCGGTGGCGGCCGGCGCGCGGGCCGCCGGCGGGCGGACGCTGGGCGTTATCCCGCAGGCCCTGGTCGATCTGGAGGTCGCCGACCTCGCCTCCGACGAGCTGTTGGTCACCGAGTCGATGGCCGACCGTAAGACGATAATGATCGACAAGTCGGATGCCTTCCTCACGCTCCCCGGCGGCCTCGGCACGTTGGACGAGCTCTTCGAGGTCTGGACGACCGCCACCCTCACGCTGCACCGCAAGCCGATGGCGCTGGTGGACGCCGACGGCTTCTACCGCCCGCTCTTCGACTGGCTGGGTGATCTGGCCAAGCAGACCTTCCTGAAGCCGGCGGGCCTGGAGCTGCTCCCCGTCGTGGCGGCCGTCCCCGCGGCCCTCGATCTCCTGGAGTCCCGGCTGAGCTGAGCGCCACCGCACGGTCCTGCGCTGCGGCCAGGTCGGCGGCAGCCCGACCTGGCCGCCCCGCTGGCGTGGCACGGCAGGTCAGGGCGCCCGGTGGGCGTGGGCGGATGTGGATCTGTCGGCCGGATCTGGTGGGATGAGGGGATGCAGGCATACCGGCTGGTACGCCGGTCCGGCGGGCCGGCGGGGGCGTTCACTCCGGCGAGTGACCGTGCGCTGCTGGCCGAGCCCGGTCGGTTGGGTGAGCCCGGTCGGTTGGCCGAGCCCGGTCGGTTGGCCGAGCCCGGTCGGTCGGGCGAGCGGCTCGACGACCCCCGGCAGGCGGAGGTGATCGGCCACGCCGTCGGGCCGATGCTGGTGCTCGGCGGGCCGGGCACCGGCAAGACCGCCACCCTGGTCGAGGCGGTTGCCGCGCGGGTAGCCGAGGGGGTGGATCCCGAGCACATCCTGGTGCTCACCTTCAGTCGTCGACAAGCAACCGGCCTGCGCCAGCGCATCGAGTCCCGGATCGCCGGAGCTGGCCACCGGGTGCTGCGGGAACCATTGGTACGCACCTTCCCGGCGTACGCGTTCGGGCTGCTGCGCCGGGCCGCCGCGGAGCGCGGCGAACCCTCGCCCCGGCTGCTCACCGGCCCCGAGCAGGATCTGATCATTCGGGAGTTGTTGGACCTGGTGGGCGAGGAGCCGGACGCCGATCCGGTGGGCTGGCCGGCGGACCTGCGCCCGGCCCTGCGTACCCGTGCCTTCGCCAGCCAGCTGCGGGACCTGCTGATGCGGGCCGCCGAGCGGGGCGTCGGTCCGGTGGAGCTGGCTCGGCTGGGTGAGCAGCTCGGCCGGGCCGACTGGCCGGCCGCCGCCCGGTTCCTCCGGGAGTACGTCGCCGTGCTGGCGCTGCGCGATGTCGGCAACCGCGGTTCGATCGCCTACGACCCGGCCGAGCTGGTCCGCGCCGCCACCGGAATGCTGCTCGACGATCCGGCGCTGCTGGCCGCGGAGCGGCGCCGGCTGGCGCACGTCTACGTGGACGAGTACGCCGACACCGACCCTGCCCAGCAGGAGCTGCTGGCGACCGTGGCGGGGGGCGGCAAGGCGCTGGTCGTCCTCGCCGATCCAGACTCCTCCACGTACGCCTTCCGGGGGGCCGACCCGGGCGGTGTGGTGACCTTCCCGCACCGATTCCGGACCGTCTCCGGTGCGCCGGCGGCGCGGGTCGTCCTCAGCACGTCGTACCGGGCCGGTCCCCGACTGCTGGCGGCGCACGCGCGGCTGGCCCGCCGGCTGCGTGGCCCGGCCACGCACCGGCGGACCCGGGCGTTACCGGCAGCAGCGGCGGCGGGCACGGCGGAGGTCCGTACGTTCCGCTCGGCCGCCAGTGAGGCGGCCTGGCTGGCGCATGCGCTGCGGTCGGCGCACCTGCTCGACGGGGTGCCCTGGTCGGAGATGGCCGTGTTGGTGCGCTCCCCCGGGCGAGCGTTGCCCTCGCTGCGGCGTGCCCTGCACGCGGCCGGGGTGCCCACCGTCGTGCACGGCGAGGACCTGCCGCTGCACCTGCAACCGGCGGTTGCCCCGCTGCTACTGCTGTTGCGCTGTGCGCTCGCCCCGGACCGGCTCGATGAGGAGGCGGCCGTCGCCCTGCTGCACTCCCCGTTGGGCGGGGCGGATCCGCTGGCGGAACGGCGGCTGCGGCAGGGGCTGCGGGTTATGGCTTTGGCCGCCGGCGACCGCCGACCCTCCGGCGAGCTGATCACCGAGGCGCTGCGGGACCCGGCCGAGCTGGCCGGCATCGACCGCCGGTGGGCGGAGCCGGCGCAGACGGTGGCCGGTCTGTTGGCGGTTGCCCGGGAGGCGGCCGCCCGGCCGGGTGCCACCGCCGAGGAGGTGCTCTGGGCGGTGTGGCGGGCCAGTGGCCTCGCCGACCTCTGGTCCGCGGCGCTGGCCCGCACCCCGGCGGCGGACGGGGAGGGGGAGGTCGCCCGGCGTCGTCGCGCCGAGGCCGCCGACCGGGACCTGGACGCGGTGCTGGTGCTCTTCGACGCCGCCGCCCGGTTCACCGACCGGCTGCCCGGGGCGCGGGTCGAGGTCTTCCTCGACCACGTGCTCGGGCAGGATCTGCCCGCCGACACTCTCGCCCCGACCGCTGACCGGGGCGACGCGGTCCGGCTGCTCACCGCGCACGCCGCGAAGGGGCTGGAGTGGGATCTGGTCGCCATCGCCGGAGTGCAGGAGGGGGTCTGGCCCGACCTGCGGTTGCGGGGCAGTCTGCTGGGGTCGGAGCGCCTCGTGGACGTGCTTGCCGGCCGTTCGGCCGGCGCGGGGCGGCGGGTCTCCGTCGTTGGCCAGACCTCGGCCCTGCTGGACGAGGAGCGGCGGCTCTTCCACGTCGCGGTGACCCGGGCCCGACGCCGGCTGCTGGTCAGCGCCGTGGCCAGCGCCGCCGTCGGTGGCGATGACCACGACGAGCAGCCGAGCCGGTTCCTGCACGAACTCGGCGTGGCCGACCCGCCACCGGCCGAGGGCGCGGGCGTGGACGGAGCCGCGCCACCGGCCGAGGGCGCGGGCGTGGACGGAGCCGCGCCACCGGCCGAGGGCGCGGGCGTGGACGGAGCCGCGCCACCCGCCGAGGGCGCGGGCGTGGACGGAGCCGCGCCACCCGCCGAGGGCGCCGGACCGGACGACCCCCGGACGGCCACGTTGCCGCTCAGCCGGCCGCCCCGGGCGCTCACGCTGGGGTCGCTGGTGGCCGAGCTGCGTACCGCGGTGACCGACCCGAGCGCGCCGGTGCCCCGGCGGCGGGCGGCCGCGGCTGAGCTGGCTCGGCTCGCCGCCGAGGGGGTCGCCGGGGCGCACCCGGATGACTGGTGGGGGCTGCGTCCGCTCTCCGACGAACGGCCGCTGGCCGCCGACGGTGAGCCGGTGCGGGTCACCCCGTCCGGGATGGAGAACGCCCTGCGGTGCAGCCTGCGCTGGCTGCTCGAACGCCATGGTGGTGGCGCGCCGGCCAGCGCGGCGCAGGGGGTGGGGAACCTGGTGCACGCCGCCGCGATGCTGGCCGAGAACGCCAGCTCGGACCGGCGGGCGCTGCTCGACTACGTGGCGGCCCGGTTCGACGCGATCGAGCTGGCGGCCCGTTGGCTGGTCGGCCCGGAGCAGGCCCGCGCCGAGGCGATGGTGGACAAGCTGCTGCGCTGGCTGGCCACCAACCCGCGTCGGCTGCTCGCCATCGAGCACGAGTTCGCCGTCCGACTGGACGATCCACGCCACCCCGTCGACCTGGTCGGCCGGGTGGACCGGCTGGAGGTTGACCCGGAGGGCCGGCTCGTGGTGGTTGACCTCAAGACCGGTAAGTCGACCGCGGTGACCGGAGCGGACCTCGCCGAGCATCCGCAGCTGGGCGCGTACCAGGCGGCGGTCGAGGCGGGCGCGTTCGCCGAGTTTGGGACCGAGTCCGGGGGCGCATCCCTGGTGCAGCTCGGCACCGGCACCAAGGAAGCCCGGGAACAGGCCCAACCGCCGGCCGGCGAGGGGCCGGCGGCCGGCTGGGCGACCGCCCTGGTCCGGCGGACCGCCGAGACGATGGCCGCCGCCACCTTCGCCGCGGTCGCCAACTCGAAGTGTCGAGTCTGCCCGGTGCGTACCAGCTGCCCGGTGTCTGGGCAGGGGCGCCAGGTCGTCGAACCGCCGAGCACTCGCCCACTGGAGGGCCCGTGACCCAGCCGACCCTGTTCAGCGCGGCGACCCCGACTCCCCGTCGAGCCGATGCCGGGCCCCGGTACACCCCGGTCGAGTTGGCGAAGCTGCTGCGACTCCCGGCGCCCACCCGGGAACAGGCGGCGATCATCGCCGCCCCGGTGGAGCCGTTGCTCGTCGTCGCGGGCGCCGGCTCCGGCAAGACCGAGACGATGGCCGCCCGGGTGGTCTGGCTGGTGGCCAACTCGTACGTCCAACCGGAGCAGGTGCTCGGTCTGACGTTCACCCGAAAGGCCGCCGGGGAGCTGGCGCACCGCGTCCGGACCCGGCTCGGTCAGCTCGTTCGCCGGCTCGGGCGCAACGGGCGACACCCGCACGACGATCCGTTGTCCGGCGAGCCGACGGTCGCCACCTACCACTCGTACGCCGGGCGGGTGGTGACCGAACACGGGCTGCGCGCCGGGTACGAGCCCGCCACCCGGCTGCTCACCGAGGCGTCCCGCTGGCAACTCGTTGACCTGATCGTGCGTACCTACGACGGTGACATGTCCGAGGTGGACCGGATGCCGAGCACGATCACCGACGCGGTGCTGGCCTTGGCCGGCGAGTTGGACGAGCACCTGGTCGAGCCGGACCACCTGGCGGCCTGGACCGGACGGTTCTTCGCCGACGTGCAGTCCCGCCCCGGCCGGGTCTACGCCGACGTGCGCCGGGCGCTCACCCTCGCGCAGGTCCGGTTGAAGCTGCTGCCGCTGGTCCGGGCGTACGCCCGGCGCAAGGAGGATTTCGAGGCGATGGACTTCGCCGACCAGCTGGCTCGGGCGGCCCGGGTTGCCCGGGACCACCCGGTGGTCGGTGAGCTCGAGCGGGACCGCTACCGGGTGGTGCTGCTCGATGAGTATCAGGACACCAGCCATGCCCAGGTGGTGCTGCTGAACGCGCTCTTCGGTGGCGGGCACCCGGTGACCGCGGTCGGTGACCCCTGCCAGTCGATCTACGGCTGGCGTGGGGCGAGTGCCGGCACCCTCGACCGGTTCCGTACCGAGTTCGCCCAGGCCGACGGCGCTCCGGCCGAGGTACGTACCCTGACCACCAGTTGGCGCAACCGACCGGAGATTCTGGCGGTGGCGAACGCCCTCGCCACCCCGCTCCGCGCCGCCGGCGCCCGGGTGCCGGAGCTGCGTGCCGCGCTGAGCGTCAAGGACCCGATCCCGCACCGCACCCCCCGCGGGGCGGCTGCCGGCACCGTCCACTGCGCGTTGTTGGACACCTACGCGGACGAGGCGAACTGGATCGCCGACAGTCTGCTGCGCGCCTGGCAGGGAGCGGCGGGGATGCCCGGTGCGTTGCCCGAGCACCTTCCGGTCGTGGCGCGTCCCACCACCGCGGTGCTGGTCCGGCTGCGCAGCCAGATTCCGGCGATCGAGTCGGCGCTGCGGGCCCGGGGTCTGCCGGTCGAGGTGGTGGGGCTGGGCGGCCTGCTGGACACCCCGGAGGTGCGGGACGTGGTCTGCACCCTGCGGGTGCTGGCCGACCCGACCGACGGGGCGGCGCTGCTTCGGTTGCTGACCGGTGCCCGGTGGCGGATCGGGCCGCGGGACCTGGTGGCCCTGCACCGTCGGGCTCGGGCCATCGCCGCCGCGCGCCGGCAGCTCGCGGCGGAGGACGAGCCGGAGATCGTCCCGGATGTGCTGGACGAGGCGACTCTGGTGGAGGCCCTGGCCGATCTGGGGCCGGCGCCGGCGTACTCGGCGGAGGGCTACGCCCGGCTCCGCGCCGCCGCCCAGGAGTTGGGCCTGCTGCGTTATCGGCTGGACCAGTCGCTGCCAGACCTGATCGCGGACATCGAGCGGACGATCGGCCTGGACGTGGAGGTGGCGGTGCGGGCCGGCCGGGACGAGGCCGGCGACGCTGGGCTGGCCCGGGGGCACCTGGATGCGCTCGGTGACGTCGCGGCCCGGTTCAGCGGGGAGACGCCGGGGGCCACGCTCTCGGCCTTCCTGGCCTACCTGGCGGCGGCGGAGGACGAGGAGCGTGGGCTCGCCCCCGGCGAGGTGGAGGTGGTCGAGGGGGCGGTGCAGGTTCTCACCGCGCACGCGGCCAAGGGCCTGGAGTGGGACATCGTGGCGGTGGCGGGGCTGAGCCGCGGGGTGTGGCCGGGTCCGGTGCGCAACTCCGATCACTGGCTGGGCGGGCTGGGGGTGCTGCCGTTCCCGCTGCGCGGCGACGCTGCCGGGTTGCCGGTGTTGGCGCTGGCGGCGGCGGAGGAGCAGCGCGGGGTGGCGCAGGCTCTGGCGGACTTCACCGCAGCGTGGCGGGCGCACGACGAGCGGGAGGAGCGGCGGTTGGCGTACGTCGCGGTGACCCGTCCCCGCCGGCTGCTGCTCTGCTCCGGACATTGGTGGGGGGAGGGCACCAAACGCCCGCGTGGCCCCTCCGCGCTCCTGCGGGACCTGCATCAGGCATGCCGGGACGGGGGCGCTGGGCAGGTGGTGGACGAGTGGGCGGCGGAGCCCGCCCCGGACGCGGTGAATCCCACGACCGAGGTGGTGCTTCGGGCGGAGTGGCCCGCTGACCCGTTGGGTGCCCGTCGACCGGCGCTCACCGAGGCGGCAACCATGGTGCGGCGCTACTTGACAGCTGGGGTGCCGTCCCGTCCGGCAGCCGGCGGCCTGGCGGTGGCCGGCCCTCCGGTGTCGAGCGTGGGCGACCCGGGTGGCGACGATCGGGGTGGCGACGACCCGGGTGGCGACGATCGGGGTGGCGATGTTTTGGGTGGCGACGACCCGGAGGTGGCGCGTTGGCGCCGGGAGGCCGATCTGCTGCTCGCCGAGCGGGCCGAGCTGACCCGACCGGCTGGCCCGATTGAGGTCGTGCTGCCCGCCGCGCTCTCGGTCACCCAACTGGTGGCGCTGCGACGGGACCCGGCGGCCCTGGCCCGGTCACTGCGCCGGCCCCTGCCCACCGAGCCAAATCCGTACGCCCGTCGGGGTACCGCCTTCCATACCTGGCTGGAGCAGCGGTTCGGGGCTGGCCGGCTGCTCGACGTGGACGAGTTGCCCGGCGCGGCGGATGCGGACGCCGCACCGGACGAGGCACTTACCGAACTCCAGGAGCGTTTCCTGGCCAGTGAGTGGGCGGATCGGACGCCGGTCGAGGCCGAGGTGCCGTTCGCGACGGTGATCGCCGGGGTGGTCGTCCGGGGCCGGATGGACGCGGTTTTCGGTCGGCCCGGCGGCCGGTTCGATGTGGTGGACTGGAAGACCGGCCGGCAGCCCACCGGAGCGGCCGCCGCCGCGGCAGCGGTGCAGCTCGCGGTGTATCGACTGGCCTGGGCGGAGCTGGCGGGGGTTCCGGTTGCGCAGGTGGGTGCGGCGTTCCACTACGTCCGGGACGGGGTGACGGTGCGGCCGGTGGACCTGCGTGACGCGGCGGGTCTCGCCGCGCTGATCGCCTCGGTCCCGGAACGTGGGGCGGAGGGAACCATCGCTGGCTGAGTCAGCAATTGGCGGTGGATGGGTCCGAATGGTGATTGCGTTCCGGCGACAGGGCCCGCGAGGCTGGTCCGAGGGGGATGACACCGCAGTCCGTTCAGGGTGGAAGGGGTATGCATGACGGGGCAAAGCGGCCTGGACGCGGTACGGGAACTGCTGTTGGTGGCGGCGGTCGCCGGGGTCGGGGTACTGCTCGCACTGATCGTCGTCTTCAGCCCGTGGCACGCCGTGCCGGACAAGGCCGCGCCCGCGGCCCCGGTTGAGCTGCGCAGCCCGGAATCGACAGCGACCGTGGGCTGAGTCCGGCGGGAGGCTGTCGGTGCGTCCGCGCGGACGGGTTAGGGTCGACGCGTGTCGACCACCCGCAGAGCGACGATTCCAGCAACGAGGTACCCCGTCGAGCGATTCACGCTCGACAATGGTCTGCGGGTGGTGCTCACCCCGGACCGCAGCGCCCCGGTGATCGGGGTGGCAGTCGTCTACGACGTCGGTATTCGCTCCGAGCCGGAGGGGCGCACCGGCTTCGCGCACCTCTTCGAACACCTGATGTTCCAGGGTTCGGAGAATCTGGAGAAGCTGGCCCACTTCCGGCACATACAGGGGGCGGGCGGCACCTTCAACGGCTCCACCCACCTGGACTACACCGACTACTACGAGACGTTGCCCGGCAACGCCCTCGAACGGGCTCTCTTCCTTGAGGCGGACCGGATGCGCGGCCCCCGGTTGACCGAGGAGAATCTGCGCAACCAGGTCGACGTGGTCAAGGAGGAGATTCGGGTCAACGTGCTCAACCGGCCGTACGGCGGGTTTCCCTGGCTCACCCTGCCACCGGTGCTCTTCGACACCTTCCCCAACGCGCACGATGGCTACGGGTCCTTCACCGACCTTGAGTCGGCCACCGTGGCCGACGCCGCCGACTTCTTCCAGCACTACTACGCCAGCGGCAACGCGGTACTGGCGGTCAGCGGCGACATCGACGTAGCCGAGGCGGTCGAGCTGGTCGAGCGGCACTTCGGCGATGTGCCGGCCCGTCCGGCCCCGGTCCGGCCAAGCTTCGCCGAGCCGGACCTGACCGCCGAGCGGCGGGTGTCGTACACCGATCGACTGGCCCCACTGCCGGCGGTCGCCTCGGCCTGGCGGGTGCCGGACCCGATCGGCGACTTCGCCGGCTACCTCCCGTACGCGGTGCTCGCCGAGGTGCTCACCGACGGGGACGCCGCCCGGTTGGTCGAACGGCTGGTCCAGCGGGACCGGTCGGTCACCAGTGTCGGCGGCTACCTGGGCTTCATGGGGGACCCGTTCGACGTCCGCGACCCGACGGCCCTCCTGCTCCAGGCGCACCTGCCACCCGACGGTGACGTGGACAAGGTGCTGCAGACGGTGGATGAGGAGCTGGACCGGCTGGCCACCGACGGGCTGGCCGACGGTGAGCTGGCCCGTACCCAGGCGCGGATGGCCACGCACCTGTTGCGCGACACGGACGCGGTGCTGGGGCGGGCCCTACGGATGGCCGTTCTGGAGCAGCAACGCGGTGAGCCCGGTCTGCTCAACGAGTTGCCCCGCCTGGTCGGCGAGGTCACCGAGGAGTCGGTCCGTACCGCCGCCGCCACCCTGCGCCCCCAGCGTCGGGCCACCGTCGAGGTGCTCGCGGGGGCGGAGCAGTGAGCGCCGCGATGACGACCGCGTCGCGCGTCCTGCCGCCGCTCGGGCCGACCCGGAAACTGAAGCTGCCGAAGCAGGCCGAGCGTAGGCTCGGCAACGGCCTCACCGTGATCGCGGTCCGCCGGCCGGCGGTGCCCCTGGTCGAGGTGCGGCTCGGGATCCCGTTCGGGCAGGTGCATCCAGCCCGGGCCGCGATGCTCGCAGAGACCCTGCTCTCCGGTACGACGACGCTGACCGGGGTGCAGATCGCCGCGGAGTTACAGAAGGTCGGTGGCGGGCTCTCCGCCGGGGTTGACCCAGACCGGTTGATGCTCTCCGGCGCGGGCTTGGCGACTGGCCTGGACCGGATGTTGGAGCTGCTGGCCGGGGTGCTGACCGCGGCGGCCTACCCGGCCGACGAGGTCGCCACCGAACGGGACCGGCTGGTCGACCGGATCCAGCTGGCCCAGTGCCAGCCGGGGCACCTGGCCCGTACCGCCCTGCTCAGGCGGATCTACGGCCGGCACCCGTACGCGGTGCAGACACCGACCCCGGATCAGGTCCGCGCGGTGCGTCCGAGCGTGCTGCGGAAGTTGCATGACCAGCGGGTGCATCCGACCGGTGCGGTCCTGGTGCTGGTCGGGGATGTCCAGCCGGAACGGGCGTTGGACGCGGCCGAGCAGGCGCTCGGCGGGTGGAATGGCGCCGGTCAGGTTGTCGGGCTACCGGCCACGCCGCCGTTGGAACCGGGGCCGCTGCTCCTCGTTGACCGCCCCGAATCGGTCCAGTCGTCGCTGCGGATCGCGCTGCCGGCGGTGCCGCGCACCGACCCCGACCACGCCGCCCTACAGCTCGCGAACCTGATCTTCGGAGGTTACTTCTCGTCCCGATGGGTGGAGAACATTCGCGAGGAGAAGGGCTACACGTACGGACCGTACTCGTTGGTCGAGCACTCGGTCGCCGGGTCGGTCCTGCTCGCCGCCGCCGAGGTGGCCACCGACGTGACCGGGGCGGCGTTGCTGGAGACCCAGTACGAGTTGGGTCGGCTGGCCTGCGTCGCACCGGGCGCGGAGGAGCTGGAGCAGGCCCGTCAGTACGCTCTCGGCACGCTCCAGCTCGGCATCTCCACCCAGGCTGGGCTGGCGGCGCTGACCAGCGCGTACGCCAGTAGTGGCCTGCGTCTGGACTTCTTGGCCGAACACGCGGCTCGGCTGGCGAAGGCGACGGTGGCTGAGGTCGCCGACGCGGCGGCCCGATACCTCGCCCCGGCCCGGGCGGTCACCGTCGTGCTGGGGGATGCGCAGCGGGTCGCCGGGCAGTTGGGGACGCTCGCCGAGGTTGTGACCGAACCGGCGGTTCCGTGACAGATGATGGCCCGGCCCCGGCGCTGGCCCGCTCCACCCTGGACCGGGCCGCGCACCGGCGTACCGATCCCGACTGGTTGGGTCAGGCCTGGGGGCGGTGCCGGGTGCTCGTGTTGGACAGCGGCCACGGGGGGCGGGCGTTGGTGTCCGTCGGTCCGGAGCCGCCGGTGTTGGTGCTGGTTGACCCGGAGGAGGTGCCGGCGGAGGCGGCTGTCCGGGCGATCTTCCTCGGCGTTGAGCCTGATGGCGTACCGGTGTTTACGGTGGACGCGCCCCTGCCGGCGCTCCCCGGCTCCCGCGCGGCACACCTGTTGGAGGTCGGCCACCTGCTCACCGAGCGGGACGCGGGCCTGCTCACCACCGGTCTGGCCCTGCTCAACTGGCACCGTGGGCACCGGTACTCCCCGCGGACCGGGCAGGCCACCACGATGGATGAGGCCGGTTGGTCCCGGGTTGCCCCGGCGGGGGAGCGGATGTGGCCGCGGACCGATCCGGCGATGATCGTCCTGGTGCACGACGGGCGGTCCGGTCGGGGTGGGCGCTGCCTGTTGGGTAACAATGCCGGCTGGCCGCGGGTGCCGGGTGAGCTGCGTTTCTCCTGCCTCGCGGGCTACGTGGAACCCGGGGAGTCGGCCGAGGCGGCGGTGCTGCGTGAGGTACGCGAGGAGGTGGACCTCCCGGTCACGGACATCACGTACGTGGGTAGCCAGGCCTGGCCGTTCCCCGGTTCGTTGATGCTGGGTTTTCAGGCGGTGGCCGACCCGCGGCATCCGGTGCGGGTCGACCCGGCGGAGATCACGGCGGCCCGCTGGTTCACCCGGTCCGAGGTCAGCGCGGCGCTGGGCGGGCAGAGCGTTGCCGTCCAGGAGGCTCGGCTGGTCCTGCCGCCGTCGTCTTCGATCGCGTCCTTCCTGCTGCGCTACTGGCTCGACGGCCACTGTTGACGGTGGGCGTCGCTGGCGGTTGCGGGTGGGCGTCGCCGGGCGGTGGTGGTTGGTTCCGAACGTGGTCCCGGCCCGTGACCGCCGTTGCCGCGACGGTCACGGGCCGGGGACCGTGCCGTCGAGACCGGCTGGGGTGAGGAGCAGGGCGGGGGAGCCGGGCCGGTTCCGACGGACGGGTAACCGCTCAGCCGCCGCGGTCGTCCGGCCAGCTCGGCCAGGCGGACGGGGGTTCGTCGAGCGGGAGTACCTTGACCCGTTGCCGGCCGGCACGGACCGCGCCGACCGCGGCGAGGGCCCGGGCGAGCAGGAGTGCGGCTTCGCGGTCGTCGGCGTGGACGACCTGCCGGCGTGGCTCGGGCGCGACGGTCTCGTCGCGCAGCCGGCCGCCGTCGGCCCAGACGGTGGTGAGGTCCACGTCAGCCGCCGCGCGGACGTCGGTGCGAACGATCAGGAACCGCATGTCGGTCTCCGGATGGGTGCCGCGACGATCGGGAACGGAGTGGAAGTTCCACGTCACTGCGGGTCATGCTACGCCGCGTAGCGGTCCTGGCAACCGAAATGCCGCGATGGGCCGGCAGACTGGCCGATCGGGTGAGGGCTCCGGGGCCGGGTTGCCGGAGCTGACCGTCGCCCGGCGTCCGAAGACGGCGCGGGGCCGCCGGTGTACCTGCGCACCGGCGGCCCCGACGGAGGCGGGTCAGATCCGGTCGAGCTGGCCTTCCTTGGCCGCGGACAGGAAGCTCTGCCACTCGCCTCGGTCGAACAGCAGCACCGGACCGCCCCGATCCTTGCTGTCCCGCAGCGCCACCGTGGCTGGCATCGGCGCTACCTCGACGCAGTTTGAGGTCTGGCTGCGGGTGCTCTTTCGCCACGCTGCCCGCGTCAGGTCGGAGCAGGCAGTCGGCGTGTCGTGGATTTCGTTCATGGTTGCACTCCTGTGTGAACCGGCCGATGGACGAGTAGTGCCCGCACGGACCGACGCTGGGTGCCGGTGGGTCAGCGTTCCGTCAATCGCCCGGGGCGCCGGCGACGCTGGGCCGGCGGTGTTGCCGCCCCGAACGCCGATGCCGACGAGGGTGCTGCCTCGAATGGCTGTCTCCTGGCCTGATTCAGCCAGGAGAGAGTCTCCGATGCGGGGAGTGCTGCCGTGCATAACCACTCAAAGACCACTTTATAGCGATTTAGGATTTTTGCCTCGGTTGACATGGTGTTCAAGAACCCGCTTTCGATCGCCAGGGTCTCGGGATCCTGCGGGTCGGTGAACCGGTAGAGGGAGAACGCGGTCGGCGGCAGGTACCAACCGCTCGCCTGGGTGTCCCGAGGCAGCACATGCAGCGTGACGTTGGGCAGCTTGGCCAACTCGTAGAGCTGCCCGAGCTGCTCCCGGAGCACGTCGGCCGGCCCGGCGCGACCCCCGAGTGCCGTCTCCTCGAGTACGGCCGTGTAGCGGGGTGCGTCCGGTCCCCGGGTAAGCAGCGACTGACGGGCCAGCCGGGCGCCCACCTCGGTCTCGATGTCCTCGGTGCCATCCGGCTCGCCAGCCGCTTCGTCGACATCTCGGGCGGAGGCGATTCGAATGCGGGCGTAACCGGGCGTCTGGAGTAGCCCCGGTATGAGCAGCGGGTGATACTCCGAGATCTCCACACAGCCCGCCTCCAACTCGGCGAAGCCGCGCTGCTGTGGGGTCATGACCGGGTAGTTCCGAAGCCAGCCACGGATGTCGCCGGCCTCACCGGTGATGGTCAGCAGCTCGTCCCGCAGTGTTACGTCCACCCGATAGAGATCGAGCAGTGCGCGGACATCCTGCGGGTCTGGCCGGCTACGGCCATTCTCCAGGCGAGACAGTTTGGAAGCGGAGGCCCAACCGACCCGCTCGACCACCTGGTCCCCGGTGAGACCGGTGGTCTCGCGCAGCCGACGCAGTTCGGAGCCCAACCTGCGGCGCCGCAGGATAGGGCTGGGTGCGACTGGAGGCACGTGTCCTCTTTTCCGTAGACCGTCGTAGATGCGACGGTAACCCTCTGAATTCGCCCCTAACCCTCAGTATGAAACGACGCGGCCGGCGCCGGAGGTTCTGGCGGGGGCGTGTCTCGACCAAAGGCGGCACACCGTGTACCACTTCCGACGGAGGGCAGATGCGTACCGTCCTGCGCCGCCCCGACTTCCGGCTGCTCTTCGGTGGCCTGGTGGCCAGCATGACCGCCGAGTCGATCTTGTTGCTCGCGCTCGCCATCTGGGTCAAGGAACTGACCGGGTCGAGTGGACTGGCCGGGGCCACCATCTTCGCGATCATCGCCCCGATGACGCTGGCACCCCTGGTCGGCTGGGTCGTCGACCGGTATCCGCGCAAGTCCCTGTTCGTGGCCGCCAACCTGGTCACGGCCGCCCTACTCACCCCGTTGTTCGCCGTCGGAGACCGTACCGACCTCTGGCTCATCTACCTGGTCGCCATCCTCTACGGCCTGTCGTACATCACCCTCAGCGCGGCGCTCAGCGGCCTCCTGCGGCACCTGGTGCCGGCAGAGTTGCTGGCCGACGCGAACGGCGTGCTCCAGACGGTGCGGCAGGGACTGCGGTTGCTCGGCCCGCTGGCGGGGGCCGCCCTCTACACCGCCGTCGGCGGCGGACTGCTGGCCGGCGTGGCGATAGCCGGCTTCGTGGCCGCGGCGGTGCTGGTGGGCCTGCTCCGAGTCACCGAGTCGCCCCGGTCGCGACCGGGGCGTAGCCGTCCCGACCGACCGGCCGGAGCGGCTCGATGCGGCTGCCGCCCCCGGGACTGCACCCAGCCGTCCAGCCCGGCCCGGCGACCGCGCCGCCCGT
The DNA here is from genome assembly GCF_059570675.1 of Salinispora goodfellowii. Lineage (NCBI taxonomy): Bacteria > Bacillati > Actinomycetota > Actinomycetes > Micromonosporales > Micromonosporaceae > Salinispora > Salinispora goodfellowii. The sequence continues at coordinate 89,416 of NZ_JCANTD010000003.1, read as the reverse complement.
CCCGCTGGTCGGCCGAGCTCGGCGCGGGCCTGCGGTACCTGGCCGACGAGCCGGCGCTGCGCCGGGCACTGCTCGGCTACGGTCTCGGTTCGCTGGTGATGGGCTTCAGCGAGTCGCTGATCTTTGCCTACGTTGACCACGGCCTTCGCCGCGACGCGGCGTTCGTGGGAGTGCTCGTGACCGTGCAGGGAGTCGGTGGCCTCGCTGGTGGGCTGGTCTCCTCCGGCGTGATCCGGCGGGTGGGCGAGGTCGGCGCGCTCGCCGTGGGGGTCGCGCTGTTCGGGTCGGCCGCGCTGACGCTCGCCCACCCCAACCTCTGGCTGGGCTGCGCCGCCCTCCTGCTGGCCGGGGTGTCGCTGCCGCTCACCATGGTCGGCCTGCACACGCTGATCCAGCGGCGTACGCCGGCACCGCTGATCGGTCGGGTCGCCGCCGGCGCCGACGCGGTGATCAGCGGCCCGCGGGCCATCTCAATCGGGGGTGGCGCGCTGCTCGTCGGCGTTGTCGACTACCGGCTGCTCTTCGTGGCGGTGGGCCTGGTCACCCTACTGGCCAGCAGCTACCTCTGGGGCGGGCGCCGGTTGAGCCCGTCGGCCCAGCCGGCGCCCGAAGGGCCCGCATCGGTCAGGCGGAGATCTCCGACAGGTGCTCCTTGACCTGACGAATAGTGGGGTTGGTCAGCGCGCTGCCGTCCGCGAAGCGCAGCGTCGGCACGGTCTGGTTGCCGCCGTTGACGCTCATCACGAACTCGGCGGCCGCCGGCTCCTGCTCGATGTCGACCACCTCGTACCCGATGCCCTCCCGGTCCAGCTGTGACTTCAGTCGGTGGCAGTAGCCGCACCAAGGCGTGGAGTACATCGTCAACATCGGCAGACCTCCAAGGGGTTGGTCGTGATTCAAGCCAGGCTAACCGCACCAACGTTGGCAGCGGCTGGAACAATTCCTCGCTGTGGTGTCCCACTCAGCGTCCGACCGGGTGCTCGCCGGCCTCGACCCGGAGCAGCAGGCGGCGGTGACCGCCCCGGCCGGCCCGGTCTGCGTCCTAGCCGGCGCCGGCACCGGGAAGACCCGGGCGGTCACCTCCCGGATCGCCCACCGGACGTTGACCGGGGAGATCCTGCCCCGGCACCTGCTTGCGGTCACCTTCACCGCGCGGGCCGCCGCCGAGCTGCGCAGCCGACTCACCACGCTCGGGGTACCGGGGGTGCAGGCGCGCACCTTCCACGCCGCGGCGCTGCGTCAGGTGCGCTACTTTGCGCCCCGGCTGCTCGCCGGTCGGGCGATGCCCGAGTTGCTGGACAGTAAGGTCCGGCTGGTCACCCTCGCTGCGGCGAAGGTGGGGATCCGCTCCGACCGGACCGGGGTGCGGGACCTCGCGGGCGAGATCGAGTGGGCGAAGTCGTCCCTGGTCGAGCCCGGGGAGTACGTGGTCGCGGCCGCCCGGGCGGTGCGGGACACCCCGTACGAGCCGGCGAAGGTGGCCGATGCCTTCGCCGCGTACGAGAAGGTCAAACGCGCCGGCGGAATGATCGATTTCGAGGACATGCTGCGCGCCGCGATCTGGGGAATCGAAGAGCACCCGGACGTGGCCGACCAGGTACGCGCCCAGTACCGGCACTTCGTCGTCGACGAGTACCAGGACGTCAACCCGCTGCAACAGCGGCTGCTGGAGGCGTGGCTCGGCGGTGGAGACGACCTGACGGTGGTGGGTGACGCGAGCCAGACGATCTACTCGTTCACCGGTGCGACCTCGTCCTACCTGGTCGACTTCCCCCGTCGGCACCGGGGGGCGACGGTGGTCCGCCTGGTGCGCGACTACCGCTCCACCCCCCAGGTGGTCGGGCTGGCCAATTCGGTCATCGCGCCGGCTCGGGGCGCGGAGGCGCGACTCCGGCTGGAGTTGGTCGGCCAGCGCCCGCCGGGCCCCGAGCCCGAGTTGAGGATCTTTACCGACGAGCCGGCCGAGGCCGCCGCCGTCGCCGCCCGCTGCCGTGCCCTGGTGGACGCCGGTACTCCGGCCCGGGAGATCGCCGTGCTGTTCCGGACCAACGCGCAGTCCGAGGCGTACGAGGAGGCGCTGACCGAGGCCGAGGTGCCGTACCAGGTGCAGGGCGCGGAGCGGTTCTTCGAGCGCGTCGAGGTGCGGCAGGCGATGGTCGCGCTGCGCGCCGCCACCCGTTCCCTGCCCGGTGCCACCCCGTTGCCGGCGGCCGTGGTCGAGGCCCTGGCCGCGGTCGGGTGGGCACCGGATGCGCCGCCGGCTGGTGGCGCCGCCCGGGAACGGTGGGCGGCCCTCGCCGCCCTGGTCCAACTCGCCGAGGAGTACGCGGCCAGCGCCCCGGTGCTGCCGATCGGGCCGGCTGCCGCGGTCGAGCGGCCGGCCACGTTGGCCGACTTCACCGACGAGCTGGCCCGGCGGGCCGCCGTTCAGCACGTGCCGACGGTCGAGGGCGTCACCCTCGCCTCCCTGCACTCGGCGAAGGGTCTGGAGTGGGACGCCGTCTTCCTGGTCGGCCTCGCCGAGGGCACCCTGCCCACCACCTACGCGAAGACACCGGAGCAGGTGGAGGAGGAGCGCCGGCTGCTCTACGTGGGCATCACCCGGGCTCGGGAGTGGCTCTGGCTGTCGTACGCCTCAGCCCGCTCACCGGGTGGGCGCCCCCGGCGGCCCTGCCGCTTCCTGCCCCGGCTGGACTCCTCCGGCACCAGTGGGCGGGCCGGTGCGAGCGGGGTACGGCGAACCGAACGTCGGCGTACCCAGATCGTCTCCTGTCGGGTCTGCGGTACGACGCTGCTTGCTGGCGCGGAGCGCAAGCTGGGCCGGTGCACCGCCTGTCCGTCTGACCTGGACAAGGAGCTGCACGGGCGGCTGGGTGAGTGGCGGCGTCGGGTGGCCGGCGGCCAGCGGGTACCGGACTATGTGGTGTTCACCGACGCGACCTTGGTGGCGTTGGCGGAGCGGCGCCCGCAGCAGCCCCGTGACCTCACCGCGATCGCGGGGATCGGGGCCCGCAAGCTGGGGCTCTACGGGGAGGCGGTGCTGGCCTTGGTAGCCGGCGCGACGGTGGACGAGGTCTGCCCGGAGAAAACTTCAGAAATCTTGCCGTAAATTCGTTTGCCCTCGCCCCCGGGCGCGGCATAGCCTCGGGGCATACCTCGCGAGCGGCGGCATTCGGGCTGCTCACGGGCGTGATTCGGTCGGCACGAGAGAAAGTCAGGGAGGTGGCCCCAATGGAGATCTACAGCAACGCGCGTCCGTTGGTGTCCCCCGCTGCCGTCGCTCCGCTGTCGGCCGTCCAAGTGGCCCGCACCGCTGCGCGACCGTTGGTTCCGCAGACGCACCAGGTCGAGACCCAGGCCGAGCTGATTCTCGCGCTGGCGCCATGCGGCATCCAGGGGACCAGTGGTTTCACGGGCAAGGGCGTTGATAGCGCCAAGCGGCGCGTGGACGTCCGCGGTGTTCCACCTCGAGGTAGACCGGTCTGATTACCGACCACCGGCTCACCTTGAGGCCGCGGAACCCGCATACCGGGATCCGCGGCCTTAGTTTTTGTCCCGTCGAAGTATGTCGGAAATGCGATCCAAGAGATCGAAAAGTGAGAGAGAGGTGACCGGGCGATGAGTCTGGCGTTGGCCCCACTCGACCTGAGCGTCGAGTTGGAGGCGAACCTGCCCTGCCGGAAGTTCGACCCCGACCTGTGGTTCTCTGACTCGCCCTCCGAGCTTGAGGTGGCCAAGTCGCTCTGCGGGGACTGCCCGCTGCGCGTCGAGTGCCTTGCTGGCGCGGTGGAGCGAGCTGAGCCCTGGGGCGTCTGGGGTGGCGAGATCTTCGAGCGTGGCGCGGTGGTCCCGCGTAAGCGGCCCCGAGGCCGTCCTCGTAAGAAAGATGTTGCCCGAGACGCCATGCTCCGGGTCGAGGCCGAGGCGCGACTGGAGGCCAGTGGGTTGGCCCGGCGCGACGCGGTCCGGCTGGCGGCCTGACAACCACCCGATCGTTCCACCCTTCGCCGGTGTTCGCACTGGCCACGAGAAAGTTGACGAGGATGCTCAAGCAATCGAACAAGTTCGAACTGCAATTACTGAACGAAGTGTTGGCGAGGGCTCGAATGCGCCGGCCTCAGGCCGGTCGCACCACCACGAGCACTGAGGCTTATCGCTCCGCCCGTACCGTCGCCATGACCGCTCACCAGCGGTCGGCGCGCGAGTTGGGCATCGGTTAGTCAGCTGGGCCCGCTTCCCCTTTCGGTGGGGAGCGGGCCCGTTGGCTAACACCGCTGGGACGGGCGCGTCCGGCTACCGCCGGATGCGCCCGTCACCGCATCACGCTATTGGGGCGAAGCCGGGTAGCCAGCGCTCCAGGATTCCCCGGTACGGCGCCTTCGCCTCCAGCTGGCAGAGCACCCCGATCGAGCCGAGCGTGACCCGGTGGATCAGTAGGTACGACGGGGGCAGGTTGAGGTGTCGGCTGAGTTGGTAGGCGGGCGAGCGAGGGTTGGCCAGCCGGGCCGCCTCAGCCCGTAGCCAGGCGCGGGTGAACCGGAACTCCTCGGCGGCGACCGGCGCCAGCATCGGTTGGAGGAAGTCCAACAGTGCCGGCCCGTCGATCGCCGCGCTGTTGCTGACGAAGCCCTCGTCACGCAAGCCGGCCATCACCTCTTCGGCATCTCCCCGCAAGGCCAGTCCGGCGATGCGGCCGATCGGCTCGGGGGTCCCCTCGGGTAGCCGGGCCACCGCGCCGAAGTCCACCACCCCGAGCCGGCCGTCGGCCAGCAACCGGAAGTTGCCCGGATGCGGGTCGGCGTGGAGCAGTCCGGCCCGCATCGGCGCGGAGAGGTGCAGGGTGGCCATCAACCGGCCGGCCTCGTCCCGCTCTTGTTCGGAGCCCTCCCGGATGATCTGCGACAGCGGAGTTCCCTCGACCCACCCGGTCACGAGGACCCGAGGCGACGCGGCGACCACGGCCGGGATGTGGATCTCCGGGTCGTCCGCGTACGCCGTGGCGAAGGCGCGCTGCGACTCGGCCTCCAGTTCGTAGTCGAGCTCCTCGGTGATGCGTTCCCGGAGTTCGGCGAGGAGTGGTTTGATGTCCAGCCCCGGCTGGATCGCCCGGAACATTCCACCGAGCCGGGAGAGCTGCTTGAGGTCGGTGAGCAGGGCCTCCCCCGCACCGGGGTATTGGATCTTGATCGCCACGTCGCGGGTGTTCGGCGCGCCGGTCGCGTCGTAGCCCGGCTCCCGCCACTGCGCGCGGTGTACCTGCCCGATGCTGGCGGCGGCGACCGGTGTGTCGTCGAACTCCACGAACCGGTCCCGCCAGTCCGGGCCGAGTTGCTCGGCGAGTACCCGGTGTACGGAGGCGGCGGGCAGCGGCGGTGCGGCCTCCTGGAGTTTGGTCAGCGCCTGTCGGTAGGGGGCGGCCATCTCCTCGGGCAGCGCCGCCTCGAAGACCGACAGCGCTTGGCCGAACTTCATCGCGCCGCCTTTGAGCTGCCCGAGGACGCTGAAGAGCTGTTCGGCGGTACGTTGCTGGATCTCCGCGGAGATGACGTCAGAGGCGAGCCCGGTGACGCGTTTGCCCACACCGAGGACGGTCCGGCCGGCGAAGCCGAGCGGCAGGGTGGCGAGCTTGGCGGTCCGGGAGACGGCCCGGCGCGGGATTTCGGTCACCTGGCTATTGTGACCGACCGCGGCGACGAGCGCGGCGCCTCACGTTCCGCGACCGGAGCAGGTGCAGGAGGGGTGGGGTGCCCAATGCCGGCGACGTAGCCGGCCGTCGGCGGTGACCTCGACGGAACCGCTGACGGTGGCCGGGACTCCGCCGTCGAGGTGGCCCAGGGCTTCGCTGGTGGCGTACGCCACGGCGGCGAGCAGCGTTGTCGTCGCGCAGGCCAACTCCGGCGTGCCGCTGGCGAGCTGGGCGGCGAGCGTCGGCCAGCCCGGGTCGCGGTCCCTTCGATGCAGGTCGAGGCAGTTCAGGCAGGGACCGGTCGGTGGTCGGACCAGCGGGCCGACGACCGGCACGCCCTCCCGGAGGTCGACCAGCAGGTGTACCTGTCGGCGTTGGTGGTGGGCGGCGGCGAGCAGGGGAGCCGGGCGGTCCGTACCGCACTGCAGCACGAGGTCGATCCGGCCGGGTCGGAGCGGGCTGGTGGCGGTGCCGGGGGCGGTGCGGCCGAGGGTGTCCCGGACTGCGTTGGTGAGTGGCTGGCCGAGGTCGGCGGCGGGTATTCCGGTGCCGACGAGGTCCGCCGGTGCCACCGGGCCGGCCAGGTGTGGCTGCACGTGGCCGACCCCGGCCTGGGCCAGGGCGACGGCGACGGGAGCGCCGAGGCGACCGGCGCCGGTTACCAGCACCCGTGCCGTGCGACGGCGGCGCAGTACCTGTGCGGGCGTGCCGGCTCCTCGCTGGTTGGCCAGGGCGAGGGCGCCGGCCTCGGCGGCGAGCCGGGTTCGTGGCGGACCGGTCAGGTCGCGGGGTAGGAGGGTGTGCGCGGGTACGACCAGGCCGGCGGTGCGGAGCGCCTCGAGCAGGGTGCGGGCCTCGTCCCGTCCCACCTCGATTCGGTTGGCCTGGTCCAGGACGTGCCGCTCGCTGTGCGCGCCGTCGAGCAGGTCGAGGAGGCGGGCGGTGCGGGGGTTGGCCAGCTCCAGCAGGACGGCCCGGCTCGGATCGACACCCAGTTGCAACGTGTGTCGGTCCCGCCAGAGGCGGGTGAGGCCGGGCAGCAGGGTTGGCCGGGGCAGGGCGGTAAGGCTCATGAGTACGAACAGTGGTCGTGTCTGAGCTTTCCGTCGAACGTTGTCCACAGGTACGCGGAGTCCGGCCCGGGGTTTTCCACAGGAAGTGGCGAGTTCTCCACAGGCCGCGGGCCCGCCTGTCCGGCAACCGACATTGGCTGGGTGGTGGAAGGGGCGCCCTTCCACCACCCAGAAAGGCGTTAGACCTTTGCTTTACCCAGAATGCGGTTCACTGTTGTGCCGCACACCGGGCACTTGCCCTTGGCCATGTTCATCCCGGTCTTGGAAACCTCGACGCGCCCCTCGAAGTCTCGCTTCTCCTTGCACTTGACGCAGTAGCCGTTGTAAGTCTGGGCCTGGTCGGCCACGGGTGCCTCCTCGTCTCGTCCACCGGCGAACGCTCATCCGGCGGGGTTCCAGCGGCGGGGCCGTGCGGGCGCCGGCGCTGGGCCTTCCGTCGTGGTCACAGGCGTGACCACTGGTCCGCGGACCCTACCCAGGACTGGGGGGTTCCATGTCAACTCCTCATCGACACTGTGAGCAAGTTGACGACGAGAGTGTGCACGGCGAATAAGCTCGGATAAGTGAGTTTGGTGGGGACACGCCGGACGGATGCCCTGAAAAACGGCGCAGGGTGCCCACAGGTGACGGGAGCCAACCGGATCATCCTGGAGTGGGGCTTGCCTTCGCGCTATTTCCCGAGCACCCTATCGCGGAAAATTTTCGGGACTCCTGGCGACCAACGCTTATTTTTCGGGCGCGTGTCGCGGGTTGACCCTTGCGGACCCCGGGCCACCACGAAGTAACTTTTCCTCGTGGCAGGAATCCGAGGCGGCGCGGCTCGCTGATGGCAGCACCGCGGAAGCCGGTGGTCGAGGTGCGGCGCAGCCAGCGCCGCCGGCGCACGGTGTCCGCGTACCGCGACGGCGAGCGGGTTGTCGTCCTGATCCCGGACCAGTTCTCCCGAGCTGAGGAGAGCGAGTGGGTGGACCGAATGCTTGCTCGGCTCGCCGCCCGGGAGGGCCGGGTGGTCCGATCCGACGACGAACTGCTCGCCCGCGCCACTCGACTGATCGCCCTCTACCTGGCCGACCATGGGCGTGACGCGATCCCGGCCAGCGTTCGCTGGGTGACCAATCAGACCGGCCGTTGGGGTTCATGCACCCCAGCCGATCGGACGATTCGCATCTCCCACCGGCTGCAGGATATGCCGGACTGGGTGATCGACTATGTCCTGTTGCATGAGCTGGCCCACCTGATCGTCCCGAGTCACAACGCCCGGTTCTGGCAGCTCGTCGGTCGGTACCCGAAGACCGAGCGGGCCCGCGGCTACCTGGAGGGCGTCGCGGCCGTCTCCTCCTCCTGACACCTCCCGGCGGGGCGTAGGGTCGGTGCGTGGTACGACGGTTGGTGGTTGCCCTACTCGCGCCGGTTTCCTGGACGCCGCCGGAGATCGACCCGACTGACTGGCGGACGGCGCTCGCCGAGGACGTGGTTGACCTACTCGCCACCCTGACCGAGGTGGAGACCGCCGTTGCCGTGGCCGAGGCCGACCGGTGGCTGGCCGACGCCGTGGTCTGGCCCGGCACCACCGTCTACCAGCTTCCGCGTCCCACCGTTGCGGCCGTCCTCGCCAGCTGCGGGCGGACCGCCCGGCCGAGCCGGCCGGCCAGCGTCAACCGCGCCGGGGCCGGGCACGGATACGACCAGGTGGCCGTGGTCGCCGGGGACGCCCCGGACCTGCCGGGGTTGACCATCGGCAAGCTGCTTCGGCCGCTCACCACCCGGCCGATGGCCGTGGCCCCGGTGGTGGGTGCCGACACCGGCCTGCTCGGCGCGGCGGCCCGACTGCCCCTACCGGAGTGGCTACCGGCGTTGGACCTGGATCGGGCGGTGCCCGCCGCGGTGCGCGCGGCGGCGCCGCACCCCGGCGAACTCGCCGTCACCGCGGGGTGGCATCGGCTGCGTAGCCCGGCCGACCTGGCCCGACTGGACCCCGCCCTGGCTGGCTGGGACGCCACCCGCACCCTGCTCGCCGGCGCCGGCATGCTGCGCTGACCACGCCGGCATGCTGCGCTGGTCCCGGCGGGTCCGGAGCGTCAGCTGGCGGTGGGTGGGTCCTCTCCGTCGGGCTCGCCAAGGGCCTTCTCCGGCGGGCCACCCGGCGCGCTGAAGTCGAAGCTCTCCAGCTCGTCCGCATCGATCCGGGTCTGGGCGAAGGCCACCGGGTCGGCGAAGTCGTCGTCGGAGGGCAGCAGGTCGGGGTGACCCCAGAGCGCATCCCGCCCGGCGATCCCCCGGTGCTCGGTGAGGGCCGCCCAGAGCGCTGCCGCCTCGCGCAGCCGCCGCGGCCGAAGCTCCAGGCCGACCAGGGCAGCGAAGGTCTGCTCGGCCGGACCTCCGGCGGCCCGCCGCCGCCGGAACGCCTCCCCGAGCCGGACGACGTTGGGCAACCGCTCCCCGGCCGCGCTGTCAACCACGTGGCAGACCCAGCCCTCGACGAGCGCGAGGGCCGTCTCCAGCCGGGCCAGCGACGCCTTCTGGGCCGGGTTGTCCTCCGGGGTGAAGATCCCCTCCAGCGCGATCGCCTGCATCGACTCCGGGTCGGTCGGGTCGACCCGACCCATCGCCTCCTCGATCGCCTCGCGGTTGACCCGGATGCCCGAGGCGTACATCTCCACCGCGGTGAGCACGTGCCCGCGCAGCCACGGCACGTGCTCGAAGAGGCGCTGATGGGCGGCCTCGCGCAGGGCCACGTAGAGGCGTACCTCGTCCTCCGGCAGTTCCAGCCCGGCGCCGTAGTCCCGGATGTTGGCCGGGACGAGTGCCGCCGTGCCGGCCGGGCCGAGCGGCAGTCCGATGTCACCGGCGGAGAGCACCTCGGCGGCGAGCGAGCCGAGGGCCTGGCCCAACTGGCCCCCGAAGAGGGCCCCGCCGAGGGTGGCCACCATCGACTGCATCGGGCCGAGTTGGGCCCGCGCCTCCGGCGGCACCAGGTCACCCATGGCACCGACCATCCGGCTGGCCACCGGGTCACACAACTTGCGCCAGACGTCGAGGGTTTTGTAGATCCACTCATTCCGGTTCCACGCCACCGAGGCGCGGATGCCCGACGGGAGCGCCGAGCCCGACTCCAACCAGAGGTCGGCCAGCCGCAGCGCCTCCTCCACCGCGTTGCGCTCGTACGGCGAGACAGCCGGATCACCACCGGCGCTGAGCTGGCTCGCCGCCACCTGGCGGGCCAGGTCCCAGTTCACCGGACCACTGCCGGGCGCGGCGAGCAGGTGCTGCAGCTGGGACATGAACTGCTGCATCTGCGCGGGGTCGTTGGGGTCTGGTGGCTGGCCACCGGGGAGCGCGAAACCGAACGGAATATCAGGCACGGGGTCTACGGTACGCGCGCCGCGCCCCAGGTCGCGTCGGCTGGCGTCGCGTCAACGGTGAAGTCCTGGCAGGTCCGCCGGGCCAGCGCACTCGGTCGGTACGCTCTGCCGCATGAGACGTCGCGGCATGACCGTCCTGCTCGGTGCCATTTTTGTTGCCCTGCTCGGCATCGGTGTGCTCGCGGCGCCCATCCCGTACGTGGTGCTGGGTCCCGGCCCCACCGTCAACACGCTGGGCACCGAGGACGGCACGGAGGTCATCCAGGTCGAGGATCAAGAGACCTTCACCTCGGCGGGGGAGTTGCGGTTGACCACGGTGGGGGTGCAGCCCTCGGTCAAGTTGCGCGGTGCCATCCAGGGCTGGTTCTCCGACGACGAGGCGGTGGTGCCGCGGGAACTGGTGTACCCGCCGGGGGAGAGCCGCGAGGAGGTCGAGGAACGCAACGCGGAGGACTTCGAGGCATCCCAGTCCAGCGCGGAGACGGTCGCGCTGCGCGAGCTCGGATTCCCGGTGACGGTCCAGGTCAAGACGGTAACCGCGGACGGACCCTCGGCCGGTCTGCTCCGTCCGGGCGACGTGGTGACCTCCGTTGACGGTCAGCCGGTCCCGGTGGCCGTCCGGCTGACCGAGTTGATCCAGGCCGAGCCGGCCGGCACCGTCCTGGAGATCGGCTACACCCGCGACGGGACCCCCGGGACGGCGCGGATCACGACCCAGGAGCGGGACGGCAAGCCCCGGATCGGGATCGGGATCGAGCAGCAGCAACCGCATCCGTTCACGCTGACGATCGACCTGACGGACATCGGTGGCCCGAGCGCCGGGCTCATGTTCGCCCTCGGCATCATCGACAAGCTGACCCCGGAGGATCTGACCGGTGGGCAGATCATCGCGGGCACCGGCACGATCGATGACCTGGGCCGGGTCGGCCCGATTGGCGGCATCCCCCAGAAACTGGTCGGCGCCAAGGAGGCCGGCGCCACCGCCTTCCTGGTCCCGGCCGAGAACTGCGCCGAGGCGGTCCGCAACCGCCAGCCGGACCTGCCGCTGCTCAGGGTGGCGACGCTGGACGATGCGTTGACCGCGCTCGAGGAGCTGCGAGCAGCGGGCGAACCGACCCGCTGCTGACCCAACCGCCGGCACTCGGCGTGACCGCGGACGACAGGTTTGGGAAGACCCCGTACTCTGGTGGCCTGGTCGGAGCCGATCAATCGAACGTGCGGAGCCAACAGTGGTTATGCGTAGCAGCGCCCCCATGCCGAGGATGAGCCGACGCGGACGCGTCACGATTGGTGTCCTGGTCGGGGTGTTCGTGCTTTTCACCCTGCTCGGCTGGGGGGTGCAGGCCTGGACCGACTGGCTCTGGTTCGGCGAGGTCGACTACACCGCGGTCTTCAGCGGGGTGCTCGTCACCCGGCTGCTGCTCTTCCTCGTGGTCGGCCTGGCCATGGCGGCGATCGTCGGTGGCAACCTCTGGCTGGCGCATCGACTGCGGCCCCGGCTGCGACCGCAGTCGCCGGAGCAGGCCACCTTGGAGCGGTACCGGATGCTGCTCAGCCCTCGGCTCGGCATCTGGTTCACGGTGGTCGCCGTCGTGGTCGGCCTCTTCGCGGGGCTGTCCGCGCAGGGCAGGTGGAGCGAGTGGCTGCTGTTCCGCAACGGTGGGGACTTCGGAGTCAAGGACCCGGAGTTCGGGGTGGACATCGGCTTCTACGTCTTCGACCTGCCGTTCTGGCGCTATCTGCTCGGGGCCGCCTTCACCGCCGTGGTGTTGGCCCTGCTCGGGGCGCTCGCGGTGCACTATGTCTTCGGCGCGATCCGGCTCCAGGGCGTGGGGGACCGGATGAGCACCGCGGCGCGGGCGCACCTGAGCACGTTGATCGCGCTCTTCGTGTTACTCAAGGCCGTCGCGTACGTGCTCGACCGGCGGACGATGCTGCTGGAGTACAACGACGGCGCCAACGTCTACGGTGCCGGTTACGCCGACGTCAACGCGTTGCTTCCGGCGAAGGAGATCCTCGCCTACATCTCGGTCGTCGTGGCGATCGCGGTCCTCGTCTTCTCCAACGCCTGGATGCGGAACCTGGTCTGGCCGGGCATCTCGCTGGCCCTGCTCGGGGTCTCCGCGGTCGCCATCGGCGGCATCTATCCGTGGGCGGTGCAGACCTTCGAGGTCAAGCCGAGCGCCCGGGACAAGGAGGCGCGGTACATCGAGCGCAGCATCGAGGCGACTCGGGCGGCCTTCAGTCTGGGCGATGCCGATAGCACGCGATACGCGGCGAGTAACCTGCAACCACCGGGGAGTCTCGCCACCGACACCGCGGTGGTGCCGAACGCCCGACTGCTGGATCCACAGCTGGTCAGCGAGACGTACACGCAGCTTCAACAGGTCCGTGGCTTCTACGATTTCGGCCCCAAGCTCGACATCGACCGCTACACCGTCGACGGGGAGACCCAGGACTACGTGGTCGGGGTCCGTGAGATCAACTATGGCGAGCTGACCACGCAGCAGAGCAACTGGATCAACCGGCACACCGTCTACACCCATGGTTACGGTTTGGTCGCTGCCCCGGCGAACCGGGTGGTCTGCGGTGGCCAGCCGTACTTCGTCTCCGGCTTCCTCGGGGAGCGGTCACAGGAGGGGTGCGCGGCGCAGGTTGACCAGATCCCGGCCAGCCAGCCGCGGATCTACTACGGCGAGCGGATGGAGGCCGGCGACTACGCCATCGTCGGTAAGACGAACCCGGAGGCCAGCCCCGCCGAGTTCGACCGGCCGGTCGGCGAGGACGGATCCGAGTCCTACTACACCTACACCGGCTCGGGCGGCGTTGACGTCGGCTCGTTCGGTCGCCGGCTGCTCTACGCGATCAAGGAGCAGGAGTCGAACTTCCTGCTCTCCGAGGCGGTCAACGAGAACTCGAAGCTGCTCTACGTCCGTAACCCCCGGGAGCGGGTGGAGAAGGTCGCCCCGTTCCTCACCGTGGACGGCGATCCGTATCCGGCGGTGATCGATGGCCGGGTGACCTGGATCATCGACGGCTACACCACCGCCGCGACCTACCCCTACGCGGAGCGGATCAACCTCCAGACCGAGACCACCGACGAGCTCACCAACCGGGGCACCTTCCAGCAGGCCCGGGAAAACATCAACTACATCCGGAACTCGGTCAAGGCAACGGTCGACGCGTACGACGGCACGGTCACCCTCTACGAGTTCGACGACGGTGACCCGGTACTCCGGGCGTGGAACAAGGCCTTCGGCGGCGACCTGATCAAGCCAAAGACGGAGATTCCGACCGAGCTGAGCGCCCACTTCCGCTACCCGGCTGACCTGTTCAAGGTGCAGCGGAACGTGTACACCCGGTTCCACGTGACCAACCCCGGTGACTTCTACTCCGGGCAGGACTTCTGGCAGGTGCCGAACGTGCCGGACGCACCGGACAGCGGTCAGAAGCAGCCCCCGTACTATCTCTTCACCCAGATGCCGGGGCAGGAGGAGCCGCGGTTCCAGCTCACCTCGGCGGTGACGCCGAACCGACGGCAGAACCTCGCGGCGCTGATGTCTGGCTCGTACGTGGACGGCAAGCCGCGGCTTGAGGTGTACGAGCTGCCGGAAGACACGCGGATCTCCGGCCCGGTGCAGGTGCACCAGCAGATGACCAACAACGCCCAGATTCGGCAGCAGCTGAACCTGCTCTCGTCGAACCAGGCGCAGGTCCAGTACGGCAACCTGCTCTCCCTGCCGTTCGGTAACGGCATGCTCTACGTCGAGCCGGTTTATGTGAAGAGCAACCAACAGCAGGCCTATCCCCTGTTGCAGAAGGTGCTCCTCTCCTACGGCGACGGTGGGTCGTTCGTCGTCCTGGCCGACAACCTCACCGACGGCATCAAACAGCTCGTCGAGCAGGGTGAAGAGGCCGGCGCGCCGTCGCCGCCGCCCTCCGACGACGAGACGCCCCCAAGCCCGGATCCGACCCCGACGACTCCGAGCGCCACCCCACCCCCGCTCACGGGCGACGTGGCGGCGGCGGCCCAGCGGGTTCAGGAGGCGATTGTGGAGCTCCGGGCCGCGCAGGAATCCGGCGACTTCGAGCGCTATGGCCGGGCGCTGCAGGCGTTGGATGAGGCGGCCGCGGCCTTCGAGCAGGCAGCGGGGTCGCCGCCCGCTGCCACGCCGACCACGGCACCGTCTGGCTCACCGTCGCCGGGCGGCTGACCCCAGCACGTACGATCAACAACGCCCTCCGGGATTCCCCGGGGGGCGTTGTCGTGGGGGCTCGGTGGAGGACGTTTTGCGTTGGCCCGGGGTAGTGCGCTAACGTTTACAAGCCGACGCGGGGTGGAGCAGCTCGGTAGCTCGCTGGGCTCATAACCCAGAGGTCGCAGGTTCAAATCCTGTCCCCGCTACTTGTTCGAAAGCCCCGGAGGATTCTCCGGGGCTTTCGCGCATTGGTGGACCGGTCCGGCGGGACGTCCTGAGCCGACCACCATCACCCGCATCCCCGCTGGAGGGGGTCAGGCGGGGCCGCCGGTTTGGCGGGTGTAGCGCGCAACGATCACACCACTGGCCAAGGGCTGCGTCGAGGTGAGCGTGAAGCGGTGCGGGTCGAAGTCCCGGTCAACCAGCGGGATACCGCTGCCGGCGATGACCGGGTTGAGTTTGAGTACCAGTTCGTCGAGTTCGTCGAGGAGCTGACCGGCGAGCTGTCCGCCACCGCAGAGCCAGATGTCCCGGCCGGGCCGTGCCTTGAGCTGGCGGACGAAGGAACTCGGGTCGCCGGAGACGATCTCTACGTCCGGGTAGCTGGCCGGGGCCAGCGAACGGCTGAAGACGTACTGCGTCAGGTGGTCGTAGGGGCTGGTGTGTCCGAGCTTGAGGCCCGGCTCGTAGGTGACGCGGCCCATCAGCACGGTGTCGAAACGACCGGTGGCCGGGGCTGTGACACCGAGTTGGGCGTGGGCGAAGGTGGGCAGCGTCTGGGGCCATTCGGCCACCAGGTAGGACGCCAGATCGGGCCCTAGGGGGAAGAAGTCGAACGATCCGTCGGGTGCGGCGATGAAGCCGTCGAGCGTGGCGGCGACGAAGTAGACGAGCTTACGCAAAGCGACTCCGATGTTCGGGCGGTCCACAGAGGTGGTCGTGGATCGGCGCGAATCTACAACATCGCTCGTGGATGTCCTGGGTAAATACCGGGCGGGGGGGGGGGTACAGATCATGGTCGGATCTGATGGGGTACAGTAGTGAAGCCGACGCGGGGTGGAGCAGCTCGGTAGCTCGCTGGGCTCATAACCCAGAGGTCGCAGGTTCAAATCCTGTCCCCGCTACTTGTTCGAAGGCCCTGGATGTTTCCTCCAGGGCCTTCGTCGTACCCGGCTTGCGCGGTTCGGCCAGGATGGGGTCATGTCTGTATTCGCGAAGTGGTGGAGCCGGCTCAGCACGGTCTTCGGTGCGGTGGTACTGGCGGTTTTTGTCCCGGTGGCGGCCTGGGCGGCCAGTGGCCCGGGTGAGTTGGTGGTCGAGGCCGCCCGGCGCCGCCGCGGGGGCTTCGGCTTCCTCGGGTTCTTTTGTTGCCTGGTCGTGGTCGTCGTGATCGTGTTGCTCGCCCTGCGGGTCCTCCGTGGTCGGCGCGGCCCCCGGCGCTGAGTCGACCGGCGGCTGCGGGCTCCCGGCGCGCGTTTCGGTCAGTCATCCGGACCGTGCTCTGCCGGCGTGGGCCGATCTGGGCCGCGTGATGTACTTGCTCGCGTGGAACTTCTGCACTCGGGCAAGGTCCGGGATGTCTACGCTGACGGCGACGACCTGATCCTGGTCGCCTCGGACCGCGTCTCTGTCTACGACGTCGTGCTGCCGACGCCGATCCCGGAGAAGGGCAAACTGCTCACGGCACTCTCGCTGTGGTGGTTCGACCAGCTCGCCGAGCTGGTGCCGAACCACGTGCTCTCGGCGACCGACGTGCCGCCGGAGTTCGCCGGCCGGGCGATTCGGTGCCGGCGACTGGAGATGGTTCCGGTGGAGTGCGTCGCCCGGGGCTATCTGGTCGGCGGCGGCTTCGCCGAGTACCAGCGCACCGGAGCGGTCTCCGGGATCGAACTGCCACGCGGGATGGTTGAGGCGGCCGCCCTGCCGGAGCCGATCTTCACCCCCTCCACCAAGGCGCCGGTAGGAGAGCACGACCAGCCGATGACCTTCGGTGCGGTGGTGGACAAGGTTGGCGCGGAGACCGCCGAGCGGCTGCGCCAGCTCACCCTCGACGTGTACCGACGGGGAGCCGAACTCGCCGCCGACCGGGGAATTCTGATCGCCGACACCAAGATCGAGTTGGGTTGGGCCGCCGATGGCACGCTGACGATCGGCGACGAGCTGCTGACCTCGGACTCGTCTCGGTTCTGGCCGGCCGAGTCGTACCAGCCGGGGCGCGCCCAGTTCTCGTACGACAAGCAGTATGTGCGGGATTGGGCCACCAGGAGCGGGTGGGACAAGCAGAGCCCGGCGCCGGAGGTGCCGGGTGAGGTCGTTGCCGCCACCCGGGCCCGCTACGTGGATGTCTACGAGAAACTCACCGGCGAGCGCTGGAGCTGATCGGGTCGTGGTGTCGGTAGCTGTGCGCCAGCTCGCCGTTTCAGTGGAAGCGCCCATCCTGAGCTCGGTGCCCAGATCTGCACCCACCTGGGGGTGCCCCTCTACCCAGCTCGGGTGTCCCGGCGCCGTTCGGCTGAACCACCCTGCCCCCGGCTAGTCGGGAGCGGCGTGTGGGGCCGGCAGGAGGGTGGTGATGCGGACCACCGTGCCGGCCCGGCCGGATGCCACAGCCATGGTGTCGCTCAGCTCGCGGGCGAGCCAGAGCCCCCAGCCGCCGACCGATTCAGGGGCCGGGCGGCGGTGGTCTCCGAGTAGCCGGCTGCTGACTCCATCCCCATGATCGGAGACCTCGCAGACCAGGCTCCCGGCCTGCCGCCACATCCGTAGCGACCCGCGGCCGCCGCCGTGGCGAACCGCGTTGGTGGTCAGCTCGTTGACTGCCAACACGAAATCGTTGAGCCGCTGGCCGCGTAGACCCGCCGCGTGCGAGCGGGCGGCGGCCGCGTGGCGGAGCTGGGTCACCTCTCCCCGGTCGAAGGTGGCGATCAACAGGCAGGGTTCCGGAGGCGCAGCCGTGCGCGGTAGGTCCGGGTCTGCGTTCGTCATGGCCCTTCCCGGCAGGGGGTCACGGTGCGGAATAGTGGCAATTCTCACCGTACGCCAGGGTCGCTACCCGGATCGTGGCCGGCTGCCGAGGGCTAGACCGCCGGCGGCGGGCGGGTCTCGTGGACCGCCAGTTCCTCCGCACTCGCACCGCCTCCCGCCGAACCCGCGTCGTACGCGACCGAGTCGGTCTCCTGGTCGGGATGGACGCCCTCGTCCGGCTCGACCAGCCGACCCACCTGGGCGTCGGCCCCGCTACCGAGCAGGCCGTGGTCGTAGAGGGAGACCGGGGAGTTCGGATCGGAGGAGGGCCCCGGTTCGAACACGTCCGCGTCGAGCTGGGCTTGGGCGGCCTGCTCTGGGCTGTTCGCCTCGGCGGCGATGTCCGGGTCCACCGGGCCGGCCAACGGATCATCCGCCGGCCGCTCATACCGCTCCCGGCCGAGTTTGGCATCCAACGACTCGCCGTCGAGTTGTTCGTCGGCGGTGGTCCCGAACCGGTCGACCGCAACCGGCATCCGGTCTCCGGGCAGCTGAGCCGGGTCCGGGCCGTCTGCCTCCCGCCCAGTCCGGACATTGTCCTTCGCCGTCGAGTCGTCGTCGGCGGTGTCGGGCAGGCCCATCGCCTCCGGGTCGGACACCGGAGTCGGGTACTCGTCGTCGCGCATGCCGGTGCTCTACCCGCTGCCCCACGTCTCATAACCGTCGCTCCGGCCGCTGTTGCCAGTCTGCTGGTGCCGGTGGCGCTCCACCGCCGATCTACCAGGTTTCGGCTCCCCAGCCCCCGGGGTAATGGGACCCTCTGACCGGGAGGACCCCGCCACTGTGACGATGCCTGGAGGTGACCATGCGCGTCGGTCTCGTCTCCGCGCACGCGGACCCGTTCCGGCCTGCCGGTGGCCGGTCTGTCGGGACCCATCAGCACATCGCCCGGGTTGCCGCTGAACTCGCCGGGCGGGGGCACGACGTCCGGCTCTACGAGCGCCACGACGGCCCGGACCAGGCGGCGACGGTGACGGCGGACGGCTACCTGGTCGAGCGGGTCCCGGTCGGTCCCGCCGCGGCGGTGCCCACCGGCGAGTTGGTTGGCTACGTCGCCGAGTACGGCCGTTGGCTGACCGGTCGGTGGGCGGACGACTGGGTGCCGGAGCTGGTGCACGGGCACTACTGGCTCGGTGGGCTCGCCGCCGCGAACGCCGTTCGCGAGACCGAGATCCCGATCGTGCAGACGTTCCACTCGCTCGGATTCGAACAGCTGCGCCGCCTCGGTACGCGCTACGGTGCGCCACCGGAGCGAATTCCGTTGGAGCGGGCCCTCGTTCGCGTGGTGGACATCGCGGTGGCTCAGTCCAACGACGAGGTGGACGAGTTGGCCCGGATGGGTCTGCAACGTGCCTCCGTGGCGCTGGTCCCACCGGGGGTGGACGCGGAGCTGTTCCACCCGGACGGGGAGGCGGCGCCGCGCGAGGCGCGACCGCGGATCCTCTCCGTGACGACCCTCGACCCCGGCCATGGCCAGGAGGATCTGATCCGGGTGATCCGGATGATTGGCGACGCGGAACTGGTGATCGTCGGCGGCCCGTCGGGCGAGCGGCTCGCTGGGCACACCGAGGCACGCCAGCTCCTGGAGCTGGCCGAACGCAACGGGGTGGCCGACCAGGTGACTCTGGTGGGGGCGGTGCCGCACGAGCAGCTGGCCACCTGGTACCGCTCGGCGGACGTGGTGGCCTGTACGTCGGGCTACCTGTCGGCCGGTCGGGTGTCCTTGGAGGCGATGGCCTGCGGCGTGCCGGTCGTCGGGTACGCGACGGGTGGGATCGCCGACGCCGTCGTGGACGAGGTCACCGGACGGCTGGTCCCGCCGGGCGATGTACGTGCCCTGGGGGTGACGCTGCGTCAGCTGATGGCCGACAGCGCCGGGCGGTTCGCGTACGGGCACGCCGCCGTGGACCGGGTGCGGTGTAGCTACACGTGGGAGCGGACCGGCGCTGCCCTGGAGCGGCTCTACGAGCGGGTGGTCCGTTCTCGCGCCCCGGTTGAGGCCGCCTGAGCGCTCAGCCGCCCCGCCGGCGCCGAGCTGGCCGGGCCAACGCTGACCACGACCCGTTCCCGCCTACCGGTCGCGGGGTGCTGGTGCTGCGGCTCCGCGTACCGGGTCAGCCCCAGCACGGCGGCGAGGGTGACCAGGAAGCCGGCCGCGGCCAGCCACTCCCGTCCCGGCCAGATCTGGTCGCCGAGCAGCAGCAGCCCGATGACGGCTGCCGGCACCGCCCCGGCCGCGTCCATCGCGGCCACGGCTGCCGTGGTTGACCCGCGTTGCATCGCCAGGCCGAGTAGCAGCTGGCCGATGACCGAGTGGGCCACCAGCAGGTAGAACAGCGGATTGCCGAGGAACTGCTCCGCCGAGTGGGTTGAGGCGAGTGGTCGGGCTGCCACCGCCGCGGCGGAGAAGGCCAGGCCGGCGAGGGAGCCGAGCGCGACCGATCCGGGCGCGCCGTGCAGCCGTACCGCGAAGAAGCCCAGGAGGGCGATCACGCCCAGGGTTGCGGCCAGGGCTACCAGGCCGGCGGTGCCGAGCGGCCGCGAGGGTGCCGGCCGGGCCGAGAGCACCAGCCCGGCGATCCCGGCGACGAGCAGTACCAGCAGAACGACCTCCGCCCGGGGGAGTCGCCACCTCAGCAGGAGTACCCCGAGCAGGGCGGTCACGCCGAGCCCCGCCGCCATGCTGGCCTGCACCAGGAAGAGCGGCAGGTCCCCTCGGGCCAGGAAGGCCAGCACGAAACCGCCGACCTGGCAGCCCAGACCGAGCAGGTAGGTGCGGTGTCCGGCCAGTCGCAGCAGCAACCCCGGGTCGAACGAGTGGTGCACGGTGGTACGGGCCGCCGCGACTGACTGGAGGAGGTTGGCGATCCCGTACGCGATGATCATTGCCGCAAGGAAGCACCAACCGGAGGAAACCACAGCAGAGAGGATAGAGGGCTGACTGAGATCAGCGCGCAGGTGCTAGCCCCAGGCGGGCGAGGACGCCGGTGTGCAGCGGACCGTTCGTGGCGACCGCGCTGATCCCGCCGGGGCCGGCGGCCCCCGGGGCGGGCTGGCCGGCCAGGTCGGTGATGGTGCCGCCCGCCTCGGTCACGATCGGTACCAGCGCGGCGATGTCCCACAGCGACAGCTCCGGCTCCACCATGATGTCCAGCGCGCCCTCGGCCAGCAGCATGTAACCGTAGAAGTCGCCGTACGCCCGGCTGCGCCACGCGTCCCGCATGATCTGGAGGACCGCCGGCAGCCGTCCGCGATCCTCCCAGCCGTCGAGTGAGGAGTAGCAGAAACTGGCATCGGTCAGCTCGGCCACCGCCGATACCTGGACCGGCGCGCCGGACGCCTGGTCCGGCCCCGCGTACGCCCCCTCGCCGAGCGCCCCCCACCAGCGCCGCCCCAGGGCCGGCGCGGAGACCAGGCCGGCGACCGGTTGGTCCCCCTCGAGTAGGGCGATGAGCGTGGCCCACACCGGTACGCCGCGAACGAAGTTCTTCGTTCCGTCGATCGGGTCGATCACCCACTGCCGCCCGCCTGGGCGGGCGGCGGACTGCTCGCCGTACTCCTCACCGAGGAGGCCGTCGTCGGGGCGCTCGGCGCCGAGCAGAGCCCGGATCTCCCGCTCGACCGCGGTGTCGGCGTCGGAGACCGGGGTGAGATCTGGCTTCGTGTCCACCCGCAGGTCCACGGCGCGAAACCGGGCGGTGGAGACCGCGTCGGCGGCGTCTGCGAGGCGATGGGCGAGGGTGATGTCGGCGGCGTAACCCTTCATCCAGGGAACAGTAGTGCCGGTCTGGTCAACTCTCCGCCGACGGGCTTCTCGGGTCTCGGGAACTGGGCTTGGTGCGTGGTTCGCTCTCGCCCGTGCGCGAGGCGAGGAGCCGCCGGTACGAGGCCAGCCGGCGCGGGTCGGCCTCGCCGGCCCCGACCCGGGCGCCCAGCCCGCAGAGCGGCGTACCGGCGGTGTGTGGGCAGTTCGCCGGGCAGTCGGCTGCCCCCTCGGCGAGGTCGGGGAAGCCGTGCAGGAGGCTCTCGGCGGAGACGTGGGCCAACCCGAAGCTGCGGATTCCCGGCGTGTCGATGATCCAGCCCTCGGCGGCGTCGGCGACCGGTGGCAGCCGGAGCGCCACCACACTGGTTGACGTGTGCCGGCCCCGACCGATCGCGCTGACCTGGCCGACTGCCCGGGTGGCCGCGGGGACCAGGCGGTTGACCAATGTCGACTTGCCGACGCCGGAGTGCCCCACCAGCACCGAGATCCGTCCGGCCAGGAGGCCGCGTAGCGCGTCCAGGTTCGCCTCGGGGCAGATCAGGACGGAGGGCAGCGCCAACTCGGTGTAGTACCCGAGCACCTCCTCCGGTCCGGCGAGGTCGGCCTTGGTGAGGCAGAGCAGCGGTTCGATGTCGGCGTCGTACGCGGCCACCAGGCAGCGGTCGATGAAGCCGGTCCGGGGCGGCGGATCGGCCAGTGCGCTGACGATCACGAGCTGGTCGGCGTTGGCGACGACGACCCGTTCCAGTCGTCCTTCGGCGGTGGTCGCGTCATCCTCGGCGGTACGTCGCAGCACCGAACTGCGGCCGGCTATGCGTACGATCCGGGCCAGCGCCCCGGGCGTTCCGGACGTGTCGCCGACCAGCCCGACCCGGTCGCCCACCACGACGGACTTGCGACCCAGCTCCCGGGCCCGCATCGCGGTCACCGGTGTCTGCTTCGGGTCGGCGTTCGCCAGCACGCAGGTGTAGCGGCCGCGGTCCACGGCGATGACGAACCCCTCGACCGCGTCCGCGTGGTGCGGACGCTTTCGGGTACGCGGGCGTGAGGATCTGCCGGGCCGAATCCGGACGTCGTCCTCGTCGTACTCCCGCCGCCTCGTCGCCAGGACAGCTCCCCTCAGCTCTTGCCGGCTACCATCGCCGACCATAGCGTCGGGAATTCCGGCATCGTCTTCGAGGTGCAGGCGATGTCGCTCAGCTCGATGCCGGGCACCGCCAGCCCGGCGATCGCGGCGGCGTGCGCCATTCGATGGTCGTGGTAGGTCTCGAACACTCCGCCGCGTAGCGGTCGGGGTCGGATTTCCAGCCCGTCCTGAGATTCGGTGAGGTCGGCGCCGAGCGCGGTGAACTCGCGGGCGAGTGCCGAGATTCGATCGGTCTCGTGCCCCCGGATGTGGGCGATCCCGGTGAACCGGGAGGGGGAGTCGGCGAGCATCGCCAGCGCGGTCAACGCCGGGGTCAGTTCACTCACGTCGGAGAGGTCGGCAGTCAGGCCGTGCACGCTGCCGGTGCCCCGCACGGTCAGCCCGGCGGTGGAGAGGGACACTTCGCCCCCCATCCCCTGTAACAGCCCGCGGAGCCGCTCGACTGGTTGGACGCTGCCGCCCGGCCAGCCGGTCACGGTGACCTCTCCCCCGGTGACCAGCGCGGCGGCGAAGAAGGGGACCGCGCCGGAGAGGTCCGGTTCGATCTCCCAGCCCCGCCCGGTCAGTGGGCCCGGTTCGACCGTCCAGACGTCGGGGGTGGTGTCGTCGATGGCGGCACCGGCGGCTCGCAGCATCTGCACCGTCATTCGCAGGTGGGGCGCGGAGGGCACCGGTGGGCCGACGTGTCGGACGACCACCCCTCGGTCGAAGCGGGGCGCCGCCAGTAGCAGCCCGGAGACGAGCTGACTGGAGGCGCTGGCGTCGATCACGACCTCACCGCCGCGAATGCTTCCGGCGCCGAGCACAGTCAGCGGCAGACTTCCGGAGGCCGGCGAGGTGATCCGGACGCCGAGGTGGCGCAGCGCGTCCAGGAGTGGTCCGAGCGGACGTTGGCGGGCCTGCGGGTCGCCGTCGAAGGTGATTCGACCGTCGGCGAGGCCGCCCACCGGGGGCAGGAAGCGCATCACCGTGCCGGCGAGGCCGACATCGATGTGTGCCGGTCCGGCCAGCGGGTGCGGCCGGATCAGCCAGCGTTCGTCGTCGCTGATCGAGACGTGCGCACCCATCGCCCGTAACCCGTTGGCCATCAACTCGGTGTCCCGGGCCCGTAGGGGCCGGGCGAGCGTCGATGGGCCGGTAGCCAGGCCGCTGAGCACCAGGGCGCGCGCGGTCAGTGACTTGGAGCCGGGTAGGCGCAGCGCCGTCGTGACCGGATCCGAGGCGGTCGGTGCGGTCCACGGCCGCAGCGGCCGGGTAGCGGTCAGATGTCCCACGGTTACATTCTGCGCCTTCGCGAACCGTTACTGACGGCTACCCCCGGTTGTTGGCTCGGTTCGCGGGACGGCGGGCGACCAGTTGGGGCGCTAGCGTGTCCGGTGTGTGCGGGAGATACGCGACGACCCGGTCCGCGGGGGACCTGAGCGCGATGTTCGAGTCGTACGACGAAACGGACGGTCGGCTCAGCGCAGCCTACAACGTCGCCCCCACCGATCCGGCGCCGTTGGTTCGGGCCACTGCGGCCGGCCAGCGGTCACTCGCCCTGGGGCGCTGGGGCTTCGTCCCAGCCTGGTCGCGCTCCCTGGCCGGCGCTGCCCGCATGATCAATGCTCGGGCTGAGACGGTGGCCACCAGTCGGGCGTACGCCGGTGCCTTCGCCCGCCACCGTTGTCTGCTGCCGGCGGACGGTTGGTACGAGTGGGTCCGTCACCCGGGTGGCAGGCAGGCGTACTACCTGACTCCCCGGGATGGCTCGGTGGTTGTCTTTGCCGGCATCTGGTCGGTGTGGAGGGGACCCGACGGTCCGTTGCTCACCTGCGGCATCGTGACCACCCCCGCCCGTGGTGACCTGGTCGACGTGCATGACCGGATGCCGCTGTTGTTGCCCACCGAGCGGTGGAGCGCCTGGCTGGGGCCCACGGACCGGCCGGTGGACCTGCTCGCCCCGCCGTCGCTGGCGTGGCTGGCCGGGCTGGAGATTCGTCCGGTTGGGCCGGCGGTCGGCAATGTCCGTAATGATGGCCCGGGCCTCGTCGAACGGGTCACCGCGTCGGTGCCGCACCGGCGTGGCAGCGGGCTCGGAGGGGAGACACTTTTTTGATGTCTCCGCCTTTGGTCTAGGCGATTTGCCGGTTTTAAGAGCAAAACTCTCTTGGTAAATTTAACTTTTTCCCGCTACCCCTTGTATCGACTTCAAAAAGTGCGATACACCAGATCGCCGGTGGTGGGCATCGATTCGCCTGCGGCGAAGCGCGCCCTAGATTTCCGGTCCCACGGGGGAGGTGGGTGGATGACCAGGGCACGACTGCCCCGTCCACACGAGGTTGCTGCGGCACGACGTGACACGCGCCTGTTGCGGGCGCTGCACGAGCGTCAGCGAGACGAAGCATGGCGCACCAGAGGTCTGTGCCAGAGCGTTGACCCGGAAACTTTCTTTCCGGCGCCCAACGAGCCGGCGGACGCCGCTATCGCGCTCTGTCACACCTGCGATGTCCAGGGGGCTTGTCTCGCCTGGGCGCTGGAGGTCGGCGACTGCTACGGCGTGTGGGGTGGCACCACCCCGCGCGAACGCCGGGCCATGCTCGTCGCCTGGCGCGGCGACGGCCAGCCCGCGGTCACGGACGCTGCCCGGCCGCTGGTCCGGGGCCGGCGGCTGACCCCGGTGCCGCTCGGCAGTTGAGGGTCGGTGTGCCGCGTGTCCGGAGCAGGGTCGCGACGGTCAGAATGGTGGTGTGTCGCCGACCGAGGAGATCAACACCCCGCACGGGCCGGCCGGGATGGACCTCGACCGGCCAGCCGGTTCGCCGTCCGCCCTGCTGGTGCTCGGTCATGGGGCGGGCGGCGGGGTGGATGCGCCGGACCTACTCGCGCTGCGCGACGCCGCGCTGGCCGCCGGTCTGGTCGTTGCCCGGGTGACTCAGCCCTACCGGCTCGCGGGCCGGCGCGCGCCCGCGCCCGCGCGGCAGCTCGACGCGGCCTGGACGGCGGTGTTGTCCGTGCTTCGGGCGCGGTGTCCCAAAGTTCCGCTGGTGGTGGGCGGCCGCTCCAGTGGCGCCCGGGTGGCCTGCCGTACCGCCGACGCGGTGGGGGCAGCCGGCGTGGTGGCCCTGGCGTTTCCGTTGCACCCACCGGGCCGACCGGAGCGGTCGCGCGCCGCCGAACTGCCGGCCAGCGTGCCAACGGTGGTGGTGAACGGCGACCGGGATCCGTTCGGAATACCGGTCGCCGCGGTGTCGACGGTGCGCGTCATCACCCGGCCGGGGGAGCGGCATGAGCTGCGCAGGGATCCGCTGGGCACGGCGGCGGTGGTCCTCGACTGGCTGCGAGCCGGTGGCTGGACCCGCCCTCCGGGTCGGTCGTCGCGTGGGGCCGCACCGCCTGACTGCACCGATGAGGCGTGACCGCGGTGGGAGACTCTCGTTGCTCTGGATGGCGCCGCCCGCCCAACCCGGCGGCGCCGGTCCTCCCGGGCCCTTCCTGGTCCCAGTTCCGGTCCCCGCCGAGGTCGGGCCGGGGCCAGGAAAGGGGGTCGATGGCTGGAATCCCGCCCCGCCGACTTGCGTTACACCCCGCGGACGACTTTTCCGACGAGGGGGTGGCCGATGCCGGTCGAGACGCAGGCCCG
The DNA here is from genome assembly GCF_059570675.1 of Salinispora goodfellowii. NCBI lineage: Bacteria > Bacillati > Actinomycetota > Actinomycetes > Micromonosporales > Micromonosporaceae > Salinispora > Salinispora goodfellowii. The sequence goes on along the minus strand of NZ_JCANTD010000003.1, from coordinate 63,537 downwards.
GGAGCTGGACGATCGGAACACGCGGCGGCTACACCGGGTGCTGGAGGGGTCGAGCTGGCCCGCGGTGGCGTCGGTGGCCCAGGTCTCGGTCGGGCACCTGGGCGGAAGTGAATCTGTCGGCGAGCGGGTACACGTATCCTCGGCGGGGAAACAGCCGACGCGAGGGGATGTGCGGTTGACCACCGAGAAGACGGACGAGCGCAGGGCCCGCTTCGAGCGGGATGCGATGCCCTTCGTTGACCAGCTCTACGCAGCCGGCCTACGGATGACCCGCAACCCGGCAGACGCCGAGGACCTGGTCCAGGAGACGTATCTGAAGGCGTACGCGGCCTTTCACCAGTTCGAGCAGGGCACCAACCTGAAGGCCTGGCTGTATCGGATCCTGACCAATACCTACATCAACTCCTACCGGCGGCGGCAGCGGCAGCCGATTCAGGCGCCGACCGAGGAGATCACCGACTGGCAGCTTGCCGAGGCCGAGTCGCACACCTCCAGCGGGCTGCGCTCCGCGGAGACGGAGGCGCTGGATCGGTTGCCGGACAGCGACATCAAGCAGGCCCTCCAGCAACTGCCCGAGGAGTTCCGGCTGGCGGTCTACCTCACCGACGTCGAGGGCTTCTCCTACAAGGAGGTTGCCGAGATTATGGGTACGCCGATCGGCACGGTGATGTCCCGCCTGCACCGCGGTCGTCGTAATCTGCGCAAGCTGCTGGAGCAGTACGCGGCCGAGCGGGGCTTCAGCTCTGCGTCGTCGGCCAAGGGCTCGACCGGCCGGGGGGTGTGACGTGAGCTGTGGAGAGCCGCACGAGACGGACTGCCGTGAGGTGTTGGCGGAGGTCTATCTCTACCTGGACCTGGAGTGCGCCGAGGAGCGGCGGAAGCTGATCCGACACCACCTCGACGAGTGCGGGCCGTGCCTGCGCGAATACGGTATCGAGCAGGAGGTTCAGGCGCTCGTGGCCCGGTGCTGCGGTAACGAGACCGCTCCGGACCAGCTTCGCGAGCGGCTCCGCAGCAAGCTCGCCGAACTCGTGGTCTTCGGCAGTAGCGAGTCGCGCGAGTTGGCTGACTGACCGTGACACCGCGGTGGCCCGGACCGACCTCGGTCCGGGCCACCGTTGTCCCCGCTGGCCGAGCCGGCTGGGCCTGGTCGTGGCGGCAGTTCAGGAGTTGGGGCGCTTGCCGTGGTTGGCCGCGCCCTTCTTACGGGCTTTCTTCTTTCGGGCCCTCTTGGCCATGGTGACCTCCTCGTGGTTCGTGGGCGCCGCGGCAGCACGACCGCCGCGACGGGAAACCGGACGCGTCCGACCCTAGTGCTGCTGCCGTCGGCCGGTGGGCCTGCCCCGCGGCGCCGCCGTGGCGAGGCAGTACGCGCTGCTTCTCGGGGTGCTCGGGCGTCCTGGCGCGAAACTGGCTGTGGATCGGGTCTTGGCGTGGCCACCCGCCCCGGCCCGGCTCATGATTGGATACGTCGGCAGGACAGTCGCGAGAGAAAGGGCTGTGGAGATGGCCGAGGAGATCCGCGCCGAGATGGTGGCGAACGTCTGGAAGGTCGTCGCGTCGGCCGGGGACACCGTGTCCGAGGGGGACACGCTGGTGATCCTGGAGTCGATGAAGATGGAGATCCCGGTCGTCAGCGAGTCCGACGGCGTCGTGCGGGAGCTGGCGGTCAACGAGGGGGACGTGGTGCAGGACGGCGACCTGATCGCGGTGATCGGTTGAGTGTCCTGGTCCGTCCCGTCGAGCCGGCCGACCATGCCGCGGTCGCCCGGCTGACAGTCGCCGCCTACGAGGCGGACGGACAGCTCAAGGGGGAGCACGGGTACGCGGCTGTGCTCGCCGATGTCCCGGCTCGGGTGGAGCACGGTGAGGTGCTGGTTGCCGTGGACGCCGGCACCGACGCCGTGCTCGGCTCGGTCCTCTTCGCGCTGCCCGGCACTCGGTTCGCCGAGCTCTCCGGAGCCGGTGAGGCGGAGTTCCGGATGCTCGCCGTGGACCCGGCAGCGCAGGGGCGGGGGGTTGGCGCGGCTCTGGTGGAGGCGTGCGTGGCGCGGGCGACCGAGTTGGGCTGTTCCGCGCTGGTGATCTGCATCCGGGATGGCCTCGCCGCCTCGGCGCAGCGGCTCTATCTGCGGCGGGGGTTCATTCGGGCACCGGAGCTGGACTGGTCGCCGGTGGCCGGTGTGCTCCTGCGCGGAATGCGGCTCTCGCTTCCCGCCTGAGCTGGCGGTTGGGTTAGCGGGGGTCGCCGGTCGTGGGTGGGCCGATGGCGGTGATGAGTTCGTCGGCCACCCTCAGGGCGACCCCCCTTCGTTCCTGGTCGGTCAGGCCGGGGGCCCGTACCCCGAACCAACTGCTGTGTACGGAGAAGAGCGCGAGGGTGGCCCGGAGTTGGGCCTCGGGGGAGGAGTCGTCGCCGCAGAGCAGGTTGGCCAGCTGGAGCATCCGCTCCCGGATCCGCTGGCCGGCGGCGAGACTCCGGAGCGCGGTCTGGTTCTGCTCGAAGAAGCGCATCACCGACGAGTGTTGCCCGGCGCACATGGTGTCCGCGTACCGACCGATGATGTTCCGTCGGGTGGTCAGCGTGGGGGGTTGCGCCTTGGCCCAGGCGACGAGGTCATCCAGCTGATCGAGGCGGTCCTCGACGAAGCTGTTGACGATCTCGTCTTTGCTCTTGAAATGGTAGTAGAGCGCTGCCTTCGTCACGTCGAGCCGTTCGGCGATCTCGCGGAGCGAGGTCTTCTCGTAGCCCTGCTCGGTGAAGAGCTCCAGGGCGACGGTCTTGATTCGTTCCCGCGTGCTGCCGGTGCTCTCCCGCACTGTCATCACCTGATCCGCTTGACTGTCGTCGGCACCCCAACTTACCGTACGGCTAGTAAGCTGGCTAGCCGGTCGGCAAGTAAGCTCACCACCCCGAGGGGAACGACGTATGACCCAGGCAACCCAGGCGGCCCCGGCACTGAGGCGGCCGAATATTCGGATCGTGCTCTTTAGCCTGATGATCGCCATGATGCTGGCGATGTTGGACAACATGATCGTCAGCACCGCCCTGCCGAGGATCGTGGGTGAGTTCGGCGGGCTCGACCACTTCACCTGGGTCGTTACCGCCTATGTCCTCGGGACCACCGTCTCCACGCCGATCTGGGGCAAGCTCGGTGACCTCTTCGGCCGGAAGCCGATCTTCCTCACCGCGGTGGTGATCTTCCTGGTCGGGTCCGCGCTCTGCGGAATGGCGGGCTCCGACCTGCTCGGCGGGCCGGATGACGGGATGATGGAGCTGATCGTCTTCCGCGCGGTGCAGGGCCTCGGTGCGGGTGGCCTGATGGTCGGTGTGTTGGCGATCATCGGCGATCTGGTGCCGCCCCGCGAGCGGGGCCGCTACCAAGGGATGATCGCCGGAATCATGGCGATCGCCCTGGTTGCTGGCCCGCTGGTCGGCGGCTTCATCACCGACCATCTCTCCTGGCGCTGGGCCTTCTACGTCAACCTGCCCCTCGGCGGGGCTGCGTTGGTACTGCTCGTCGCCACCCTGCGTCTGCCCCGGCACCGCACCGAGCACCGAATCGACTGGCTCGGTGCCGCACTGCTCGCGGTCGGGATCACCGCGATCGTGCTCCTCACCACCTGGGGCGGCAACGAGTACGCCTGGCGTTCGCCACAGATCGTTGGCCTGGTGGTTCTCGCGGTGGCTTCGCTCGCCATCTTCGCGGTCGTCGAGCGGCGGGCCGTTGAGCCGGTCCTGCCGCTGTCGCTCTTCGCGAACCGCAACTTCGCGCTGATCTCGGTGATCGGCTTCCTGCTCGGCTTCGCGATGTACGGGGCGATGAGCTTTCTGCCGCTTTACCAGCAGACCGTGCAGGGCGCCTCAGCCACCGAATCCGGGCTGCTTCTGCTGCCGCTGATGTTCGGCATGCTGGTGGTTTCGTTGGTGGTGGGGCGGACGATCACCAGGACCGGTCGGTACCGGGCCTTCCCGATCATCGGCGGTGTGGTGATGAGTGTTGGCATGGTCCTGCTGACGCGGCTCGACGCGCAGACCGAGGTGGCGGAGTCCTCGCTCTACCTACTCGTGCTCGGCGCCGGCATGGGCTTTCTCATGCAGACGACGATGCTGATCGCGCAGAACAGCGTTGAACAGCGGGATCTGGGCGCGGCCAGTGGCGCGGCGACCTTCTTCCGGTCGATCGGCGGCTCGTTCGGCATCTCGCTCTTCGGGGCCGTCTTCGCCAGCCGGTTGGCCAACTCCTCCGCCGGCGGGATGTTCGGTGGCGGTGAGGCCGGGGCGGCGATGGACCTCGCGAAGCTTCGGGAGCTACCGGAGGCGGTCCGGGAACTGGTCCTCGGCGGCCTCGCCGACGCGATCTCGCACGTGTTCCTGTGGGCTCTGCTGTTCACCGTCGTCGTACCGATGCTCGCCTGGCTCATCAAGGAGATTCCGCTGCGTACCGAGAACATCCCGGTGTCGGCCGGCGAGGCGGAGCGCCAGCGCCCGGACACCCACGGCTAGCCCGGTCTCGGCCCGGCGAGGTCAGCGGCGGCGGAAGATCGTCGTAAGGCCTCGCCAGAGGCGGCGAAGCCGTCCGGTCGCTGCTGGAGGTGGTGGCCGGCCACCGGCCAAGGCCTGGGCCAGCGCTCGGGACGCCGGGGCCAGGTCCGGGGTGGCCAGGGCCAGGTGCGCCAGGGACCGGGCGATCGGGACCGGGCGGGTTCGTGTCACCTCAACCGCATCGGTGAGTCGTTCGGCGACCACCGTGGCGACCTCGGGGCGGACCGTCGGGTCGACCCAGGCGACGGTGACCAGGGCGAAGAGTGCGGCTTCGGTGGCCCAGTCCTCGACGCCCCAGGCCAGGTCCAGCAGGACCGACCGGCGGGTGGAGGTCGGCCACGGCTCGTCGGTGCGGTGGTGCAGCAGCCCGAGGCAGGCCCATACCTGAACGCTGCGGACCCAGAGGGAGGGGTCCTGCTCGTCGAGGACCCGACCCAGCGTGGTCGGTGGGGTGGCCGGCGGATGGGCCAGCAGACCGAGCAGGTCGGTCAGGTCCAGGGTGGCCAGGGCCACGCCGGCGTCGTACGCCGCCGGTGGGTGGGGCCACGCCGGATGCACGAACTGCCGGAGGTGGTCCGCGGCCAGCGGCGAGGGGGCGGCGATGGCGGGTGTGCCGTCGTGCCCCCACAGGCGCCAGTCCACCGCTCGTCGGGGCTCGCGCGGGTCCGGTCCCGGACCCTGCGTCAGCTGGACGCGCAGGCCGGGCGCGGCCCGGGTGAGGGTCTGTAGGGCGCTCGGCGGCACCGGCGACCCGAGCCGGATGGTGGCTCCCCGCTGACCGCCGGCATGGTTGGCCCGGAGCGCGTCAACAGCGGGGCCGGTCGCCGGCGTGATCTGCCCGAGCCAGGGCTGGCCGGCGCAGGATTCGGCGAGGTCGGTGTGCTCGTGGGAATCCTCGGGGTGCTCCCGGATGAAATCCGCCAGGGCGACCAGGTGGGCGACATCGCCGTCGCGCCGGAAGCGCAGCCGCTGGGCGGTGTGCACCGCACAGTCAAACGTCGGGTCCCGGGCGAGTGCCCGGTTGATCCAGTCGAGGGCTTCGTCCAGCCGTCCGTGGTCGCCGAGGGTGCCGGCGATGTCGGCATAGACGGCGAGGTCGTCCGGGTCGTGCGCAACGGCACGTTCCAACGCCGCGAGGGCGTCTGGGATCCGCCCCGCGCTTCGCAGGGCGTACCCGAGCCACACCTCGCCGATCTTCGACGGCGTGGTGCGTAACCCCTGGGACGCCCACTGGACGGCGAGCGCTACCTCGCCGAGCCGGCGGGCCAGTGCGGAGGCGGCCCCGAACAGCAGCGCGTGTCCGTGGTGGGCGGTCACCGCGTTGTGGGCCAGGGTGAGGTATGGAGCGAGGGCGGCTCGGCCGGCTCGGGGAACCGGGTCGGCGGTCGCGGCGCAGATCTGCATGAGAATCTGGGTGGTGCGCTCGGGCCCGAGGCGTTCGGCCAGGTCGGGCGCGGTCACCCAGGGCACCTCCGCCCACCGCTCGGCCGGCGCGTGGCCAGTGGCCGCAATGAGCAGGTCCAGCCCCTCGGCGGGCCGGCCGGCGGCGGCGAGTAGGTGGGCCCGGGCGACGACGGTCCCGACGAAGACGTTCTGGTGCAGGGGAAAGAGGTCGAGTCCGTCGCCGGAAACGGCAGCGAGCCGGGCGAGCAACTCGTGGGCTTCGGGGAGGGTCGGCGCCTGCGCCAGCGCCCCCGCGATGTGGGCGGCGGCGTGCGCCAGATCGCCCTCGGTAAGGGCTAGTCGGGCCAGGGTCAGTTCCTCCGTCGCCGGCAGGTCTCGCTTGTCCGGGGACACCTTTTCTCCCGCCGTGGTGGTATGCGCTCCGGTCGGCCAGCGTAGGTGATAGTGAGGATTTTTGGGATGGTCGCGAGTGGTTGTTCATTGTGTTGCGCTTCGGCGCCGAAAAGTGCAAGAATGAACACCAGCGCGCGGGAATCGCGCACCAGGAGGAGTTTCTGTGACGCGTCCAGGGGCCGGCATGGCCGCCGACATTGACGAGCAGCCGGCGACGTACGCCCGCCTGCTCTCCGCCGAGCACGCCGGGCCGATCGCCCGGGTCGCCGCCGCCATCGCCGCGCACCGACCGCGGCACGTGGTGTTCACCGCCCGCGGCACCTCGGACCACGCCGCGCTTTACGGCACCTACCTGACCGAGATCCGGTTGGGTCTGCCCGCCGGGCTCGCCTCGCCCAGCTCCGTCACCGCGTACGGCGCCCGGCCGGACCTCTCCGCCGCGCTCGTGGTCGGGGTGAGCCAGAGCGGCGGCTCGCCGGACCTCACCGCGGTGCTGCAGGCCGCCCGGAACTCCGGCGCGCTCACCCTCGCGGTCACCAATGCGCCCGACTCGCCGCTCGCCCAGGCGGCGGAGCTGAGCGTGGACATCGCCGCCGGGCATGAACGGGCCGTGGCCGCCACCAAGACGTACACGGCTGAGCTGCTCGCCCTGCTCATGCTGGTGGAGGGCATCCGGGCCGGTGACGGCGTGCTGCCGGCCGCCGAACAGGCGGCCCTCAGCACGCTGCCCGAACTCGCCGCGCGTACCCTTGCCGATCCGACGCCGGCCCAGCTCGCCCCCCGCTACCGCTTCGCCGCGCAGCTGGTCACGACCGGCCGGGGGTACGCGTACCCGACCGCGCGCGAGGCCGCGCTGAAGCTGATGGAAACCTCGTACCTACCGACGCTCGCCTTCTCCGGTGCCGATCTGCTGCACGGTCCGCTCGCCATGACCGATCCGGACGTGCCGGTGCTCGCGGTGGTCGGGTCCGGCCCCGGCGGTCAGGCGATGGGGGAGGTGCTGCCACGGCTCGGCGAGCGCCGCGCCGATGTGGTGGTGGTCGGCTCGGCGGAGGTGCCCACCGCGACGCGGATCGCCGTTCCCGAGGTTGACGAGCGGTACGCGCCGCTGCTGGACATCCTGCCGCTGCAGCGGCTGGCCCTGTCGCTCGCGCTGGCCCGGGGCGAGGACCCGGACGCGCCCCGGGGCCTGAAGAAGGTCACCGCGACGATGTGAGCCCCGGCGTGGCAGGCTGGGCGGCGTGTCCACGCTGCGCGACCTCGCCGACGAGCACACCCAGCTGCGTCCCGCCGACATCGACCACCTGCACCGGATCGCGGGCGACTGGCAGCTGCTCTCTGACCTGTCCTTTGCCGACCTGCTGCTCTGGGTGCCGGTGGGCGAGGACGGAACGTTCCTCTGCGTGGCCCAGGTTCGACCGACCACCGCGCCCACCGCCTATCAGCATGATCAGGTAGGTCGCATCACCGGTGGGCCGGAGGTGGACCACCTGGAGGTCGCCTACCGGCGAGGCCGGATCTGGCGGGAGGGCGATCCGGTCTGGTACGGGGACGTGCCCGCGCGGCACGAGGCGATCCCGGTACGGCTGCGGACCGACGACGGTGAGCAGGCCGAGGTGATCGCCGTCGTCGGTCGGGACACCAACCTGTCGACCGCCCGGACCCCCAGCCAGCTGGAGCTGAACTACCTGACCACGGCGGACGACCTGGCGCAGATGCTCGCCGACGGCACCTTCCCGCCGCCCCGGCACCCGGGGGAGACCACCTCGGCTCCCCGCGTCGGCGATGGGTTGGTCCGGCTGGACGCGGGTGGCAGGGTGACGTATTCGAGCCCGAACGCGCAGTCGGCGTACCGGCGGGTCGGCTACGCCTCGGACCTGGTGGGGGAGGACCTCGCGGCGCTGCACCGGCGCCTCGCCGACGACCCGTTGGAGGGGACCGACGCGGCCAACGCGGCGCTTGCCGCGCTTCGCGGCGAGGCGCCGCCCCGCCGTGAGATCAACGCGCGTGGGGCGACCATGCTGACCCGGGCGCTGCCGCTGATCCCCGCCGGAGTGCCGATCGGCGCGCTGGTGCTGGTCCGCGATGTCACCGAGGTCCGGCGTCGGGACCGGGCGTTGATGACCAAGGACGCCACCATTCGGGAGATCCATCACCGGGTGAAGAACAACCTCCAGACGGTCGCTGCCCTGTTGCGGCTGCAGGCCCGCCGGGTAGCCATGCCGGAGGCGCGGATCGCGCTGGAGGAGTCGGTCCGCCGGGTCGCCTCGATCGCGCTGGTACACGAGACGCTCTCCATGTCCAACGATGAGGTGGTCGAGTTCGACGGGATCGTGGACCGGGTGGCGAGCGCGGCGACCGAGGTGGCGGCGACCGAGTCGACCGTCCGAATGCGCCGTCAGGGCAGCTTCGGCGTGCTCACCGCCGAACTCGCCACGTCGCTGGTGATGGTCCTCAACGAGCTCCTGCTGAACGCCGTCGAGCACGGGTTCCCCGCCGATGACGAGGCTGGTGAGCAGTCAGGAGCCGCCGGCTTCTCCCCCGAGGTGGTGGTCTCGACGCACCGGTTTCGCAAGATCCTGCATGTGTCGGTGGCCGACAACGGTGGTGGGCTGCCGCCGGGCTTCGACGCTGAGCGCGGCGGCAGCCTCGGCCTGCAGATCGTCCGGGCGCTGGTCACCGGGGAGCTGCGCGGCACGATCGAACTGCGGACGAGTGCCAGCGGAGGCACCGAGGCGCTGCTCGTCCTTCCCCTCAACCGGCCGTGACCACCGGGAGCTCGGCGCCGGCTAACGGCGTACCAGGGCGACGGTCAGACCAGGGGGGTGCCAGACCTGCTCGACCATCCGCCCGTCGCGTAGCGCCATCCCCTTCGGGCCGGGTACGGCGGCCAGCGGGTCGTGGTGCCGACCGGCCAGTACCAGCCAGACCCGGTCCGCGTCGGCCAGGCACCGGGCCGGGCGGGCGCACTCGGCCGCCCACAGGTCGCCCCGGCGGGCCGCGCTGGCGGTGAGCAGCACGTCCTGGGGACGGTGGTCGCCCAGGTGATAGGCCAGGCCCAGGTCGAGGAAGAGCCAGCCCTCCCGGGGTGAGTAGACGACCGCGTCGGTGGGGCGCTGCCCAGCCGCCACGATCTGGGCCGCCCCGGCGTAGTCGACCGGCGCCGAACGGGGCCACTCGTGGGTCCGCCGTAGCGCCGCCTGGGCCGGCAGGCCGAGCGCCCCGGCCAGGGCCACGACGGTCAGCGCCGGTAGCAACGGCACCCGGGCCAGCGCGACACCGGCCAGCAGGCAGCCGAACGGCACCACGAAGACCAGGTATCGGGGTACCCAGAGGGGGACAACCGCGCCGATCGCGAAGACCAGCAACACCGGCAGGAGCACGGCCAACCCGGGCAGCAGCGCCGACCGTCCCAGCGCTGCGGCGCCGAGTGCGGCGAGCCCGACCAGCAGGCCGCCGACCACCCCGCTCTGCGTCACCCCGCCGGCCAACGCGGCGAGATCGGCGGGGCGGGCCGGGTCCACCCAGTCGAGTTGGCGGGCGTGCTGGCCGTGGGCGACCCAGAGCAGCGGACCGACCAACAGCACCACGGGAACGAGCGCCAGCAGCCAGGACCCGACGGGGTGTCGGTCGGGGTGCCGGCGCCGGGCGGCGAGCACCACCACCGCGTGGGCCGGGAGCAGGGTGAGGGCGACCAGGTGGGTCAGGCCGAGCGCGGCCAGCGCCGCGGCGTACCCGGCCCAGCGGAGCCGACGGCGGGCCGGTTGTCCCGTCGCCCGCGAGTCCACGGCAGTGACCAGCAGCAGCGTCGCCAGGACCGCGAGGGCGGTGGCCAGCGCGTACGGGCGGGCCTCCTGCCCGTACCGGGAGGTGCTGGGAAGAACCGCGAAGAGGAGGCCGGCGAGCAGTCCGGCCGACCGGCCGTACAGCCGGGCGCCGAGGAGTGCGGTCAGGGCCGCGGTGGCGGTCATGGCGAGTACGGCCGGCAGCCGCAGGGCGGCCACCGAATCGCCCGCTCCGGCCACCCAGATCTGCATCAGTAGGTAGTACGGCCCGGTAGCGGCATCGATCGTGCCGGCGAGCCGGACCAGGTCGCCGAGCGGGCGGGTGGCGGCGCTCCACGTCGCCAACTCATCTCGCCAGAGCTGTGCCCCGGCCACGTCGGTGAGGGTGACCGCGAGCGTCAGCAGCGCCGGCGGCAGCCACACCGGCAGCTGCGGCACCGTTCGCGTGCCCATGCCGCTGAGCCTCGCACAGCGTCGGGCTGACCGGGGCCGGACCGGAACACCGCCGACCGTGATGTGGGATGCCGCACCCGAACCTTGGCTGCTCCGGTGACGTCGTGGCAGCATAATGTCATGGCTGCCGCCGTTGTTCGCTACTTCGTGGCCCGTCGCCACGTCGACTTCGGCCGCATGCGCAGCGCGATCTGTCCGGCCCACTGACGACGCCCGACCCAGCTGTCTCGGGCGCCCCGCGCCGGCTGCTCCGCCCCAGCCCAACCCGTCGTGCCGGGGCCGGCCACCGCGCTCGGCGCAGCGGCCACGAGGCACCGCAGACAATGGAGGACGCCACGATGGCGCTGCGCAACCCGGCCCGGCCCGGGGATTCGACGCCCCAATCGGCCCGGTCCCCCCGCCGCCCCCGCGGGGAGGGCCAGTGGGCCCTCGGTCACCACGAGCCGCTCAACGCCAACGAGCGGATCAAGAAGGACGACGACCCACTCAACGTCCGGGCCCGGATCGAGAACATCTACGCCCACCAGGGCTTCGCCTCGATCGACCCACAGGACCTGCGGGGTCGGTTCCGTTGGTGGGGGCTGTACACGCAACGCAAGGCCGGCATCGACGGTGGGCGTACCGCCGTGCTGGAGCCGCACGAGCTTGAGGACGAGTTCTTCATGCTCCGGGTGCGGATCGACGGCGGCCAGCTCTCCGTGGCCCAGCTCCGGGTGGTGGCCGAGATCTCCCGCGAGTTCGCCCGCGACACCGCCGATCTCACCGACCGGCAGAACATCCAGTACCACTGGATCCGGGTCGAGGACATGCCGGAGATCTGGCGCCGACTGGAGTCGGTCGGCCTGCAGACCACCGAGGCCTGCGGGGACTGCCCGCGGATCGTGCTCGGTAGCCCGGTCGCCGGCGTGGCCCAGGGCGAGGTGATCGATCCGACGCCGGCGATCGACGAGATCGTCCGCCGCTACGTGGGCGACAAGCAGTACGCCAACCTGCCCCGTAAGTTCAAGTCCTCGATCTCCTGGCTGGTGGACACGCCGTACGAGACGAACGACATCGCTCTCCTCGGGGTGGTACATCCCGACCATGGACCCGGCTTCGATCTCTGGGTCGGTGGCGGCCTCTCCACGAACCCGATGCTCGCCCAGCGGCTGGGTGTCTGGGTGCCGCTGCACGAGGTGCCGGACGTCTGGGCGGGGGTGGTGGGCATCTTCCGCGACTACGGGTACCGGCGGCTGCGCCACCGGGCCCGGCTGAAGTTCCTGGTCGCCGACTGGGGGGTGGCGAAGTTTCGGGAGGTGCTGGAGCAGGAGTATCTGGGCCGGGCCCTGCTGGACGGACCGTCGGCCGAGCTGCCGGCGCAACAGGTCGACCACATCGGGGTGCACGAGCAGCGCGACGGGCGTAACTACGTCGGGGTCGCTGCGACGGTCGGCCGGGTCTCGGGTAGCCAGCTCACCCGGCTCGCCGACGTGGCCGAGGCGCACGGCAGCGATCGCGTCCGGCTGACCCCGTACCAGAAGCTGTTGGTGTTGGACGTGCCGCCGGACCGGACGGAGTCCCTGGTCGAGGCGCTGGGCGAGATCGGCCTGTCGGCTCGGCCATCGGCGTGGCGGCGGGGCGCCATGGCCTGCACCGGCCTCGAGTTCTGCAAGCTGGCCATCGTCGAGACCAAGGCGCGGGGCGCGGAGTTGGTGGCGCGGCTGGAGGAGCGGCTGCGGGACTTCGACGCCGACATCACCATTCACCTCAACGGCTGCCCGAACGCGTGCGCCCGTACCCAGGTCGCCGACATCGGCCTCCGCGGCCAGCTGATGGTCGGCGCGGACGGCCGCCAGGTGGAGGGCTTCCAGGTGCATCTCGGCGGTGGTCTGGGCATGGCGCGGGACCGGGCCGCGGGGTTCGGCCGCAAGCCGCGGGGCCTGAAGGTCACGGCGGCGGAGCTTCCGGAGTACGTGGAGCAGTTGGCTCGGCGCTACCTGGCTGGCCGTACCGACGGCGAGACGTTCGCGAGCTGGGCGATCCGGGCGGACGAGGGGGAGCTGCGATGAGTGACACCCGTTCCGCGCCGCTGTACTGCCCGTACTGCGGGGAGGAGGACCTGCGGCCGAACGAGGCGGGGCACGGCGGTTGGGAGTGCCACACCTGCGCCCGGGTCTTCACCGTACGGCTGCAGGGCCTGTTGGCGAAGGCGGTGCTCCGGTGAGTGGTCTGCGCTGGGCGGCCGATCTCGGCCTGGTCGGGGCCGGTGAACCGGCCGCCGCCGAGCCGAACCGGCGGGAGTTGCGCACCTTGGCGGAGGAGGCTGGCCGGGACCTGGCGGGTGCCCCCGCGCTGGAGGTGGCCCGGTGGGCGGTCGAGACGTTCGGGGACCGGCTCTGTGTCACCAGTTCGATGGCGGACGCGGTGCTCGTCCACCTGTTCTCTCGGGTCGTACCCGGCGTTGACGTGGTCTTCCTGGACACCGGGCTGCACTTCCCGGAGACGCTCAAGGTTCGGGACCAGGTCGCCCGCACGATGCCGGTGAATGTCCGTTCGATCCGACCCCGGCTGACCGTCGGCCAGCAGGACGGCGAGTACGGGCCGCGGCTGTTCCACCGTTCCCCGGATGACTGCTGCCAGCTGCGCAAGGTGGAGTCGCTGGAGCGGGCCCTGGTGGGGTACGACGCGTGGGCCGCGGGGCTGCGCCGGGACGAGTCGCCGTCCCGGGCGAACACCCCGGTGGTGACCTTTGACGCGGGTCGGGGCAAGGTGAAGATCAACCCGATCGTGGCGTGGACGCAGGCCGATGTGGAGACCTACATCTCCCGCTGGGATGTGCCGGTCAACGAGCTGTTCGGCCGGTCCTACAACTCGGTCGGCTGCTGGCCCTGTACCCGGCGGACGGAGGCCGGGGAGGATCCGCGGGCGGGCCGGTGGGCGATGTTCGAGAAGGCCGAGTGCGGCCTGCACGGTTGAGCGGGACCGGGGGCGCCGGGGACCCGGTGCTCCTGGTCGCGCATGGCAGTCGGGACCCGCGGGCCGCGGCGGCGACGCGGGCGCTGGCCGCGGCGGTGTCCATCGCTCGGCCTGGCCGGCGGGTGGTGCCGAGCTGGCTGGACCACACCTGGCCCGCGCCCACGGAGGCGTTACGGGAGTTGGCTGGTGCTGGTTTCCCCCGGGTGGTGTTGGTGCCGCTGCTGCTGACGGCCGCGTATCACCGGCGGGTGGACATCCCGGCGGCCGTTGCGGCGGTCCGGCAGACGGTTCCCGAGCTGGCGGTACGGGTGACCGACGTGCTTGGTCCCGCCGTCCGGGGGGCCGATCCGGCGTTGTTGGCCGGGCTGCGCCGTCGGCTGGCCGAGGCCGAGCCGGGGGGCTATGACGGGCTGGTGCTGGCCGCTGCGGGCACCCGGGATCCGGTCGCGCGCGCCTCGGTGGGGCGGGTGGCGGCATCGCTGCGGGCGGCCCTGGCCGTTCCGACCCGGGTTTCCTATGCCTCGGCTGCCCCGCCCGCCGCTGGTGTGGCGGTGTCCCGCCTGCGCGTACGGGGCGCGCGACGGGTGGCGGTGGCCGCGTATTTTCTGGCGCCCGGGTTGTTCCATGACGCGGTGACCGTCTCGGCCTGGCAGGCCGGTGCGGTGGCGGTGGCGGCTCCGCTCGCCGACGCTCCCGAGCTGGTTGAGCTGGTCCTTCGCCGGGTTGACGCGGTGTCGGACTAGGCCCTGTTGTGGTGTCGCCCCGCTGGTGGCGGGGTCTTGGTTGACGCCGGCCGGGCAGCGAAACACCCCGGTGGTCGAGCTGACCGGGGCGTTCCGCTTTCGGCTGGTGGTCAGGCGGTGTGAGCGCGCAGCACCCGGAGGCCGCCGCGACGCTTGACGGCGCGCCGCTCCTCCTCGCTCATCCCGCCCCAGACGCCTGCGTCCTGGCCGGACTCGAGGGCCCACTGCAGGCACTGGTCCGTCGCCGGGCAGCGCCGGCAGACGGCTTTGGCCTGCTCCACCTGCAGGAGGGCCGGACCGGACGTCCCGATCGGGAAGAACAGTTCGGGGTCCTCGTCGCGGCAGACAGCATGGTGACGCCAGTCCATGGCGGCAACACTCCTCATTCTGGTGGGTGGCAGATGGTTTGCTTTATGCATCCGCAGCGCCGGCCGTAACGGTTCGCGCCCGGCTTGCTGGCAGTGCGTGAGCAGGCTGTTGGCTCCGTCGACCTACTGGAACCGCTCATTCTGCTGAGCGAATCCAGGCGATGTCCCGGAAACTCAAGTCGCTTGTGAATACTTTCACGAACGCTCGCGATGTCAAGGGTGACGCTCCGGAAAACTTCACGCGGTGAGCAAGCCCACAACCAGTTTGTCCTGATTTGCCCGAGGCTCCGGATACTCGGAGTACCACAGTCGGGGATCAATATAGTACGGCGGCACTGATTTCGCTGACATTTCCGTCACTCACCCCAACGTGGCGCCAATCGTCATCGGACGGGCCGGATCAACCGAGGGGAGTGCCCGAGGGCTAGCAGATTACTCGCACTGCGGCGGGGGTGGCGGTGAATTCGACTTTTTCGCGCTCGCCCAGGTACTCACCGTCGAGCTGGAACGCCTGTGGGTGACGGGCGATCAAGGTGAACTCGGTCAGGTCGTGGAGGCGGAGTACCTGTTTGCCGCGCGGACCCGGTGTTCGGCCGAAGAATTGAGTGATCGTCCGTGTTGTGCTGGTCACTCGGAGCTGCCGCAGTGCGAAAGCGTCCAGGCCGAGGTCGAACGATGCCTCCGGATTCGGGTTCACCTCCCGGTCGCCGAGGTACGTCCAGGGTGCGGTGTTCTGGACGATCACTGTGGCGAGCTGCTCCTCGGTGGGTTGGTCCGGCCGCTGGAGGGCGATAGCGGGGTGCCGGCGGTCCGAGGCGAGGAAGTACTGGGCAAGAGTTGATCGGAAGTACAGGCCGGGCGTGGAGACCTCTCCGCGCCGGCGGGACCGTTCCACCCGGTGGATCACCGCGGCGTCAACCCCGAAGCCGGCGCAGAAGGTGAAGTAGCGCTCATCCGCCCGACCCAGGCCGATGGTGCGGTGCCGGTTCAGCCGCAGCCCTTCCAGGATCATGCTGGTGCTGTCCGGCCACTCCCGGGGTAGGCCGAGAGCGCGGGCGAAGACGTTCGTCGAACCGCCCGGCACGGTTGCCAGGGCGGGCAACTGCTCGGCCGGCGTTCTCCCGGTCGGCCCCGCCGTCGGCAACGCGGACATCAGCCCGTTGACGACCTCGTTGACCGTGCCGTCGCCACCGAGTGTGACGACCAGGTCGACGCCCTCCTCGGCCGCCTGGCGGGCCAGGGTTGTGGCGTGCCCCCGGCGCCGGGTGTAGCGCACCGACAGGTCGACTTCACTGCGTAGCGCCCGGACCAGGACATCCCGGCTGCGCTCGCTGGTGGTGGTGGCCTTGGGGTTGACCACCAGGACGGCCCGCATGGGCGGCACTGTACCGCGTGGCGGCATCGGTATCGTGGTCGCGTGACGATCGCCTCCAACCAGATACCCGGCCCGCTCCGGTGGGCCGTCCTGACGCTGCATGGTGAGGCGGGCGCAGTCGGTCTGATCGCTGGCTGGCTGCTCTGGGCAAACCTCACGGCGTCCAGCGTCGACCTGGCATCGGCGCTGCTGTTGACGGTGTTCGCCGCCGGTGCGGCAGCCGTGCTCTGGGCGCTGGGCCGGGCGCTCGCCCGGTGCCGGGCGAGCGCCCGAGCTCCGGCGATCGTGCTTCAGCTCATGCTGTTGCCGATCGGCTGGTTCATGATCCAGGGCGGCCTTGGTTGGCTGGGCGGGCCACTGATGGCACTGGGCCTCGGCGTCACCGCCCTGCTGCTCAGTACCCCGACGACCCGTGCCCTCGGCTTCGAGTAAGGGCGTTTCGAGTGCGGGTGCTGGCAGCCGTCGGTCCTGGCGGGTGCGGCGCGCCGGTTCGACCTAGCCGGCGACGCGACGGGTCAGCAGGGAGATGGTTGCGCGGTCGTTGTCAGTGGTAGCGGCGGCCGAGGTGGTCAGTGCGGTGAGCACCTTCCAGGCAAAGGAGGACTTGGCCGGCAGCCGCGCACCGCGGGAGGTTGGCACCGTGACATCGACGGCGAGTGCATCGTCGGTTACGGAGAACCGGCACTCCAGCTCGGCGTGGTGGGTGGCGATCGAAAGCAGCATGGCGCACGCCTCGTCGACCGCGATGCGGAGATCCTCGATCTCGTCGAGGGTGAACTGCAGCCGGGCCGCGAGCCCGGCCGTGGCCGTGCGGAGCACGCTCAGATAGCCGCCGTCCGCGGGCACGGTCAGGTGCACCACGTCGTCGCTGGCGGGTTGGCTGGTCGTCGGAGTCACGCATCATCCCCCCGGGACGCCCGCTACCCGGATCGGGGATGGCGGCCCGTCAGGGAACTCTACCCGGTGGCCCCGACTCAACTACCACGGCGAGGGCCGGCGCCTCCGCGGACGCGCCGGCCCTCGCCGTGCCGCTTCACCTACGCCTTCTTGGTCTCCCAGAAGATCTTCGAGATCTCGTCGATCTTCTGCAGCAACTCGTCGGCCTTCGCCGGGTCGGTCGCGCCCTTGGCGCCGGTCGCGCCGGCCAGCTTGGTGGCCTCGTTGAAGAGCTGGTGCAGGTGCGGGTACTTCTCGAAGTGGGCCGGCTTGAAGTAGTCGGTCCACAGCACCCACAGGTGGTGCTTCACCAGCTCGGCCCGCTGCTCCTTGATCAGGATAGCCCGGGTGCGGAACTCCGGGTCGGTGTTGGCCTGGTACTTCTCGCAGATCATTTTCACCGACTCGGCCTCGATCCGGGCCTGCGCCGGGTCGTAGACGCCGCAGGGCAGGTCGCAGTGGGCGCTGGCGGTCACTCGGGGGGTGAGGATGCGTGGAAGTCGCATCAGGAGCCTCCTGGGAAGTTTGCGATGATCGAGCACGACATTACTTGGAGGCCGTACCTGGTGGAGGTGAACGGCATGCCCCCGCCCCCGCCGTGCCCGGTGCCGCGCGCCCGGTGGTGGCTCTCCGCCGTTCTGGTGACGGGTCCTTCCATGGCGCCGACCCTGCGGCACGGGGACGCGGTACTGGTGCGCCGCGGGGACCGCGGTATCCGGGCCGGTGACGTGGTGGTCGCGGTCTTTCGGAGTCGCCCCGACCTGCTGGTGGTCAAGCGGGCGGTCGGTCCGACCGCGCAGGGCTGGTGGCTCGCGGGCGACAATCCATTGATCACGGACGACTCGCGGGCGTACGGTGGAGCGGACATCTGGGGGCGGGTGGTGGCGCGCTACTGGCCGCGGCCTCGGCTGCTGTGCCGCCGTGGAGTATGACCCTACTCACATCCGGGCGGCGTGCGCCGCACTATGCTCGGCAGGTGTCCCGGGTGACCCCCACGCCTCGCGCCGCCGGTCAGCGCCCACCTCGCGCCCGGACCGGTTGGTCCAGCTGTATCGACAGATCCTGGAGTCACCAATGTCATCGTCCACTATGGACCCCGAGGACCCGGTCTTCCGACTGCATCGGGGCGGCAAGCTGGCCGTCGCCTCGACCGTGCCGCTGACCAGCCGGGAAGACCTCTCCCTGGCGTACACCCCAGGGGTGGCCCAGGTCTGTGCGGCCATCGCCGCCGACCCTCGGGCAGCCGATGACTACACCTGGGTCGGGCACACCGTCGCGGTCGTCACCGACGGCTCCGCCGTGCTGGGGCTCGGCAACATCGGCCCACACGCCGCGCTGCCGGTCATGGAGGGCAAGGCCGTACTGTTCAAACAGTTCGGCGGGGTGGACGCGGTGCCGATCTGTCTGGACACACAAGACGTGGACGAGATCGTGGCGACGGTACGGGCCCTCGCCCCCTCGTTCGGCGGCATCAACCTGGAGGACATCAGCGCGCCGCGCTGCTTCGAGGTCGAGCAGCGCCTCGACGCGGCGCTGGACATCCCGGTCTTCCACGACGACCAGCACGGCACCGCGGTCGTCGTGCTCGCCGCGCTCCGTAACGCGACGGCGCTGCTCACCCGAAAACTCGGCGACCTTCGGGTGGCGGTCAGTGGCGCGGGTGCCGCCGGCGTGGCGGTGACCAAGATGCTCATCGCCGGCGGCGTGAACCCGGAACAGGTAGTGGTCTGTGATTCCCGGGGCATCCTCGGGCCGCACCGTGCAGGCCTCACCGACGCCAAGGCCGAGCTGGTGGAGCTGACCAACGGTGATGGTCGGCGGGGCGACGTGGCCGAGGCGCTGCGCGGCGCTGATGTGCTGATCGGTGTCTCCGGTGGCCAGATCCCCGAGGCGGCAGTGGCCGGCATGGCTCCGGGCGGCATCGTCTTCGCCCTGGCCAACCCCACCCCCGAGGTGCAGCCGGAGGTGGCCGCCCGGCACGTCGCGGTGGTCGCCACCGGTCGAAGCGACCACCCCAACCAGATCAACAATGTGCTCGCCTTCCCCGGTGTCTTCCGCGGCGCGCTGGATGCCCGGGCCACCCGGATCACCGATGGCATGAAGGTGGCCGCGGCGGACGCGATCGCCGGGGTGGTGGCCGACTCGCTCACGCCCGAGGCGATCGTCCCGTCACCACTGGACCCGCGGGTCGCCCCCGCGGTGGCCGAGGCGGTCGCGGAGGCCGCGCGGCGCGACGGCGTAACCCGGTAGGCGCGGCGGCGCGACGGCGTAACCCCCGACGTGTGGCCTCGCACACGCCGACGGGCCTTCTGGTCACCCGCCCGGGTTGTTACGGTGCCGATCATGCGTGCCGCCTTCGCCTCCCGCTTCGACGACGCCAACCCGCTCGCCGCGCTCACCGTCGGTGAGCGGCCGGAACCCGCGCACCACGGCGACGACTGGGTGACCATCCAGGTCACCGCCAGCTCGCTCAACCACCACGACCTCTGGTCGCTGCGCGGCGTCGGACTGCGCGCGGAGCAGCTGCCGATGATCCTGGGGTGCGACGCGGCCGGCGTTGACCCGGACGGCAACCCGGTGGTCGTCTACCCGGTGCTCCCCACCCCAGCCGATCCACGCCGGATCTCGATCCTCTCCGAGCACTTCCCGGGCACGCTGGCCGAACGGGTCGCCGTACCCCGGGCGAACCTGCTGCCGCTGCCGGCGGGCCTGGCGGCGACCGATGCCGCCTGCCTGCCCACCGCCTGGCTGACCGCCTGGCGGATGCTCACCACGCGGGGCCGGGTGGACGAGGCCGCCGCCGTGCTGGTGCAGGGGGCGGGAGGAGGCGTGGCCACCGCGGCCGTCGCGCTCGCCGCCGCGATGGGTAAGCGGGTCTACGCGACCAGCCGGGACGCCGCCAAGCGGGAGCGGGTCGCGGCGCTCGGCGCCACCGCCGTCGAACCGGGCGCCCGGCTGCCGGAGCGGGTGGACCTGGTGATCGAGACAGTCGGTGCCGCGACCTTCGACCACTCGCTGAAGTCAGCCGCGCCGATGGCCCGGATCGTGGTCTCCGGCGCTACCGCCGGTTACGAACCCACCGTCAACCTGCGTCGGGTCTTCGCCATGCAGCTGGAGATCCTCGGCACCTCCATGGGCACCCCGGACGAGCTGGCCGCGCTGCTGGCCTTCTGCGCCGAGCGAGGGCTGCGCCCGGTGGTGGACCGGGTGGTCCCGTTCACCGCGGTCGAGGAGGCATTCGCCCGCCTGCACTCCGGCGACGTCTTCGGCAAGGTGGTCGTCAACCACACCGCCTGAACGACGTCAGCGTCGGCCCGCCACCTCCCGGGCGGAACGGGCGATCTCCCGCTCCTCGTCGGTGCCGATGACGAAGACCGCCACCTCGCCCCCGTCCGGCGAGATGACCCGGTCGCCACTGCCGGCGTTGCGCTCCGGATCGACCGTGATCCCGAGGCGCTCCAGTCCGGCCAGGGCCACCGCGCGGACCGGGGCGGTGTGCTCGCCGACGCCGGCGGTGAAGGTCACCGCGTCCACCCGGCCGAGCAGCGCGTAGTACGCCCCGACGTAGCTGGTGATCCGGCGGCAGTACACGTCGAAGGCGAGCCGGGCGGCCGGGTCGCCGTCCGCCCGGCGGGCGAGCACCTCGCGCATGTCATTGGCGCCGGTGAGCCCGTACAGGCCGCTGCGGTGGTTGAGCAGCTCGTCGATCTCGTCGACGCCCAGCCCACCCTCCCGCCGCAGGTGAAAGATCACCGCCGGGTCCAGGTCGCCGCTCCGGGTGCCCATGACCAGCCCCTCGAGCGGGGACATCCCCATCGAGGTGGCCACGCTGCGCCCGCCGGCCACGGCGGCGGCGCTCGCGCCGTTGCCCAGGTGCAGGGTGATGGTGTTGGTGTCGGCGTACGGACGACCCAGCAGCTCCGCCGTACGCCGGGAGACGTACGCGTGGGAGGTGCCGTGGAAGCCGTACCGCCGGATGCCGTACCGGTCGGCTGTCGCCCGGTCGATCGCGTAGGTGGCGGCGGAATCGGGCAGCGTGGTGTGGAACGCGGTGTCGAAGACGGCGACCTGGGGGACACCGGGCAGCGCCGCCCGGGCGACCTCGATGCCGGCCAGGTTGGCCGGGTTGTGTAGCGGGGCGAGTGGCACCAACTCTCGGATCGCGGTGAGCACCGCGTCGTCGATCAGGACCGGCTCGCCGAAGCGGCGGCCACCGTGCACCACGCGGTGGCCAACGGCGGCGAGCCCGGTCAGGTCGAGTGCGGTGAGGATCCCCCGGATGGCGGTGCCGTGGTCCGCCGGCCCGCCCCCGGGTTCACCGATCCGTTCGACGGCGCCCCGGTCGAGGACGTCGTCGCCGTCGTAGAGCCGCCACTTGACCGACGACGACCCAGAGTTGAGTACCAGCACCCGGCTCATTTGCCTGCCTCCCCGGCCTGGATCGCGGTGATCGCCACCGTGTTGACGATGTCCGGGACGGTCGCACCCCGGGAAAGGTCGTTCACCGGCCGGCGGAGCCCCTGCATGACCGGCCCGACCGCGACCGCTCGGGCAGACCGCTGCACCGCCTTGTACGTGTTGTTGCCCGTGTTCAGATCCGGGAAGACGAAAACCGTCGCCCGGCCGGCGACCGTGCTGCCGGGCAGCTTCGTCGCCGCCACCGTCGGGTCGATCGCCGCGTCGTACTGGATCGGCCCCTCGACCAGCAGGTCCGGGCGGCGCTCCCGAACCCGTTGGGTGGCCTCCGCGACCTTCTCCACGTCGGCGCCGGCGCCCGAGCTGCCGGTCGAGTACGACAGCATCGCCACCCGCGGCTCGATGCCGAACCGAACGGCGGTGTCGGCGGACGAGATCGCGATGTCGGCGAGCTGCGTGGCGTCCGGGTCGGGATTGACCGCGCAGTCGCCGTAGACGAGCACCCGGTCGGCGAGCAGCATGAAGAAGACGCTGGAGGCGATGGAGACGCCGGGCAGGTTGCGGATGATCTCGAAGGCGGGGCGGATGGTGGCGGCGGTGGTGTGGGTGGCGCCGGAGACCATGCCGTCGGCGTACCCGGCCCACACCATCATCGTGCCGAAGTAGTTCGGCTGGGGCACGATGTCGTGGGCGAGGTCCGGGGTGACGCCCCGGTGGGCGCGGAGCCGGGCGTACCCGTCGGCGAACTCGTCGCGCCACTCACTGGTGAAGGGATCGATCACCCGTGCGCCGACGATGTCGACGCCCAACTCCCGGGTCCGCCGGGCGATATCGTCGGGCCGGCCGAGCAGGGTCAGCTCGACCACATCCCGGCGTAGCAGGATTTCGGCTGCCCGCAGGATCCGCTCCTCGGTCCCCTCCGGCAGCACCACATGCCGGCGCTGTGCCCGGGCCCGGTCGATCAGGTCGTACTCGAACATCAGCGGGGTGACCCGCTGCGAACGGGTGACCCGCAGTCGACGGGACAGGTCGTCGGTGTCCACGCAGCGTTCGAAGGCGCCCAACGCGGCCTCCACCTTGCGCGGGTTGCCGGCGCTCAGCCGGCCCTCGATCCGGTTGCAGGCGGCCACCGTGTCGTAGCTGTCGCTGGACACGGAGAGCACGGCCAGGCCCGGCCGGAGCCGCTCGACCAGCCGCATGGTGCGCGGATCGGGCGTTTCACCGAGGGTGAGGATCAGCCCGGAGAGCGCGACCTGTCCCGCGACGTGCGCGGCGTTGGTGGCGACCAGGAGATCGTCCCGATCCCCCGGCATGATCACCAGGGCGCCTTCGGTCAGGTGGTCGAGCAGCGTGGGCACGTGGGCCGCGCCGACGACATAGTCGAGTACGTCGCGGCTGAGCGTGGCGTCGTCCCCGCCGAGCTGGGTGGCGCCGAGCGCCGTCGCCACCTCGGCAACGGTCGGCGCCGACACGCTGGGCACCTCGGGGATCAGGTACGCGGGCACCGGCAGCTCGGGCAGGGTGAGCGGACCGGTCACCCGGTTCGCGACGACCGCCAGCACCGTCGCGCCGAGGTCCGCCAGGTCGTGGTACGCCCCCCGGGCCGCCGCCGCGATGGTCGCGATCTCCTGCTCGTACCCGTCCACCACGGGGACCACGACGCTGCCGAACTCGGTCGCGAGCCGGGCATTGAAGGCCAGTTCCCGGGGGCCGGCGCCGTCGCCGTCGTCGGCGAAGTCGCTGCCCACCACGACCACTGCCGGGAACTGCCGCTCGACCGCGCGGTACCGCTCGACGATGCGGGAGACGAGCTGCTCCCGCCGGCCTTCGGCGACCATCCCGGTGGCCTCGGTGTAGGTGGTGCCGGTGAGGTCCTCGATCGGCAGGTCGACCCGATACCGTTCGCTCAGTAGGGTGAGGATCGGGTCCGGCTGGTCGCCTCGGACCAACGGTCGGAAGATTCCGACTCGGCCAACCTGTCGGGACAACAGCTCCGCCAGTCCCAGGGCGACGGTGGACTTGCCGCCACCGGAACTCACGCTGGTCAGATACACACTTCGCGCCACGAGATCCACTCTAGGAGCTCGGTGGGCTGTCCGCCCGGGTCCTTCGGCCCGGTCATCCGGCCCGGGGGGCCGAGTGTTCGTCCCGCGGGAGTTCGCGGTCCTACTCGTCATCCTCGTCGTCCAGCCGAGCCAGGTAGGTGGCGAAGCGCTCGATCGGGGTCTCGAATTCGGGGTTCTGGTCGACGAAGTCGCGTAGGCGCTCGGCGAGCCACTCGATGCTGACCTGCTCGTCGCCGCGGCGCTCGGTCAGTTCCTCGATCCCTCGGTCGGTGAAGTACATGCGTTCCTCGGTCACGTCGTGATGTGGGGGGCCGGGACGGTTGTCCCGGCCCCCCACACACAGGTACGGGTTGGGTGGTGCCTACGGGCGGGGGAGTGCGGCGTCGAGCAGGGCGGAGAGCTCGACGTCGTGCATCTTGGCCGAGCCGACCGCCGGGGCGGCGGCCGCTGGGCGGGAGATGCGGCGCAGCCGTACCCCGTCCAGGTGTTCCAGCATGTTGAGCGCGACGAACGACCAGGCGCCCTGGTTGGCCGGCTCCTCCTGGACCCAGGCGAAGTCCTCCGCGTTCGGGTACGCCGCGAGCGCGGCCCGAATCTCCTCGATCGGCATCGGGTAGAGCTGCTCGACCCGGATGATCGCGGTGTCGGTGATACCGCGATCCTGCCGGGCCTGGAACAGGTCGTAGTAGACCTTGCCCGAGCAGAGCAACACCCGCTGCACCTGCTCCGGGGCGGGGGCGCCCCCGTCGGGCAGCACCGGCTGGAAGGTGCCGTTGGTGAAGTCCTCGACCTGCGAGACGCAGAGCCGGTGCCGCAGCAGGGACTTCGGCGTGAAGACGATGAGGGGCTTGCGCTTCGGCGACAGGGCCTGGCGACGCAGCAGGTGGAAGTAGTTCGCCGGGGTCGTCGGGATCGCCACCCGCATGTTGTCCTCGGCGCAGAGCTGGAGGAACCGTTCCGGGCGGCCGGAGGTGTGGTCCGGGCCCTGGCCCTCGTGGCCGTGCGGCAGCAGCAGCGTGACCGCGGAGCGCTGACCCCACTTCACCTCGCCGGAGGAGATGAACTCGTCGATCACCGACTGGGCCCCGTTGACGAAGTCACCGAACTGGGCCTCCCAGCAGACCAGCGCGTTGACGTTCTCCACCGAGTAGCCGTATTCGAAGCCCATCGCCGCGTACTCGGACAGGAGCGAGTCGTGCACGAAGAACCGGGACCGCTCACCGCCGACGGTGAGTGCCTCCAGGGGCAGGTGGTCGTCGCCGGTCTCGGCGTCAACGACGGAGGCGTGCCGCTGCACGAAGGTGCCGCGGCGCGAGTCCTGCCCGGCGAGCCGGATGGTGACCCCGTCGTGCAGCAACGCGCCGAAGGCGATGATCTCGCCGAAGCCCCAGTCGATGTTGCCCTCGCTGGCCATCTTGGCCCGCCGGTCGAGCAGCTGCTGGATCCGCTTGTGCGGGGTGAATGCCGCCGGCAGGTTGAGGTGCGCCTCGCCGATCGTCCGGATCACATCGGCGTCGGTGGCGGTCTCCACCGGTGGCTCGGGTTCGTCCTTGCGCTGCGGGCGGCTGAGCTGACGGGGTGCGGTGGCGGCGTCCCGGGTGGCCTTGAAGACCCGCTCCAGCTGCGCCTGGTAGTCGCGCAGCAGCTCCTCCGCGTCCTCCACGGTGATGTCGCCCCGCCCGATCAGCTCCTCGGTGTAGAGCTTGCGAACCGATCGCTTCGAGTCGATGATCCGGTACATCTCCGGGTTCGACATTGATGGGTCGTCGCCCTCGTTGTGCCCGCGGCGCCGGTAGCAGACCAGGTCGATGACGACATCCTTGTTGAACGTCTGCCGGTACTCGAAGGCCAGCTGGGCGACGCGCACCACGGCCTCCGGGTCGTCACCGTTGACGTGGAAGATCGGCGCCTGGATCATCCGGGCCACGTCGGTGCTGTAGAGGCTGGAGCGGCTGTACTCCGGTGCGGTGGTGAAGCCGACCTGGTTGTTGACCACCACGTGCACCGTGCCGCCGGTGCGGTAGCCACGGAGCTGGGACAGGTTCAGCGTCTCGGCGACGACTCCCTGACCGGCGAAGGCCGCATCCCCGTGCACCGCCAGCGGCAGTACGGTGTAGCCCTCCAGCTTGAGGTCGATCCGGTCCTGCTTGGCCCGGACGATGCCCTCCAGCACCGGGTCGACGGCCTCCAGGTGCGACGGGTTCGCCACCACCGAGACCTTGACCGAGTGCTCGCCGTCCGGGGTGGTGAACTTGCCGTTCTGCCCGAGGTGGTACTTCACGTCGCCGGAGCCCTGCGTGGAGCGCGGGTCCAGGTGTCCCTCGAACTCGGAGAAGATCTTCTCGTACGGCTTGCCGACGATGTTGGCCAACACGTTCAGCCGGCCCCGGTGCGCCATGCCGATGACGACCTCGTCCAGCCCACCTTCGGCAGATGCCTCCAACACCTCGCCGAGCAGCGGAATCAGCGACTCGCCCCCCTCCAATGAGAAGCGCTTCTGGCCGACGTACTTGGTCTGCAGGAAGGTTTCGAAGGCCTCCGCGGCGTTCAGTCGGTTGAGGACGTGCTTCTGCTCGTTGACCGCCGGCTTCTCGTACTTGCGCTCGACCCGCTGCTGGATCCAGCGCCGCTCCTCCGGGTCCTGGATGTGCATGTACTCGATGCCGACCCGGCGGCAGTAGGTGTCCCGGAGTACGCCGAGGACACTGCGCAACTTCATCCGCTGCCGGTTGGCGAACCCGTTCACCGGGAACTGGCGGTCCAGATCCCAGAGGGTGAGCCCGTGCTGGAGGACGTCCAGGTCCGGGTGCTTGCGGATCTTGAACTCCAGCGGGTCGGTGTCGGCCATCAGATGGCCCCGCACCCGGTAGGCGTGGATCAGCTCGTGGACCCGGGCAGTCTTGTTGATCTGCCCCTCGCCGTCGATCGCGACGTCGCGCATCCAGCGCACCGGCTCGTACGGGATGCGGAGCGAGGTGAAGATCTCGTCGTAGAAGCCGTGCTCGCCGAGGAGCACCTCATGCATCACCTTGAGGAACTCGCCGGACTGCGCGCCCTGGATGATCCGGTGGTCGTAGGTGCTGGTCAGCGTGATGACCTTACTGACCGCCAACTCGGCGAGGGTGCCCTCGCTCATGCCCTGGTACGGCGCCGGGTACTCCATCGCGCCGACCCCGATGATCGCGCTCTGGCCGGTCATGAGTCGTGGCATCGAGTGCACGGTGCCGATGCCGCCGGGGTTGGTCAGCGAGATGGTGGTGCCGCCGTGGTCCTCCATGGTCAGCTCGTTCTTCCGAGCCCGCCGGACCACGTCCTCGTACGCCTGCCAGAACTGGCGGAAGTCCAGCTGCTCGCAGGCCTTGATGGAGGGCACCACCAGGTTGCGGCTGCCGTCCGGCTTGACCAGGTCGATCGCGATTCCGAGGTTGATGTGCTCGGGGCGGACCAGCGCCGGTTTGCCGTCCACGACGGCGAAGGAGTTGTTCATCTCCGGGTGCATCGCCAGCGCGCGGACCAGCGCGTACCCGACCAGGTGGGTGAAGCTGACCTTCCCGCCGCGGCCCCGGGCGAGATGGTTGTTGATCACGATGCGGTTGTCCACCAGCAGCTTGGCCGGAACGGCGCGCACGCTGGTCGCGGTCGGCACGCTCAACGAGGCGTCCATGTTCTGGACGATCTTGGCGGCGACCCCGCGTAGCGGTGCGGTCTGCGGGCCGGACGAGGTGGGTGCGGCGGCCGGCTTGGCGGCGGCCGGCTTCGTGGCGGCCGGCTTCGTGGCGGCCGGCTTGGCGGCGGCGGGCTTACTGGGAGCGGGCCTGCTGGGAGCGGCCTTGGTCGACCCGGACTTGCGCTCCGGGGTGGCAGCGGGCGGTGCGGCCGAGGACGCCGGCCGACCGTCGGGCTCCGGCTTCGCGACCGGTTCGCCATCCCGCGTCTCTCCCGGGCCCGGGGTGGGCCGGTAGTCGGCGAAGAAGTCGTGCCAGGCCGGGTCGACGCTGGTGGGGTCGGTGAGGAACCGCTGGTACATCTCTTCGACGATCCACTCGTTCGGGCCGAAACCCGCCAGTGGGTTCTCCTGCGAGGTCTGCTGGGTCGACACGGCCGGTAATCGCCTCTTTCACGCAAGTTTGTGGGTTACGCCGAACGCCGGGGGCCCCCGGACACACGAGTCAGGTTCCAGGCTACGCCGTACCAAACCGATAGGAGTTGCCGACTCGGCTCCGTGGGGGGTTTCACAGAAAATGCCAGAAGTTCGCCAGTCGGGGTGCCTCCCGCCAGCTCCTGGTAACCCGGCCCGAGCCCGTTGGCCGCGGACGGGCGTACCTGCCCGAAGAGCAGGTACGCCGCCCACCTGATGGTTCCGTCAGGAGATGTCCCGCCGACGCATGATGAGGATGCCGATCAGCCCGGAGACCAGCCCATAGCCGATGAGTACGGCGGCGCCGGCCCAGCGCGGCGGCTCCCCTGGAATGTCGACACCGGTGATCATGAGCGCGGAGGCCAGCGACGGCACCAGCACCTGCAGGTTGTTGATCCAGTCGCCGAATTTGTTCGCCGCCATGGTGAGCACGGTCAGTGCCCCGGCCGTGCCCCCCAGATACAGCAGAATCCCGGTGACAGAGGCGCCGATCTGGCTGCGGATGAGCGTCCCCAGACCAACCCCGAAGAACGCCCAGAGCAGGTAGGCCAGCCCGTTGAGGGCAACGGCCTCCCAGACGGCGCCGCCCCACTGGGCGCCCACCCCGACCTGCTCCAGGATCGCTGGTCCGGCGAGCAGGTTCGCCCCGGTCGTCCCCAGCCAGAAAATCAGCGCCAGGCAGGCGGTCGCGGCGAGCTTGGCCAGGACGACCGCGCTCCGCCGCGGAGTGGTCAGGAAGGTGGTGGTCACGGTCTGGTGGAAGAACTCACCGGTCACCACGATGATGCCGAGCAGCATCACCATCAGCAGACCGAGGAACTGGCCGTTGGTGTAAAGATTGGCCGCCAGCGCATCCGGCTGGGACACCGCCCCCACCAACTCGGCCTCTTCCGCCGGCATGCCGTCGCGGCGGTCCTGGGCGAGAAACTCGGTCTGCCCCCAGTTGACCAGCAACGCGATGCCCCACAGTGGCAGGTAGATCAGAGCCATGATCCACCACGTCTTGGTCGTACGGACCTTGAACAGCTCGGCTCGGATCAGGTTGCTCATCGGATGCCTGCCCTTCCGGCCGTCAGCTCCAGGAAGACGCCCTCCAGGTCGGGGCGTTCGGTGGCGAGTTCGTGTAGTTCCACGCCGGCGGCCAGGGCGGCCCGGCCGACCGTCGGCCCGTCCGCACCGACGACCAGCAGCGCTCCCCGGTCGTCCACCTCCACCGTCGCCGACGCCTGCTCCAGCGCGGCGCGCAGCGTCTCGGCCTGCGGGGTGCGCACCCGGACCCGGGCGGTCTGCGCCATCGAGCCGATGACCTGATCCACTGGACCCTGCCGGACCAGTTGGCCGGCCGCGATGATGACGACATCGTCCGCTAGGAGCTGCATCTCCGACAGCAGGTGGCTGGAGACCAGCACGGTGCGCCCCTCGGCGGCCAGGCTCTTCAGGAAGCCGCGCATCCACCGGATGCCCTCCGGGTCGAGCCCGTTGGCCGGCTCGTCCAGAATCAGCACCCGGGGGTCGCCGAGCATCGCCGCGGCGATGCCCAGGCGCTGCTTCATGCCCAGCGAGTAGCCCTTGAACCTGCGCCGGCCCGCTGGCGCCAGACCGACCTGGGCCAGCACCTCGTCAGCCCGGGAGCGGGGCAGCCCGGCGGCGGTGCAGATCATCCGCAAATGGTTGATCCCGGTGCGCCCCCGGTGCGCGCTGGACGCCTCCAGCACCGCGCCGACGTGCCGCAGCGGGTCGGTCAGGTTGGCATACCGTTGCCCGTCGATGGTCGCCCGGCCGGCTGTCGGCGTGACCAGGCTCAGCAGCATGCGCAGGGTGGTGGTCTTGCCGGCACCGTTCGGGCCCAGGAACCCGGTGACCCGACCCGGCTCCACCCGGAAGGAGAGGCCGTTGACCGCGCGAACGCTGCCGTAGATCTTTGTCAGCCCGGAGACCAGGATCTCACCGGTGGTGTCGGGGCTCGACCGTCCGTCCGTCATTCTTCTCCCAGGTTGTGTCGGGCTTACCATCGCCAGTTTGACCGCGCGGCGCAAACTCACCGCGGCCTGGGATTCTGCCCCGACCGATGCCGGTCGGCTACCCCGCTATCCAGGTGGCGCGGGCGTAGCCCAGAAGGCTGCCGTCCGGGGCGAACAAGCTGCTGTGCACCTCGGCTTTGCGGCCCTGGGCACGGGTCAGCACCCCGGTGACCACGCACTCGTCGCCAGGGCGCGGTGCGGCCAGCACGACCGCGGAGATCCGACCCAGCAGGTATGGCCGGCCGGGGGCGATCACCGACCAGCCCCCGGGGCAGTCCAGCGCCGCCCAGGTGGTGACCACGTCCGCTCCCGCTGGAACCCGGAACGGGGCGGCGGTGTGCCCCGCGGAGAGCGGACCGGGGAAGATCCGCAGCCCGTCGGCATGCTCCGGGCCACACACGAAGCAGCTGGGAAACGGGTGGTTGACCAGCCCGGGGTAGTCGGCTGCGGCAGCCCGGGCGGTCGCCAGATCCACCGGTTCCGCCATCGGGTCGAAGGCGGCAACCGTCGCGATCTCGGCGACGAGGTGGCCGGCTGGGTCGCGGACCTCGCCCGCGTCGAGGGTCAACGGCGTCTCCAGTGGCGGCGGCCGGCGCAGGGTCACCTCTACCGGGTCCGCGTCGGCTCGGGGGTGCCGACTGCCGGGCGTCGGTAGCGGAGCGTTCCGGGCGGCCACCGCGAATGTACCCGCGCTCCACCCGCCGTTTCCCGAGCCCGCCGGGCCGTTGTGCCGCGAGTCGATGATCACGCAGTCCTCCTCCGGTCGGCGCCGGCCCGGTCGCCGGGGCCGCCGGGCAGCCTCCCACGGTCCTGCCGCAGCTGCCCAGGGGCGGCCGGATCCTCCCTCCTTCACAGGGTTTTTTCAGGAACCACCCAGGTGCGTCGCAGCCGGGGCGCGGATGATGGCCGCATGGCGGCTACCCAGACCGAGGCCCGACTGCTCGTCGTCGAGGACGACCCGAACATTCTCGAGCTGCTCTCCGCGAGCCTGCGCTTCGCTGGTTTCGACGTGGCGACTGCGACCAGCGGTAGCGCCGCCCTGAGCACGGCGAAGACGCACCGCCCCGATCTGGTCGTGTTGGACATCATGCTGCCGGACCTGGACGGGTTCGAGGTCATCCGGTTGCTGCGCGAGGGAGGCACCCGTACCCCGGTCGTCTTCCTGACCGCGCGGGACGCCACCGACGACAAGATCCGCGGCCTGACCCTGGGTGGCGACGACTACGTGACCAAGCCGTTCAGCCTGGAGGAGTTGACCGCCCGGATCCGGGCGGTACTGCGTCGCAGCGTCAGCGGTGAGCAGGCCCCGGCCCGGCTCACCTTCGCCGATCTCGAACTCGACGAGGAGGCCCACGAGGTGCACCGGGCGGGGCAGCGGGTGCAGCTCTCCCCGACGGAGTTCAAGCTGCTGCGTTACCTGATGCTGAACGCCAACCGGGTGCTCTCCAAGGCGCAGATCCTCGATCACGTCTGGAACTACGACTTCCGGGGCGACGACAACATCGTTGAGTCGTACATATCGTATCTTCGGCGCAAGGTCGACAACACCCAGCCCCGGTTGATCCACACTCTTCGCGGGGTCGGGTACGTGCTCCGCAAGCCGGCAGCGTGAACGCCGTCGCACAGGCGAAGGCCGGGCTGCGCCGGATCCCGCTCCGGGTCAAGCTGATCGCCGCGGTCCTCACCCTGGTGGCGGTCGCGCTCCTGGTGATCAGCACGTTGACCACGGTTTTCCTCCGGAGCTACCTCATCGACCAGGTGGACGGGGGGTTGAGGGTCACGACCCAAAACTTCGACTCTTCTCGGTTACCGTCCGGCGAGTTCAACATGTCCGATCGTATGCCTGTCTTTCCGACGGACTATCTGATCGTCGTAATAAGTGCCAGAACCGGGCCGAACGGCGTGGGGTGGTACGACGAAAACCGGTTCGAGGATCGGGACCTGCCCCCGGTGTCGGCGGACGTCGCGGCGCTTCGGCACCTGGCTGACGAGCCGTTCACTGTCCGCGCCGAGGGCAGCGATGTGCACTGGCGAATGCTCTACACGGAACTGCCGACCGGAGAGTGGCTGGCCGTCGGGCAGCACCTGACCGAGGTGGATCAGGCCGTCAAGCGGCTGGTCTGGATCGACCTGCTGGTGGGCACGTCGGTGTTGCTCCTGCTCGCCTCGATCGGCGCGGGCATCGTCCGCGCCAGCCTGAAGCCCCTCGACGAGATCGAGCAGACCGCCGCCGCGATCGCCGGCGGCGACCTGACCCGCCGGGTGCCGGATCCCGAGGCGGGTAACCCCCAGCCGACCTCGGAGCTGGGGCGGCTGTCCCGGGCGCTCAACATGATGCTCACCCAGATCGAGGCGGCCTTCACCGCCCGCGCCGCCTCGGAGACCGCCGCCCGCGCCGCCGAAACCACCGCTCGGGACGCCGCCGCGCACGCGCAGGCGTCCGAGGCCCGTGCGCGGAGCTCTGAGGAGCGGATGCGGCAGTTCGTCGCGGACGCCTCGCATGAGCTGCGTACCCCACTGACGACCATCCGGGGCTTCGCCGAGCTGTACCGGCAGGGCGCTGCGCGGGATCCTGAGCAGACCGGCGACCTGCTGCGTCGGATCGAGGACGAGGCGGCCCGGATGGGGCTGCTGGTGGAGGATCTGCTGCTGCTCGCCCGGCTGGACCGGGAGCGTCCGCTGTCGCCGGCCCCGGTCGAGCTGCCGGTGCTGGCCGCCGACGCGGTGGCGGCGGCCCGGGCGGTGGCCCCGGACCGGCGGATCGACCTGGACATCGTCGCGGGCTCCGGGCCACTGGTGGTGTACGGCGACGACGCGCGACTGCGGCAGGTGATCGGCAACCTGATGACCAACGCCCTGACGCACACCCCACCGGGGGCGTCGGTGACGCTACGGCTGCGGTCCGAGCCCGGTGCGCTGGCGGTGGTGGAGGTCGCCGACACCGGGCCGGGGCTCTCCGGTGAGCAGGCCGAGCGGGTGTTCGAGCGCTTCTACCGGGCGGACGCGGCCCGGACCCGCCGGGCCGGTGGCAACACCGGGACCGGGCTGGGCCTGGCGATCGTCGCCGCGCTGGTCGCCGCCCACCAGGGCACGGTGGAGGTGGCGCAGACTCCGGGCGGAGGCGCGACGTTCCGGGTCCGGCTGCCCCTGGCGCCGGCGCCGACCGGTGACGAGGTGTAATTTCAGCCAATCCACAGCTGGGTTTCAGGCTGATCGAAGTGGTAGCGGAGAAGGTGGTTCCATGACCGACTACGAGTCCGACCCGCAGCGTCGGCAGACCCCCGGGGAGGCCGAGGCGCCGCACCCCACTGTCGATCTGTCCCGCCTCGAGGGCACCCAGTCCGACTCTTCGGCCGCTACCCCCGGTGCGGACCGGGACGCCGCGCTGCCCGCCGACGCCCCGGCCGACCGTACGGAGGTGTTGCCGTCCCCGGCCCCGGACACCCCGCTGTCGGCCGACCCCGCGGTGCCGCTCGACCCCCCGCTCGGTGCCGCGCCCGTCACCGGGCCGCCCGGTGGGCACCCCTATCCACCCGGCTACTCGCCACAACACCCCGGCACTCCCTGGTACGGGCCGCAGTCCGCCGCGTGGAGCGGGGGGCAGCCGGGCGGGTACGGAGCCCCGTTCTACCCGGGTCAACCAGCGCAGTTGCCCGGGCAGCCCACACCACCGTGGGTGGCACCGCGAACCGCTCCGAATCCGGGCAGCCGGGCCGCGAAGTTCATCGGTGCGGGCGTCGCGGTGCTCGCCCTGATGTTCGGCTCTGGTGTCGCCGGCGGTGCACTCGCACTTGCCCTGAGTGACAGTTCCGGCGTCACGCGCACCTACTCTGCGGCCCCGATCATCGACAGCGCCGACCTGCCGGGGATCGCTGCCGCGGTGCAGCCCAGCGTGGTGTCGATCGGCACTGACACTGGCGGGGGCTCGGGCGTGATCCTCACCGCCGACGGATACGTGCTGACCAACAACCACGTGATCGCCACCGCTAGCGGCGGCACCGTGCTGGTGACCTTCGCCGACGGCGAGACGGTGTCGGCGCAGATCAAAGGCACCGACCCCAAGACCGACCTGGCGGTGGTGAAGGCCGCCGGGGTCAGCGACCTGAGGCCGGCGGAGTTCGGCGACAGCGACGCGATGCAGGTCGGCGATCAGGTCCTCGCCCTCGGTAGCCCACTGGGCCTGCAGGGGTCGGTGACCGCCGGCATCCTCAGCGCACGGGACCGCACCATCCAGGCCGGCGGTTCGGAGCAGGACCCGGCGGCGGGAGTCACCTCGATCTCGGGGCTGTTGCAGACCGACGCGCCGATCAATCCGGGTAACTCCGGTGGGGCGCTGGTCAACACCCGAGGTGAGGTGATCGGGATCAACACCGCGATCGCCACCAGCGGCCAAGGCAGCACCGGCAACATCGGGGTCGGCTTCGCCATCCCCAGCAACAAGGCAAAGGATGTCGCCGAGCCGCTGCAACGGGGCGAGAAGGTCAGCCACCCCACCCTCGGCGTCAGCGTCAAAGCCGCGGAGGGCGGCGGCGCCCTGGTGGCCGAGGTCCTCCCCGGCAGCGCTGCCGAGCGGGCGGGCTTCCAGCAGGGCGACGTCATCATCCGGTTCGGCGAGAAGGTGATCAGCGACTCCGAAGATCTGGTCGCCGTGGTCCAGGCCGGGAAGGTGGGCGACCGGGTGGATGTGACCTACAAGCGAAACAATGTTGAAGCGACGGCAACCGTGACGCTCGCCGAAGCGTCCTAAGAAGTGATGCCCACCCAGGGCGTCACTGCGATCGGGACTTTCCTCCTCCCTCCAGCGGCGGGTGGTGGAGCCAAGGGGGTTGGCTCCACCACCCGCCGCGTCCGTTGGGGACGGTGGTTCACCCCGCTGGTGGGGTGAACCACCGTCACCTCGGCTGCCGGCGTCGGCGGGCGAACCAGGGCCGGCCGGAGCAGCGAGGATGCGCCCGGCTTGTCCGGTTTAGTTGGGTGGCTACCGGGAATCCGCCCCCGACTGGCAGCCGTGCTGGGGGCGGGCATGGCGGTGCTCACCGGCGGCCCCGGAGGGGGACTCGTGGCGCGCAACCGCGGGGACGGCAGCGTGGCCGGGCGGCCACTACGGATCGCGATGGTGATCCCGCCGTGGCTGTCGGTGCCGCCAGCCGGCTACGGCGGCCTGGAGCAGGTCGTCGCTGGCCTCGTGGACGGGCTCACCGCCCGGGGCCACCCGGTGACCCTCTTCGGGGCGGGTGAGCAGACCGGGACCACCGCCCGCTACGTCTCGACCGACGCCGAGCTGAAGTTTCACCGGATGGGTGAGGCACTGCCCGAGCTGGCCCACCTCGTTCAGGTGAATCAGTTCGTCACTCCGGAACATTTCGATGTGGTCCACGACCACACCACGATCGGCCCCCTGTTGGCCGGACGCCGGTCCGTGCCCACCGTCGCCACCGTGCACGGCAACCCGATCGGGGAGTACGGCACCATTCTTGGGGATATCGACCGAGGTGTCGGTCTGGTGGCCATCTCCCACGCCCAACGGCGGCTCAACCCGCGGCTGCCCTGGGTAGCCACCGTGCACAACGGGCTGGACATCGAAGATATCCCGCACAAGCTGACGCCGGGTCGGGGGCCGGTGCTCTGGCTGGCCCGGTTCAGTCCGGACAAGGGACCCGACCTCGCCATCCGTGCCTGCCGAGCGGCCGGCCTGCCACTGATCCTCGCCGGCAAGTGCAACGAACCGGCCGAACGTCGCTACTTCGACGAGGTGGTCCGGCCGATGCTCGGCGCTGATGTCACCGTCATCCTCGACGCCGACCGGCGGGACTCGTTCCGTCTGCTGCTCGACGCCCGCTGTCTGGTGCTGCCGATCCAGTGGGAGGAGCCGTTCGGCGTCGTCATGCTGGAGGCGATGGCCACCGGGACGCCGGTGGTGGCGCTACGTCGAGGTGCCGTGCCGGAGTTGATCGTGCCGGGCCGAACCGGTCTGATCTGCGAGAGCGGGGACGAGTTGCCGGGGGCGCTGCGGATGGCGGGCGGCCTGGACCCGGCGGTCTGCGTCGCGCATGTGGCGGAGCACTTCTCCACCGCCCGGCTGGTTGACGGCTACGAGGCGGTGCTGCAGCGGTTCGTCTCGGCGGTGGTCCCCGCGCGCGAACCCGCCCCCACCACGTTCCGCTGAGGGCGGCGGCGTAGCCCATGCCAGGATGGCAGCTATGGCTGGGGGTCCGGTGGCGTTCGTGCTCGGTGGCGGCGGCGTTCTCGGTGCGGTCGAGGTCGGCATGCTGCGTGCTCTGTTCCGCGCCGAAATTCGACCCGACCTGGTGTTCGGCACCTCGATTGGTGCGGTCAACGGAGTGCTGGTGGCCGCCGATCCGTCCACTGCGGTTACCGACCGGTTGATCCGGCTCTGGGCCTCCCCCGAGGCGAGCGAGGTGTACGGCGACTCGGTGGCCCGGCAGCTACGCCGGTTCGCCGCGCGTACCCATCTGCACTCGCCGCGGCCACTGCGCACACTGTTGGAGCGGGAACTCGGCGCCGACACCACCTTCGCGGACCTGCGGGTGCCCTTCCGCTGCTGCGCGGCGAACATCGAGCGGGCCGCCGAGCACTGGTTCGACACCGGGCCGGTGGTACCGGCCGTCCTCGCCAGCGCCTCCGTGCCGGGTCTTCTCCCCCCAGCCCAGATCGACGGCCAGCACTACATCGACGGCGGTGTGGTCAACCCGATCCCGGTCGGCGAGGCGGTGGCGGCTGGAGCCACCCGGATCTTCGTGCTTCAGGTGGGGCGAATCGAACGCGAGCTCAGCCCACCACGGCGGCCCTGGGAGATCTCCCAGGTCGCGCTTGAGATCGCCCGCCGGCACCGGATTGCCCGCGAGCTGGCCGCCGTGCCCGACGGGGTCCAGGTGCATGTGCTGCCGACCGGAGGTATCCAGCCCCGGGAGGACTCGCCGTGGGCGTACCGGGACACGGCGGCGGTGGGGCGGCGGATCAGCCGGGCCTACACGGCCTCGCGGCACTACCTGGCCCAGCTGGACCGCTGATGCCACCACCACCCCGGTGGCTGTGCGGGACGCGCCAGAACGGGTCCACGTAGGGTGACCGGGTGGAGGAGATCTGTGTGGTGACGACGGTGGTGGACGAGCGCTCGGTCGCGGCGGGGCTCGCGGACGCGGCGGTGGCCGATCACCTGGCGGCCTGTGCACAGGTGGGTGGCCAGGTGGACAGCACGTACTGGTGGCAACAGCGCGTCGAGACCAACTCTGAGTGGTCCGTGCAGTTCAAGACCGCCCCGGGGCGAGTCGGCGCGCTGGTCGAGCAGATTCAGGCCAACCATCCCTACGACGTACCGGAGATCCTGGTGAACCGGGTGGAGAGCAACCCCGACTACGCCGCCTGGGTCCACGAGCAGACCCGTCCGTAGCCCACCCCGGTAGGGCGTACCCCACCTCCAGTCGGGGGCGTACCACCACCACCGGCCGGGGTGTATTCCCACCTCCAGCCGGGGGCGTACCGGCTTACCGGGCGCAACCCTCCTCGGCAGACTCGGTGCCGATGGTCGAGCTGACCGGCGCGACCGGAGTCGAGTAGGGGGTGGGCGAGTATGCGGCAGGTGGTGTCGGATCCGCCGGTACGGGGCAGTGACTACGCCGAGTTGTCCCGGCGGATTCGCGCGGCAGGGCTGCTGGAGCGCCGTCCCGGCTGGTATGCGGTTCGGATCGGGTTGACCACCGCGTTCTTCGGCGCGGCCTGGGCGCTGGTCATCCTCGTGGGCGACTCCTGGGGACAGGCCGCGGTCGCGGTACTGATGGCGGTGGCCAGCACCCAGGTGGCCTTCCTCGGTCACGACGCCGGGCACCGGCAGATGTTCCGGCGGCGCGGGCCGAGCGAACTGGTCGGTCTGCTCGCTGGGAACCTGGCGGTCGGGCTCAGCTACGGGTGGTGGGTGGAGAAGCACAATCGGCACCACGCCAACCCCAACCACGCCGATGAGGATCCGGACGTGGGGGCGGGCGCGTTGGTCTGGTCGGTGGAGCAGGCCCGGGCGACCCGGGGGTTCGCTCGGTGGCTGGCGCGCCGGCAGGCGTTCCTCTTCTTCCCGATGCTGCTGTTGGAAGGGCTGAACCTGCATCTGTCGAGCCTGCGAGCCATCGTTGGGCGGGGGCCGGACGGGCGGTTCCAGACGCCGATGCGGCACCGGGGTGCTGAGGCGGTCCTGCTCGCCGCGCACACCGTCCTCTACGCCGGTGGCCTGCTGCTGGTGATGTCACCGGGGAAGGCGGTGGTCTTCGCGGTGGTGCACCAGGGGCTGTGGGGGCTGTACATGGGGTGCGCGTTCGCCCCGAATCACAAGGGTATGCCGATGCCGACCGCCGTTGACCAGCTGGACTTCCTGCGGAAGCAGGTGATCACCTCACGGAACGTACGAGGTGGTCGGTTTGTCGATGTCGCGTTGGGTGGGTTGAACCAGCAGATCGAGCATCACCTGTTTCCGAGTATGCCGCGCGACAACCTGCGCCGGGCCCAACCGATCGTCCGGGCCTACTGCGCGCAGCGGGGGGTCCCGTACGTCGAGGTGGGAGTGGTGGAGTCGTACCGGCAGGCGCTCGCGCACCTGCATGCGGTCGGCCGACCGTTGCGCTGAGCGGGTAGCGCCCCCGGGTAGCGAGCTGGCGTCGACACCGTTGGTCAGCTCCCTACCAGCGGTGCCGGTAGGGTCGGCGCATGGCAGCCGTGCGCACCGGGCGGAGGGCGACCCTCGTGGGGGAGATCCGATGAGATTCGAGATCAGCAAGGTGCTGGACGCCATTGAGGGCCGGGTGTCCACCGACCCCTGGCTGACCCGCGCGGTGCTCGACCTGGCCGAGGTGATCCGATACCAGGATATTGACGGTGGCCGGCCGGCCAGTCTGCTCCGCCTCGGCATGGTGATCGACGCCCTGGCGCGTCACTTGGAGGAGGAAAGCGTCCCGGTCTACGCGGTGGTGCACCGGGGCGTACTCTCCGACGCCGACCTGACCTCGAACGAGCGGATGGTGGTGCGGCGCTGGGCCGATGACGGCCTGGTGGAGGTGCTGGACAATCCCGGTGGTCGGATGCTGGAGGTCGCCGACCTGCTCGGGCTTCCGGTGCTGAGCCGGGCCCGGTTCGACGGGTTGCGGGGGCGCTACCCCTGGGTGGCCGACCAGCCGGGCCGGGTGGTCGCCCCGGTACCCGCCCAGAGTGGGCCGACCTTCGTCGCGCACGTCGGGGGCGGGGACGCTCTCTCCGCCGGGGAACGGTCCGTGGCCGGCGCCAAGCTGTTGGCCCGGCACTGGCGCTGCCCCGAGTCCCCGTGCGCGCTCTTCGGCCAGGGCGGTGGGGGTGGGGCCTTTGCCGATCTGGCCGCGGTCAGCGATCGCAGCCCGGTGACGCAGCCGCCGCCCAGTCTGCGCGGGGGAGCGCCGACCTGCCCCCGGCACGGTGCTCGGCTCAGCGACGCGGGCCCGCGTCCGCGGTCGGCGGTGTTGGCGGTCCGGGTCGGTGGCCTGATCCGGCGTCGGTTCGTGCTCTCCGACTCCGAGCCGGTGCTGGTCGGGCGTGCTCCGGAGGCTGACGGCGGGATCATCCTCGGCCAGTGGCTCAACGATGAGGCCCGCCGGTGGATCAGCCGCAGCCACCTGCGACTGGAGTTGCGGGTCGGCGAGATCGTCGTCACCGACGTGAGTACCAACGGCTCGGGGATCCGGCCGAACGGGTCGATGGTGGAGGCGGAGCGGGTCCCGCTGGCGCCGCAGCAGTCTCGGGTGCTGGCCGAGGGGGACATGGTGGAGCTGTACCCGGGCGTGCAGGTCGGGCGCCCGGACGAACTGCCGGCTGGCGCGCCGTACACCCCGGCCTCGGTGATGGCGGAGGCGCCGACGATGGCGATGCGCCTGCCGCGTTGACCGGCCCCGGCAGGGGGTGCCGGGTCACCCGACCCGGCACGCCCGCTTCGGTACGGGGCTATCCGGTGAGGATCGCAGCGAGCTGTGCCACCGTGTGGTCGGTCTCGTCCTCGGTGATGACCAGGGGCGGGGCCAGGCGGAGGGTGGAGCCGTGGGTGTCCTTGGCGAGGATGCCGCGGCTCATCAGCCGTTCGCTCGCCGCCCGCCCGCTCATCAGGGCCGGGTCGATGTCCAGGCCGGCCCAGAGCCCGCGGCCCCGGACCGCGAGCAGGCCCTTGCCGACCAGCGCCTGAAGCCCGGCGTGTAGCCGGGCGCCGAGCTCGGCGGAGCGGCGCTGGAACTCGCCGGTGGCCAGGAGCCGGACAACCTCGGTGGCGACCGCGGCGGCGAGGGGGTTGCCGCCGAAGGTGGAACCGTGCTGGCCCGGTTGGAGCACGCCGAGCACGTCGGCATCCGCCGCGACGGCCGAGACTGGCACGATGCCGCCACCGAGAGCCTTACCGAGCAGGTACATGTCCGGCACCACAGCTTCGTGCTCGCAGGCGAACGTGGTGCCGGTGCGGCCGAGGCCGGACTGGATCTCGTCGGCGAGGAGGAGCACGTTCTGGTCGGTGCAGACCCGCCGTACGCCCGGCAGGTAGCCGGCCGGTGGCACGATCACCCCCTGCTCGCCCTGGATCGGTTCGAGCAGCACCGCGACGGTGTTCTCGTCGATGGCGGCGGTCAGCGCCGCCAGGTCGCCGTAGGCGACGAGGCGGAAGCCCGGCGTGTACGGCCCGAAGTCGGCGCGGGCGTCCTCGTCGGTGGAGAAGCTGACGATGGTGGTGGTGCGACCGTGGAAGTTGCCCTCGGCCACCACAATGTTCGCCTGCTCCGCCGCGACCCCCTTGACCCGGTAGCCCCATTTGCGAGCCACCTTGATGCCGGTCTCGACGGCCTCGGCCCCGGTGTTCATCGGCAGCACCAGCTCCTTGCCGCAGAGCTGGGACAGCTCCCGACAGAAGTCGGCGAACTGGTCGTGGATGAAGGCGCGGCTGGTCAGGGTGAGCCGGTCCAGCTGGGCGTGGGCGGCTTCGACCAGCCGCGGGTGGCGGTGCCCGAAGTTGAGCGCCGAGTAGCCGGCCAGGCAGTCCAGGTAGCGGTGGCCGTCCACATCGGTCACCCAGGCGCCCTCGGCCGAGGAGATGACCACCGGCAGCGGATGGTAGTTGTGCGCTGTCCACCGTTGAGCGTCGCGTACGGCCGCGGGTGTCCGTACCTCGTCTTTGATCATCTACTTGCCTCCCTGCCGGAGTCGCAACGTGCAGCACTTCGGGCCGCCGCCGGCCTTACGCAGCTCGGACAGGTCGATCCCGATCGTCTGGTAGCCCCGCTCCCGCAGCTGCGCCGCCAACCCGGTGGCCTGCGCCGGCAGGACGACGTGCCGGCCGTCGCTGACCGCGTTGAGGCCCAGGACCGCGGCGTCGGCCATGCTGGCGAGTACGGCGTCCGGGAAGAGTCGGCGCAGCACCGCCTGGCTGCCGGGGGAGAATGCCTCGGGGAGGTACGCGATGGTGCGCTCGTCCAGCACGGTCAGCGCGGTGTCCAGGTGGTAGAAGCGGGGGTCCACCAGCTGCATGGTGAGGACCGGGTAGCCGAAGACCTCCTGCAACCGCGCATGGGCGGGGTGCGCGGTCCGGAACCCGGTGCCGGCGAGGAGGTAGCCACCGGCGAGCAGGATGTCGCCTTCGCCCTCGTTGACGTGCTTCGGGTCGTGCACTTCGAGGCCGGCGGCTTCGAACCAGGCCCGGTAGGCGGGTGCCTCGTCGGCGCGCTGCGGGTCCCGGAACTGCACCGCCATGGCCTGACCGCCGAGGACCGTGCCGCCGTTCGCGGCGAAGACCATGTCGGGGAGGCCCGGCAGCGGGGTGATCTCCTCGACGGCGTGGCCGAGATCCCGGTAGGTCTGGCGTAGCTGCTCCCACTGCCGGATCGCCAGGTCGACGTCGACCGGGGCGGTCGGGTCCATCCACGGGTTGATCGCGTAGTCGACGGCGAAGTGGGTCGGCCGGCACATGAGGAAGCGCTGGCGGGTGGCGTCCATCGGCATTGTCCTGCTCCCAGGGTTGGGCGCGCCCGGCCACCGTGGCCCGCGGGCTGGCGCCGTTGTTCCACGGTATGTGGGGCAGGCCAGCGGGATCCACCGTAGGAAGTTGCTTTGGCCGTCGGATCATTGCGTTTGACGGCTTGTCTGTAGCGTTTCCTTGCAGGTGCCCGCCGGAGGGAGTCTCCGACTGCTCCGGCCCGGACGGGGAGGTGGACCCGTGTCACCGACCGAGGGCGTCGACGGCCTTACGCGCGGCGATCAGCACCGGATCCCAGACCGGGGAGTACGGCGGGGCGTAGCCGAGGTCCAGGGCGGTCATGTCATCCACCGTCATGCCGTTCCAGAGCGCCACGGCCAGGGCGTCGATCCGCTTCGCCGCCTCCGACCAGCCCACGATCTGGGCGCCGAGGAGCCGTCCGGTGGGCCGTTCGGCGATGAGCTTGACGGTCATCGGGCGGGAGCCGGGGAAGTAGCCGGCGCGGTTGGTGGACTCGGTGATCACCGAGACGAACTCGAAGCCCGCCGCCGCGGCGTCCTGCTCCCGGAGTCCGGTGCGGCCGACCTCCAGGTCACAGACCTTGATCACCGCAGTGCCGATCACTCCGGGGAAGGTCGCGTACCCGCCGCCGATGTTGACGCCGGCCACCCGGCCCTGCTTGTTGGCGTGTGTGCCCAGCGGGATGTGTACGGGCATTCCGCTGACCCGGTGCAGGCACTCCACGCAGTCACCGGCGGCCCATACGTCGTCAACTCCGGGTACCCGCATGCGCCGGTCCACCCGCAGTGCCCCGCTGGGCCCGATCGGCAGCCCTGCGGCCTCGGCGAGCGCGACGTTGGGGCGGACACCGAGGCCGAGCACGACCAGGTCGGCGGGGATCGGCCCGTCGGAGGTGAGTACCGCGCAGACCCGCCCGTCTCGTTCCTGCAGGCCGGTCACCGTCAGGTCGGTGCGGATCTGCACCCCCACTCCGTGCATGGCGTCGTTGACCAGCTTGGCCATGTCCGGGTCCACCGTCGACATCGGTTGACTGGCCTTCTCGACCAGGGTGACCGCCAGCCCGCGCTGGATCAGCGCCTCGGCCATCTCGACCCCGATGTAGCCTCCGCCGACCACGACCGCCTGCCGGGGGCGCGGATCAGTGTCCAGCCAGTCCCGGAGGGCGGCGCCGTCGTCGAGGGTCTGCACGCCGAAGACACCCTTCACCCCGGTGCGCGCCCAGGCGGGCCGTAGCGGGTGGGCGCCGGTGGCGTAGACCAGGGTGTCGAACCGCTCGCGGACCTCGCCGCCGTTGGCCAGGTCCCGGGCGACTACCTCGCGCCGGTCCAGGTCGACCGCGGTGACCTCGTGCCGTAGCCGAACTCCGATGTCGAACCGTTCGCGGAAGGTCGTTGGATCGCGGGCGATCAGCTGGTCGCGCTGCGGCACCAGACCACTGATCCAGTACGGGATGCCGCATGCCGAGTAGGACGTGAACCGGCCCCGCTCGAAGGCAATGATCTCCAGGTCGTCCGGGCCTCGACGGCGGCGGGCCTGGGATGCCGCCGCCATCCCGGCGGCGTCGCCGCCGATGACGATCAACCGTTCTGCCACCAGCTCATCCTGTCACGGATCGACCCGGGTCCGGGCGCGCTGAGCGGAGGTTCGAGAGATCGACATTGACAACTGGGTGGTGGGCACGTACAACTCGGAGAGAGCGCTCTCTCGACCCGTCCCCCAGAGAGGTACGTTCATGCACACCCCACCCGGGGCGCCTGCCGCCCTGCCCGCGAGACGCCGGAAGCGACTGGCGTTGGCGCTGTTCACTGCCCTTACCACCACCGCCCTGGCCGGTGTCGCGGTCACCGCGAACGCCGCCGTACCCACGCCCGCCCCCGGCTGGAGTCTGGTCTGGAGCGACGACTTCGACGGCGCGGCCGGCACCCTGCCCTCCTCGGCCAACTGGATTATCGACATCGGCACCAGCTACCCCGGCGGCCCGCCCAACTGGGGCACCGGTGAGATCCAGACGTACACCGACAGCACCGCCAACCTCAGTCACGATGGTGCGGGCAACCTACGAATCACCCCCTTGCGCGACTCGGCCGGCGGGTGGACCTCGGCCCGGATCGAGACCGTACGGACCGACTTCAAACCGCCGGCCGGAGGTGTCCTCGCGATCGAGGGCCGGCTCCAGGTGCCGAATGTGACCGGGGCTCCGGCGGCCGGCTACTGGCCGGCGTTCTGGGCGCTCGGGTCGCCGTACCGGGGTAACTTCCAGAACTGGCCGAGCGTCGGCGAGTTTGACGTGATGGAGAACGTCAACGGGATCAACTCGGTCTGGGGAGTGCTGCACTGCGGCTACGCGCCGGGCGGGCCGTGCGACGAGTTCAACGGCATCGGCGCCTCCCGAACCTGCCCGGGAGCCACCTGTCAGTCGGCGTTCCACACCTACCGGTTCGAGTGGGACGCCTCGGTCAGCCCGCAGGAACTGCGCTGGTACGTCGACGGCGAGCAGTACCACACGGTGACGCAGACCCGGGTCGGTGAGCCGGCCTGGTCGCAGATGACCAGCCACGACGGTTACTTCCTGCTGCTCAACGTGGCGATGGGTGGCGCCTTCCCGAATGGTGTCGCCGGGGGAACCACCCCGACCGCCGCGACGGTGCCGGGCCGGCCGATGCTCGTTGACTACGTCGCGGTCTACAGCCGGGGCGACGGCACCGCTCCGCCGACCACCGCTCCGCCGACCACCGCACCACCGACCACCCCACCGCCGGGTGGGGTGCGGGACGCGTACGCGACAATCGAGGCCGAGTCGTTCGACGGCCAGTACGGCGTTCAGGTGGAGGACGCCACCGAGGGCGGGGAGAACATCGGCTACCTGCGCAACGGTGACTGGGCCCGCTACGACAACGTCGAGTTCGGCGCCACCCCACCACAGGACTTCGTCGCCCGGATCGCCTCCGGCGCCGGTAGCGGGGTGAGCGGGTTGGTCGAGGTGCGCCTGGACAGCCCGACCAGCACACCGATCGGCAGCTTCGCGATCGGCAGCACCGGCGGCTGGCAGAGCTGGCGTT
Organism: Salinispora goodfellowii; assembly: GCF_059570675.1. Classification (NCBI taxonomy): domain Bacteria; kingdom Bacillati; phylum Actinomycetota; class Actinomycetes; order Micromonosporales; family Micromonosporaceae; genus Salinispora; species Salinispora goodfellowii. Next base: position 18,881 of record NZ_JCANTD010000003.1, on the reverse strand, counting down.
CGGTGCCCGGCAACGTCGCCGGCCCCACCGGTCGCCACACGGTCTATCTGACCTTCACCAGCGGCCAGCCGAACGACTTCGTCAACGTCAACTGGTTCACCTTCCGCCGCTAGCGGTGCGAGCGGCCCTGGTCGGCTTCCCATCCACGCCTACCAGGGCCGCTCATCGGCTCCTTCCCCCTCGGTAGCGCGGCGGAAGACCCGTCGAGCGCCCGAGCGGCGACCGCTTCCTGGCCGGGTACCGGGTCGAGTCGAGTGGGTTAAGCTCCTTCGATCGATTGAGGTTACTGGGAGGTAGCATGTCGGAGCAGCGGGTCGCGATCGTGACCGGCGCGGCACGGGGAATCGGGGCGGCCACCGCCCGGCGGTTGGCCGCCGACGGGTTGGCCGTGGCGGTGGTGGACATCGACGAGTCCGCGACCGGTGCGACCGTCGCCGCCATCACCGACGCGGGTGGGCGGGCGCTCGGCGTCGGCGCGGACGTGTCGGACCGGGCCCAGGTGGAGGCGGCCGTCGAGCGGGTCGCCGCCGAGCTCGGCGCGCCCACCGTCCTGGTGAACAACGCCGGTGTGCTGCGGGACAATCTGCTGTTCAAGATGTCCGACGCCGACTGGGACACGGTGTTGGGCGTGCACCTGCGGGGTGCCTTCCTGTTCAGCCAGGCGACCCAGCAGCACATGGTCGAGCAGCGGTGGGGCCGGATCGTCAACCTCTCCAGCACCTCCGCGCTCGGTAACCGGGGGCAGGCGAACTACGCCGCGGCCAAGGCCGGTCTGCAAGGCTTCACCAAGACCCTCGCGATCGAGTTGGGCCCGTTCGGGGTGACGGTCAACGCCGTCGCTCCGGGTTTCATCGTCACCGACATGACCGCGGCGACCGCCGCCCGAATGAAGGTCGACTTCGAGGCGCTGCAGAAACACGCGGAGGCGGAGATCCCGGTCCGCCGGGTGGGCCGCCCGGAGGATATCGCGCACACCATCTCGTTCCTGGCCAGTGCGGGCGCGTCGTTCGTCTCCGGGCAGGTGCTCTACGTCGCCGGTGGGCCGAAGGACTGATCCGGTACGACCCGGGACGGCCTCGGCCGGCTGGTCACAGCCAGGTCGAGGTCGTGGCGGGTACGCCAGAGCCAGAGCAGCCCAAGCACCGGAAGCACCAGCGGGATGTAGCCGTACCCGCTGCCGAAGCCGGACCAGACCGTCTCGTCCGGGAACAAATCCGGCCGGGCCTGGCTGACCGCACCGACACCCACCACCCCGACCAACTCGACCGTGCAGCAGGCCAGCGCGATCAGGCGGCCGGTGCGACCGGCCCGGCCCAGCCCCACCGCCGCCACGATGTAGACCGTCGCGGCGAAGGCGGAGAGGAGGTACGCCATCGGCGCCATCTCGAACCGGGTGGCGATCTGGAGGCCGGCCCGGCTGGTGGCGGCGATGGCGAAGAGCAGGTAGACCGCGATCAGGAGGCGGCCGGGGCCGGTATTGGTCCGCGTCCGCGCGGCGGGTTGCGGGCGCGCGGTGGGTTGCGGGTCAGCCACCGAGCACCGTCCAGGTCTGCTGGAGCCGGACCAGAACCACCGGGGTGACCAGGCAGATCGTGCAGACGATGGCCGACCCCCACCGGGTGGGCTCCATCCGGGCCAGCACCCAGGCCAGCGGGGGTAGACAGACCAGGGTGGCCAGGTAGCCGAAGAAGGATCCCGGTTCGTCCGGCCGCTGACCATCGCCGAGGGCGATCACGGTGACGACGGTGAGCACGAGCAGCGCCGCTTCCAGCACGGCCAAGCCCGCGAACTGCGCCCGGTCCGGGGCCCGGTGCCGCAGCGTCGCCACGAGGGCCCAACCCGCGACGAGGAGGGAGAGCGCGATCGGGGCGGCGGCGAGGAGCCCGTCGATGGGAAGGTCGGCGGCAGCAGCGCTGGTGGTCGCGCTCGCTTCGGTCACCGGCACACTCTACTAATCCGGGTGGTACACCTGCCGGTGGCATCCTTGCCCCGCCGGATAGCGTGGTCTGCGACACCGCGGTGGGTCGCGGCGCTGACTGGTGGGAGGTTCGTGGTGCGGTTCGGGTTGTTCGGTACTGGGCACTGGGCGGGCGAGACGCACGGAGCGGGCCTGGCGGCTCATCCCCGTACCGAGTTGGTCGGTGTCTGGGGGCGTGATCCGGCCAAGGCCGCCGCGCTCGCCGAGCGGTACGGCGTGCCGGCGTTCGACGACGCCGACGCGCTGATTGAGGCGTGCGAGGCGGTGGCGATCGCCCTGCCACCTGATGTGCAGGTCGAGCTGGCGACCCGGGCCGCCGCGGCGGGGCGGCACCTGCTGCTCGACAAGCCGCTCGCGTTGACCCTCGACGACGCCGACCGCCTGGTCGCCACGGCCCAGGCCGCCGATGTCGCCTCGCTGGTCTTCTTCACCCAGCGCTATCACCAGAACGTCACCAGCTTCCTCGCCGCCACCGCCGCGGACGGCGGCTGGCAACATGCCGAGGCGACTCTCTTCGCCTCGATCTTCGGGCCCGACAGCCCGTACGCCGGCTCGACCTGGCGGCGTGAGCACGGCGGGCTCTGGGACATCGGTCCGCACGCGCTGTCGCTGATCCTGCCGGTCATGGGGCGGGTCACCCGGGTCGCGGCGATGAACGGCCCCCGGGGTCTGGTGCACCTGCTGCTCACCCACGACAACGGCGCCACGAGCCGGCTCTCGCTCACCCTCGACGCCCCCAGCGGAGTGGTCCGCAAGGATGTCGTCTTCTACGGCGAGAGCGGCATCGAGACCGCTCCCCACGGCAACGGCACCCTGGCCGGGGCGTTCGGGACGGCGATCGACCAGCTCCTGGCGGAGATCGACTCGGGGACTCGGGATCACCGCCTCGACGTCCGGTTCGGTCGTGAGGTGGTGGCGATCCTGGCGGCGGCGGAGACGGCCCGCACCGAGGCCCGCACCGTTGAGGTGCCCGCGTAGCCGCTCAGCGCGTCCCGACCGATTCCGGTACGGGCGAAAGTCAGTACCGACGCGCCGGTACGGCGAAAACCCGTTGAGCGGGGTGCCCGGGGCGATTACCGTCCGGGCCATGTTCGCGTACCCCCTGACTGAGTGGGCCGCCGTGTCGGCTGCCCACGGGCCGTTGTTGGTGGTCCGTCCGCGCGTGTGGCGTCCGGCCCCGGCCGGCGCCCGCCGCGCCTGACCCAACCGCGCACCGCGCGCCCGCGCCGAGGGCCGTCCGAGTCCCGACCCACCCGGACAGGCCCCGATTCCGGCTGCCTGTCCCGCGTCGCCACCCGGGCGACAGACAGGACGACGACCAATGGCGCCCCGCCGTACCCGAGCAACCGAACGCGACCGGTCCCGTCGCGTACTCTCCCAGAACTTTCTCGTTGATCCGGCCGCGGTTAACCGGCTGACCCGAGCCGCCCAGCCCGACCCGGACCGCCTCCTGCTGGAGGTCGGCGCCGGGCGGGGCCAGCTGACCCGGCTGCTCGCCGCCCGCAGCCGTCACCTCATCGCCTACGAGGTGGACCCGATCGCCGGTGCCGAACTGGCCCGACGCTGCGCGGATCTGCCCACGGTGACCTGTCGGCAGGCCGACTTCCTGACCGCCCCGCCACCACGGGCGCCGTTCGACGTGGTCGGCAACATTCCGTGGTCGCTGACCTCCGCCGTGGTCCGCTGGTGTCTGGCCGCGCCGGGACTGCGGGCGGCCACCCTGCTCACCCAACTTGAGTACGCCCGCAAGCGCAGCGGCGACTACGGGCGGTGGACGCGGATGGCCGTGTCCAGCTGGCCGGAGTTCAGCTGGCGGCTGGCCGGGAGGGTGCCCCGGACGGCATTCCGCCCGGTGCCGCGGGTGGACGGCGGCATCCTGCGGATCGAGCGCCGCCGGGAGCCGCTACTGCCGGTGGCGGATCTGGCCGCGTACCGCCGGATGGTCGAGTTGGGCTTCGACGGCGTCGGCGGCTCGCTCGCGGCGTCGCTGGGCCGCCACCATCCACGGGTGCGGGTGGCGGCGGCGCTGCGCGCGACCCGACTCGATCCGGCGACCCCGGTCGGTCAGGTCTGGCCGGAGCAGTGGCTGGTGCTGTTCCGCCTGCTGCGGCCATACCGCTAACCGAGCGGGTTCAGCGCCTCGGACAGCTCGGCCGGGGAGTCGAAGCTCTCCTCCGGAAGCAGCCGCAGGGCCTGCAGCATCTCCGTGCTCACCCCGTTCTCCTGGCCCCACCGGACCAGGTCCTCCCGGGAGACGGGGTAGTCGAGGGCGGCGATGGAGTCCTGCAACTGCGCGCCGGAGATGGTCATGCGCCCGGCTACCCGCCCCGCGCCCCGGCACACCGGGTTTGTCCACCCGGGGTGGGGGTAGCCGCCCGGCATGCTGGTGCGGCGGCTCGGCGCCCCGAGTGATTTCGACCCATTGCTGGAGCGCGCCCGGGACGCCCGGATCGTGATGCTCGGGGAGGCGACCCACGGCAGCCATGACTACTACCGGCTGCGCGGGGAGCTGACCCGGCGGTTGATCGCCGAGGGAGGCTTCTCGTTCGTCGCGGTGGAGGGGGACTGGCCGGACTGTGACCGGGTGCATCGCTCGGTCACGGCCGCCCCCGACACCGCGGTCGAACCATGGGCCGCCCTCGAGCGGTTCGAGCGGTGGCCCACCTGGATGTGGGCGAACGCCGAGGTGGCCCGCTTCTGTTACTGGCTACGGGAGTGGAATGGGCAGCGGCCCGAGCCGGAACGGGTTGGCTTCCACGGATTGGATGTCTACAGCCTGTGGGAGTCGATGCAGGCCATCTTCGACTACCTGGGGGAGGAGGCACCGGCGACGCTGGACGCCGCGCAGGACGCCTACCGGTGCTTCGAGCCGTACGGCCGGCGAATCGAGGAGTACGGTGCGGCGAGCCGGTTCGTCTCCGCACGTTGCGAGGACGAGGTGGTCTGTCTGCTGGCGCGGATTCGGGAACGCGCGGCGACCGACGGTGCGGACGCCTTCTCGGCCTGGCAGAACGCGGAGGTCGTCTCCGGCGCGGAGCGGTACTACCGGGCCATGGTCGCGGGTGGACCGGAGTCGTGGAACATCCGCGACAACCACATGGCCGACACGCTGGACCGGTTGCTGGAGCGCTACGGCCCGTCAGCGCGTGGGGTGGTGTGGGCTCACAACACCCACATCGGGGACGCGCGGGCAACCGACATGGCCGCCGACGGCATGGTGAACCTCGGCCAACTGGCCCGGGAACGGCACGGCCGGGCCGATGTCGTCCTGGTCGGCTTCGGCAGCCATCGGGGTACGGTGGTCGCCGCGCCGCACTGGGGCTCGCCGGCCGAGAAGATGATCGTTCCGCCGGCCCGGGAGGGCTCGGTGGAACGGCGGCTGCACGAACTGCTGCCCGAGCAGGCGGTGCTGGTCTTCGGTGGCGCCGACCAGCCGGGCTGGGTGACCGAGCCGCTGGATCACCGGGCGATCGGCGTGGTCTACAACCCCTCGTTCGAGTCCTGGGGTAACTATCAGCCGACGCGGCTGGGGGAGCGATACGACGGGTTCGTCTGGTGTGACGAGTCGACCGCCTTGGATCCGCTGCCCGCCCGGGGTGCCGGCGGTGAGTTGGAGACGTATCCGGCCGGGGTGTAGCGGGCAGCACCCAGGGGAGGGCCCCTGGTCCGGCGCAGCACGGGAAGGGCCCCCTGCCCGGCGCGGCGCGCGCTGGACAGGGGGCCGCTTCGGTGACCTCAGGTGCGGGCGGGCTCCTGCTCCGCCAGGTGGTTCCGCAGTCCCTCACCCTCCACGTCCACGTTGGGCAGGATCCGGTTCAGCCAGCGCGGCAGCCACCAACCGGCGTCGCCGAGCAGGGACATGACCGCCGGCACGATCGTCATCCGGACCACGAACGCATCGATGGCGACGCCGACCGCCAGCGCGAAGCCCATCGACTTGATGACCGGGTCCTCCATGAAGATGAAGCCACCGAAGACGGAGATCATGATGAGCGCGGCCGCGGTGACCACCCGGGCACCGTGCCCCATGCCGTTGATGGTGGCCTGCTGGGCGGTGTCGCCGTGGACGAAGTCCTCCCGCATCCGGGAGACGAGGAAGACCTCGTAGTCCATTGCCAGTCCGAAGAGGATTCCGATGAGCAGGATCGGCAGGAAGCTGATCAGCGGCCCCGGTGTGTCCAGACCGACCAGGTCGGCGAGGTGGCCCTGTTGGAAGACCGCGACGGTGAGTCCGAAGGTGGCAGCCACGGTGAGCAGGAAGCCCAGCGCAGCCTTCACCGGCACCAGCAGCGAGCGGAACACCAGCATCAGCAGCACGATCGACAGCCCGACCACCAGGAGCAGGTAGATCGGCAGGGCGTCGGTGAGCTTCTCCGAGACGTCGATGCCGATCGCGGTTACCCCGGTGAGCAGCACCTCGGCGCCCTGGATGCCGCCGACCGAGCCGCGGATGTCGTCCACCACCTGCTCGGTCGCCGGGTCGGTGGGCCCGGTCTCCGGGATCACCCCGAGCAGGGCGGTCTGTCCGTCCGGACTCAGCTGCGGTGGCGTCACGGCCAGGACGTTGTCGGTGTCCTGGACCAGGGCCGCGACCTGGGGTACGGCCGCCGCCGTCGCCTCCGGGCTGTCCCCGGCCACCACGATCGCCAGCCGACCGGTGAAGCCCGGTCCGAAGCCCTCGCTGATCAGGTCGTTGGAGACCCGGGCCGGCGAGCCGACGGGTGCGGTCCCCTGGTCCGGGAGGGCCAGTCGCATGTCGGAGGTGGGCAGCGCGAGCGCGCCCAGCCCGAGCAGGGCGACCAGGATCACCGGTACCCGGAACCGGATGACCAGCCGGGCCCAGCGGAAGCCGAAGGTGGTGCGGTCCTCGGCGGGCGCGGTCGGCGCGGGCGCGTCCGTGCCGGGTGCGTCGGTTCCCGGCTGGGTCGGGGTGGCCCCGTAGTGGTGCCGTTGTTTGCGGCGGAGCACCCGCCGGCCGGCGAAGCCGAGCAGCGCCGGCTGCAGGGTGAGGGCGACCAGCACGGCGACGACGACCGTTCCGGCGGCGGCCAGACCCATCACGGTCAGGAACGGGATGTTCACCACTGCCAGACCGGAGAGCGCGATGACCACGGTGGCGCCGGCGAAGAGCACCGCCGAGCCGGCGGTGCCGACGGCCCGGCCGACCGCCTCGTCCGGCGGCAGCCCGTCGAGCAGGTTCTGTCGGTAGCGGGAGGTGATGAAGAGCGAGTAGTCGATGCCGACCGCGAGACCGAGCATCAGGGCGAGGATCGGCGCGGTGCTGGTCAACTCGACCGTGCCGCTGAGCGCGTAGAGACCGGCCATGCCGACGCCGACCCCGATCAGCGCGTTCAGCATGGTCATTCCCGCCGCTACCAGCGAGCCGAAGGTGATGACCAGGACGATCGCCGCGACGGCGACGCCGATCGCCTCGGAGGAGCCGGCCTGCGGCTCGGCGTTGAGCACCTCACCGCCGGGGGCCACCTGCCAGCCCTGTGCCTCGGCGGCGGCGCCGACCTGCTCGTACGCCTCCCGCTCCTCGTCGGTGACCTTGTCCGCGCCCTCGGCGAACTGGACCTGGATCAGCCCGTACTGGCCGTCGGGGGTGATGGCCTGGGCCGTGAGTGGATCCACCGCGCTGATCACGCCGGGCAGCGTGGCGGCCTCCTGGGTGACCTCGGCGGCCACCGCCTGGCCCTGCGGCGTGCCGAGCAGGCCCGGCTGGGGAGCTTTGAGCGCGATCGTGCCGGTGGCACCGCTGGCCGCCGGGAACTGTTCATCGAGCAGATCCCGGGCCTGCTGCGACTCGGTGCCGGGCATGCTGAAGTCGCTCGCCGTCGGGCCGCGCAGGTTCAGGGCCGCCAGGCCGAGACCGACGAGCACGACTAGCCAGATCGCGGCGACGAGGCGCCGTCTGCGCATCGCGCCGCGGCCGAGCCGGTAGAGCAGGGTCGACATGGGTCGATGTCCTCCGTCGTTATTGGTGGGGTCAGTTGACCGGTTCGAGTGCCCGGCGGACCAGCGCGAGTAGCGCCGGACGTAGTTCCGCCTCGGGGAGATCGATGAATTCGCCGCACGTTTCGGCGATGCCGGCGAGGATCACCAGCGCCGAGACCCGGGCAGCCGGGCGGTCGGAATGTCCGGCAAAGGCGCGGACGAGCCGATCCGGGATGTGTTGTAGGTGACTGAAGGGGGGTTGCTGGAACAGGCCGGGGAACTCACCGCGGAGGAACGCGGTCTCGCGGCGGAACTGCACGGCCAGGTCGACGTAGCCCTCGGCCGCGACCCGTTGCGCCTCGGCCGGGCTGCCCGCGGCGGCGATGCGCTCGTCGAGCTCCCGTAGCTGGTCGATCGGCCCGGCTACCAGTTCGGCAAGAATGGCCCGCTTGTCGGCGAAGTGGTAGAGCACCGCCGCCTTCGAACAGCCCACGTCTGCCGCGATGTCCTGCAACGACGTGCCCCGGTAGCCGGATTGCGCGAATCGTCGCCCCGCCGCTGCGAGAATATCGTCGTGCCGCTCGGGCGCTGCCCGTGTCATGTCGGTCCCACCTCCTCGAACAGCATGCCTGACCGATCGGTCAGATGCCGACTGACAGGCGAACCAGTGGCGTTCGCCACACGCAGGTGGGTCCGTTTGGCCGTGTCGAAGGACGGCCTGGTGTGTTGACCGCCGCCTCGACTGTCGGCAGGGTGATCAGATGGGCAAGGTCGAGGAGTCCCGGGACGGGGTCGCGCTGACCAACCTGGGTCAGCCGCTGTTCGACGGGGCGGGAGCGACAAAGCACGACCTGGTGAACTACCTGGACGCGGTGCGCGACCGAATCCTGCCGCACCTGCGGGAGCGCCCGCTGTCGGTCATGCGGGTACGCCCCGGGCAGCCCCCGTTCATGCAGAAGAACCTGCCGAAGTACACCCCGGACTGGATTCCTCGTACGGGGGTGTGGGCGGCGGCGTCGCACCGCGAGATCTCGTACGCCCTCTGCGGCGACCGACGTACGTTGCTCTGGCTCGCCAACCAGCGGGCGGTGGAGTTCCACCCCACCCTCGCCCAGGTCGCCGCCCTGCAGTGCCCGACCCACCTCGTGCTCGACCTGGACCCGCCGGAGGGCGCCCCGTTCGAGGTGGTGGTGGCCGCGGCCCTTCTGGTCCGGCGGGCGCTCGCCGGTGCCGGGCTGGCCGGGGCGGTGAAGACCAGCGGCGCCAAGGGGGTGCACGTGTTCGTGCCGGTGACGGCGGAGGCGACGGCGGAGGAACTGGCCGCCGCCACCCGGGCGCTCGCGCAGCGGGCGGCACGCCTCGACCCGGAGGTCGCGACGACCGCCTTCATCCGGGAGGACCGGAGTGGGAAGGTCTTCATCGACTCCACCCGAGCCGGTGGGGCGACGGTGGTGGCCGCCTACAGCCCGCGACTAAGGCCAGGCGTGCCGGTTTCGTTCCCGGTGCCCTGGGACGTGCTGCCTTCGGTCACGCCCGCCGATTTCACGATTCAGACCGTGCCCGGCCTGGTCGCCACCGGAGACCCGTGGGCGGACGGAATGCCCACGGCGCAACAGCTCCCGGCCGACCTGATCGCCGAGGGGCGCACCATCCCGGTGGCTCGGGTGCAGGCGATGCAGGAGGGGAAACGCCGGGCCCGTGCCCGGCGGGCCGCCGGCTGAGTGCCGAACCCCGTTCCGTCCGTCGCAGCTCAGCTGACCGCAGCATCGAGGACGTCGGCGAGATCAGCCGGGGCAGACAACATCGGCCAGTGCCCCGTACGCAGGTCGAAACGCCGCCACGGCGGCTGGTTGAGGGATGCCAGGATCGGTACTCCGGCGTTCAACAACTCCCGGAAGTCGTTGCATGTGACGAGGACGCGGTCGACGTCGTGGTGAGGTTCGGCTGGGCCAGCGAGCCGCTGCTCGTAGGTCCCGAACGGCTGGGCGGTAGCACGTGCCCGCAGCAGTTCCCGGTTGCTTCGGTCGAGTCCGTCGAGACTGCTGGACATTCCCAGGACTTCAAAGGGTGGCATCGGTAGTCGCCACCCCCCGCCATCCGCTGCGACCTGTTGGCGCAGCTGGTCGGCAGCCTCCGGTGGCATCAGGTCGAGCATGCGCATGCCCGGGGCGAACGGCGCGCTGTCCACGTACACCAAACGCTTCAGCCGTTCACCGAGTTGTGCGGCTGCTCCGGTGACGGGAGCGCCCGCGTAGCTGTGGGCGACCAGGGTGACGTCGTGCAGGTCACGTCGCTCGATGAAGTCGACTATGTCTGCGATGTGGGTTTCCAGGTTTGTCGCCGGGGTGCCCCGGTCGGCGTACTCGCCGAGGCCGGTCAGCGTCAGCGGAAGCGTCGTGTGCCCGCGCTCAGCTAGCGCGTGCGCGGTGTCTTTCCAGGCCCATGCGCCGAGCCAGGCGCCGGGAACGAGTACGAAGGTAGCCATTGTGATCTCCCTGAGGTGAAGTGTCGTCAGCGTAGGATGAATACAGGACAGATTCCGCCCGGATATGTTGAGTGATCCATGTCGCATCCACTTACCCGCGTCTTGACCCTGCTGGAGCTCCTCCAGTCGCACCCGCGCCTTGCTGGTCGGGAACTGGCCGACCGGCTCGGCACTGACGTTCGAACTGTCCGTCGCTACGCCGCGTACCTGCGCGATCTCGGGATCCCGGTAGCGGCCGAACGGGGACGCCACGGCGGCTATCGGCTAGCCCGCGGCTATCGGATGCCGCCTTTGGTCCTCACCAACGACGAGGCCCTCGCCGTTGTCGTGGGACTGCTCGCCGCGGAGCGGCTGGGCATGAGCATGACCACTCCGGCGCACTCGGGCGCCCTGGCCAAGATCGAACGGGTCCTTCCGCGCGGCCTGCGAGAGCCGCTGGCCGCCATTCGAGAGACCCTGTCCTTCACGGCGAACGCGGTGACCGCACAAGCGCCGGAGGCGGGTGTGCTGCTGGCCCTGGCCCAGGCGTCGCGCGCCCGCACGGCCGTCCGGATGAGCTACCTGTCCTGGCAACAGGAGCAGACCGAACGCGATCTCGATCCCTACGGTGTCGTCTTCCATCGCGGCCGCTGGTATGTGGTCGGACGCGACCACCGGTACGACAGCCTGAGAACCTTCCGGATCGACCGGATCGCTTCGCTCGCGACTGGTACGCGAACCTTCACGGTCCCTGACGGCTTTGACCCCGTACTCCACCTGACGTCGGCGCTGGCTCGTGTTCCGTACCGCTGGGAGGTCGAAGTCCTCATTCACGGCCCACTGGACGACGTCGCCCGCCGACTGCCGCGCTCCGCCGTGACGCTCGAGGCGGATGCCGCCGGTGTCGTGATGCATGCGCGGGCTGAGTGTCTGGACGGTATGGCCCGCCTGCTGGCCGCACTGGAATGGCCCTTCACCATCCGCCGCCCCGACGAGTTACGGCCGGCGCTGAGGAACCTGGCTGACCAGCTCACGGCAGCCGCAGAGCGCGTACCGAGTGAACCGTCTGCTCGCGCAGGGTCTGGGTAGTGCGTAGCAGGTAGTGGCCGGTGTCGGGCGTCACTCCTGCGGCTCCAACGCCGGCCGCCGGTAGGGGCCCCAGGCCACGAACCGGTCGAAGAGCTCACGCGGGCCCGGCCCGTCGTGCGGGTTCAGGTGATACAGGTCGTGCATCGCCTCGTACAACAGCCCGGCGAGGTAGATCGACAAACTGGGCAGCCTCGTCGCGAACTCGGCTTTCAGCAGCAGCCGGGCCTCCCCGCAGGGCCATGGCTGACCGCACGCCCGGCACGCCCACATCGGCCGCAACGGCGTGTGCGGCGGTCGGCTCCCGGTGCGGTGGCGGGGGTGCTCGGGGTGGGGGCCGAGTCTGGGCTGCGGCAGCGCGTGCGGGTTCACCATCGACCGCCGTTCGCCCGCCAGGTCTGAGCGGGCGTCAGCCACCCGACCCGACCGGGTTGGGGGAACGCCGCGGTCGGCTGGGTCGCCCACGACGCCGGGGCCACCCCCCGGGCCCGGGGGGTCGGCTGTATCGGCGGGTCGTCCCGGTGGTTCCGGCGACGACCTCGAAGCAGGGCGTCGTTTCGGTTGCGGCGACGGCCCGGGAAGCGGAACAGCATGGCTACCTCCTCAGTGGCGTGGCGGGCCGCCCCACCAACCCCCGGCGGGGCGGCCCCGACAGTGCCTCCGGCGGGTTCGGGTCCGCCACCGGCCGCACCGTCCTGCCCCCACTCTCCAACGCGAAGCTGGACAACTACACAGCGTTGCATTTAGTTTTTTCGACAGTCTTCTTGTTCTGGATTGGAGCAGGCATGAACCACGCGTTTGTCGCAGCGCTCGCCGAGGCGGGGCACACCGCCGAAAGCCTCGCGGGTCAAGTCGGTGTCCATCCGAAGACCGCCGCGCGGTGGGCCAACCCCGGCCACATCCCACAGGCCCGGCACCGCGCCACCGTCGCGGAGCTACTGGGCCGGGACATCGACACCCTCTGGCCGGACGTGAGCCGCCGCCGGGAGCCGGTCTGGTTCCGCCCCTGGGTCAACGTCGAGCGCGAGGCCATCGCGTTACGGGCCTTCGAGCTCGCCTGGGTGCCGGGGCTGCTCCAGACCGAGGCGTACGCGGAGGCGACCCTCGCCGGCGGAATCCTCACCACCGACACCGACGAACTCGTCGAGGCGCGGCTCAACCGCCAGGCGATCCTCCAGCGCGAGCAGGGGCCGCTACTGATCGCCGTGCTGGACGCCGGGGTCCTGCGGCGGCGGGTCGGCGACAGCCGGGCCCTGATGGCCGAGCAGCTCGCCCACCTCCTGGCCTGCGCCGAGTCGCCGAAGGTGCAGCTGCACGTCGTCCCGCTCGACGCCCCCAGCTACCCCGGGCTGGACGGGCCCTTCACCATCGCCGACATGCCGGACGGGTCGCGGGCGGCCCACGTGGACAGCCCCGCGCGGGCGCAACTACTGGAGAAGACATCGGACATTGTTACGCTGGAGCGACGGTGGGAACTCATTCGTGGGGAGGCCCTCCCCCGTGGGCGCTCCCTGGATCTCCTGAGAGAAGCGGCAGCAGCATGGACCTGACCAGTGCCCGGTGGCGCAAGAGCACGAAGAGCGGCGGTAACGGCGGCAACTGTGTAGAGGTGGCCGACAACCTCTCCGGCGTCGTGGGCGTCCGGGACAGCAAGGACCCGACCGGTCCGTCGCTGATGTTCGGCCCGGTTTCGTGGAAGGCGTTCGTCGCGCACGCCAAGAAGCACTGACCCCACAACGGAGCGGGCCCGCGGCTTCGTGCCGGGGCCCTCTTCGCTCAGCGGATCGGGCAAGCGCCCGACCGGCACTCCTCATCGATGCCGTTACTGATCGTTTTCCAGCGGCGGACTCGTACTGCTCCGCCTGTAGGAGGCGGAACGCCATACGGCCTGCGGCACGCCGCTGTGTCGACCTGGCTCACCCGGGGAGTGCCGCCGAAACAGCTGGCCTACTACCTGTGCTTCGGCCCGGCCGGGACGCTCGACGAGGATCTGATTTGCGTCGCCGGGACCCGTTGGTCGGTGGAGGAATCGTTGTGCGCCACGAGGCGCCTTGTCGTATCCCCAACGCAGTTCGGAGGAACCCGGAGGTTTCTGGGTCTGAATGGCTTACCCGAAGCCGAAAGGTGAACGGGGACAAGAGCATGCCAGGAAACCAGTGGCCGGGCCCAGGCGTTAGGGGCGGTGCGCTGGGAGACCCGCGTGATATGGCGAAAGCTGGATTGCCCACCCACGGGCACCTCGCCGGGCGGCCCACCCAACCCAGACCGCCAAAACCGAAGTCGGCCTGGACCACTATCAGGTCCGCCGCTACGACGCCTGGTACCGTCACATAACTCCCGTTCACATCCATCGATGGGTGGTGGTGTCGCCGCTGGCGGCGCGGTTGGCGCGGGTGCCGGATCCGCGTCGGCTGCGAGGGCTGCGCCATCCGCAGCTGGTGGTCTTGGTGCTGACCGCGTGCGCCACGTTGGTGGCCGGTAGCGACGGCGTAACCGCGATCCGGCAGTGGCCACCCGAGAGGCCAACCACCGCCCTCACGACCTCATCACCGCCGTGACCACCGGAAAGCCGGCTGTGACCAGCGGTTTCTCTACCTTGGAATAACTTTCGGGCCTGCCCGAACCGCAAACCTCGCGAAAGGTGTTAGAGTCTCCCTACTCGTGGCCATGGGGCAGGTATGGACATAAAATCGGAGGAATGTATGCGACGGGTGTCACGTGCACTAGTACTTACAGCAGCGGCATTTGCCGTAGTGGGCACTGGGGCCGGGGTGGCCGCAGCGGAATCGGCGTCGGATGACGCGTCCATAATGTGCACGCTTAAAGTCGACCAGCCGAATAGCAGTAACGACGCAGAAGTGGGACGTTCCGGCTGCGGGAACACGCTCGATGGAAAAGGCCAAATTCTGGAGGATCGCAATAACTGGCCCGATGATGCAGTCGGCACGACGGAGGGTTCCGGCTGGGGCGTAAAATGGGTCTATGGGTCCTGTGGCAATGGTGACGGTATGTACTATTCTCAGTTCGAGTCTGGTAGTGGAGCGAATGCGCAGTCCTCGCGTGTGCGGCGTTGCTAGATAGGTTCCTGTTTCGCTACTACGAGGACGAGGGTTCGCGTGGCAGGTATTGAGGTTCGAGACATCTCGTTCTCGTACAGGAGGCGCCGGGTTCTCACCGGCGCCTCCTGGGCGGTTGAACGGGGAGTGAATGCTCTCTTGGGCCCTAATGGGTCAGGAAAGACCACCTTGATTAGATGTATGGTGGGTCTAGCACGACCGGAGCTGGGCCAAGTGATCGTCGATGGTCGAGATATCAGTGACGGTGAGTCGACTCAAAGGCTGATTGGATACGTACCACAGAACCCGCTACTCCCGTGGTCGGCGAAGGTGCGCGATCTCGTTGCCTACGCGGCCTGGCTGAGTGGAGTGGAAGCAACGCAGGCGGGTGCAGCAGTCGAGGTAGCTATGGAGAAGATGCAGGTTTTAGACTTGGCGTCTCGGCGCATCCGATCACTCAGCGGTGGGCAGCGTCAACGCGTCGCCTTAGCTACCGGAATCGTTCACGATCCACGTATCCTTATTCTGGATGAGCCCACGGTCAGTCTCGACCCGGGGCAGCGCCTGAAGGTCCGCGAGGTGATCCAGCAGTTCGCTTCCGAACGGCCTGTGGTGTTGTCAACTCACCTGACCGAGGACGTCGAGTATCTCGCCGATTCTGTCGGCGTGCTGGTTGATGGAGAAATTCGTTTTCAGGGTCCGACGTCGCAGCTCACAGTAGCTGATGCCGGTGGTGATGTTCGGCCAGGATCGCCGTTCGAACGCGGCTATGACGATCTCATCAAATCATTTGGTAGCTCGGAATGAATCATCTGCGTCTATTATGTGGTTGGCCAGCCTCCAGTTGGATATTCCCGGCCTCGGGGGCCTTCATGGCAGTCGGGTCACTTCTGGCGACCATGGAAATTCTCAAGTCCGACTACGTGACATGGTTTGTAGTCACCACAACATGGCACGAGTCGCTCTGGATTACCGGGGCGATAGCGGCCGGTGGGGCCGCTGCGCTGGGAGCGGCGTACTTTCCTAGGGCGTCGCCAGTTGCTGCGCCGATCAGGCCAAGGGTGAATGTCGGATTGTTCCTCATTCATGGGCTTGCCTTGGCGCTGTGGCTCTGCATGGGGCATGCCCTCGGGTTGACCCCAATTCACATCGCTGCGGCGCGAGAAGCGACCGCTGGTGCTTTGGCCCTCCAGGATGTCGTCATCGGCTTGTCTGGTCTGACCGCGCTGACGGTGATTGGATTCTGCATCGGAGCTGCCGTTCGGCACTGGGTAATTGCTCCTGCTGTAGCAGTTCTCGTCTTCGTAATAATGGGCTTGCCCCAAGAGCCGTTGTTCCGTCCCATCGGGCTGCTGCTACCGGTACGCCAATGGAGTAGCTCGGCGAGGTTTGAGGTAAACCCGCCGACTGCGGTCTTCGCCGTTGTCGCCTCTGTCGGGATCTGCCTGCTTGCCGCCTCATTTGCGGCCTGGGTCGGTGCCCGCCGAACGGTCCGCCGGCAAGGAATGCCGCTATTCGCATGGCTGGCTGCCGTGGTCGCCCTGGTAGTGACCGCCTTCCTATGGCGCCCCGAACTGACTGTGGTGGACCGTCCCGTCGAAAGTGTGTGTCAAGATGTCGATGACACACGAGTATGCCTACATGCAGCCAATCAGCCTGCGATGGCCCGCACGGTAGATGTCGTGAGCCGCCTTCGCGCCGCTGGGCTGTCTCCGGTCTTGCGTAACGTTACGGATTTCGACTTTTCCGACCATGACCTTCCCCAGGCCGGGGAAGCGTTCGTCAGGTTCGACCCGAGCCCTCGCGATCGAAGGTTTTCCGCAAGGACCATTTCTGACCAGGTGGCATCAGGGGTGGCAGAATCTTTCACTCGGGACCGCTGTTCCCCCGACAGGGGAAACGACGATCATGATATCGCCACGGCTCTATATTTGCGCATCCTCAAGCTGGCCGGGTTTGAGGAGGTAGGAGAAGCCGCTGTCGCGGAGCCGTCGTCGGTGGTGGCGCAACCGTTGGCCACTATGAACTCCGATCAGCTCACTAAATTTGTTGATACTAACCAGGAATTGGTCCGCTCGTGTCGCCTGTCGCTAGCAGAATTCGGGTAGCGCAGAGTCGTGCTGCGGGAATATTGCATGTCCGCAGCGGACCCCTCGCGCTTGCCGTCCTCGTCATCGCACTTCTCTTCACCGGAGCATTTCCAGAGTTGAGTATCCCGGTCAGCGTCGTGTTCGACCAACCGCCTAGGGGGGTGGGAACCCCGGAGATCGTCGCGCTCGCCCTGGCCAGCATCTTGCCTGCCCTCACCGTTCCCTCCTTTGATGGCCGGGAGCTCATGGCAGGACGGTCTGCGCGACTGGGGAATTTAGCCTATTCTGCGGCTACACTCACCGCGCCGCTACTGGTCCTGCCAACCTGGTATTGGAGAATACAGGCAGTTCACCCCGATGTGTCATTCCCGCCCTTACACGGCCTAATTGGCAATGTTTTTGTTTTCTCCTGCGCCGGCGCTATCCTTTGTCTTACCCTGGGTCCGCTGCTCTCTGCTGCGGCCACACCAACCCTTTTTGCAGGATTCGTGGTTGTCCAGCAAGCGGCACCCCATTCGTTTCTCGCGGTCGAATTTGCCACCGGGCTGTCCTGGTATACCAATTATTGGATCACGACCGCTTTGGTGCTACTCACCCTCGGTCTCACCTGGCACATGCGCGCCGTGCCCTGGACCAATCGGGGTTAACGAAGTTGATGGGGGCTGGCCAGAGCCAAAGCAAAGTCAGTTGATCATGGTTGCGATGCGTTGAGCAGGGCTGGGATGAGTATCTTGTCGGCGTGGTGACGTTCCATCACCTGCTTGATCCTGGAGTGTCCAGCGAGCCGGATCAGGGCGATGGTGAGATTGCGCAGGGCGGCCAGGGCGTGGGCGACGCCGCCGAGCCAGGCGTGGTGGGTGTCCTCACCGAACAGGACGTCACGGACCCAGTGGGTAGGGTCGGCCGCATGGCGAGGTGCCTGTTGGGCAGGTCCATTTCCATGCGGCCTCCCTCCGAACCGGACATGATAGTTTCCTGATCATCCGGCTCTCCAGTGACTTCACGCAGGACACCCAGCACCGTTTCGGCGCTCTGCATTACGCATACCTCCCGGTCCGGTGGTGTCCGATCACCTGGCCCCCTTCGCCCGCGCGGACGGCTTTCCCGTCCTCCCTGGCCGGTCGTGACTCCGGCGACTACTACGGGGCCTCCGTCGCCGTAGGGCTCGCGCCCGTTAGGCGATCCCACGTTCGTCCTCGTCGTACGTGACAGCGTGACGTAGGCGTCCCACTCATCTCCTTAAATGCCCTCGTTGGGCATCGCCCAGCGCCCGGAGGTTGCACCAGCCCCGTAGATACATGCCGGTGCAGAGCGCGGCGTCGGCTTCGAGCGCGGTGCCGACGGAGTCGAAATCTGCCTCGCTGGAGATTGGGCTTCAGGCAATCCAGCTTTCGCCATATCACGCGGGTCTCCCACCGCACCGCTCCTCACGCTTGGACACGGCCGGTGGTTTGCTGGCATGCTCCGGTCCCCTTCGCCTTTCGGCATCCGGGTAAGCCATCAGACCCAGAGATGTCCCTCCAATCTCTCCCGGCTGAGCCGGGAATACGACGAGGCGTTGCGTGGCGCACACCTTGTTCTCGATCCACCAGTGGGTGCGCACGTGTCTGGCGATCTTGGCTCCCGCGCTGGTCAGGCTGGTGATGCCGTGGACGATCTGTTTGCTGATCCGTTGCCCGTCCGGGGCGTACACGTCACGGCGGAGCCGGAACACGGTGGCCGCGCCGGGGAAGTCGATGCAGGTGGCGGGTGCCACCCAGATGGTGCGGGTGACCCGGTAGCCGCTGCGGCGTTCGGTGTCGGTGTGCGCGCTGGTCGCGGCCGTGGCGGCGGGTAGCCGGTCGGTGATCGCGGCCAGCAGCGCGGGCCTGTTGCCCTTCACGGTGAACACGTAGTCCGCGTCTCGGTGCCGCCGCTGGGGTGCGCGGTGTCGTGGCGCATCGCGGCGAACAGCTGCACATCGACTCCGCCCGGTCCGCCCGAGTTGCGGAGGGTCTTACCGGCCACCGCCAGCCCACACCCGCCGGCCGGTGGAGCGAGCATCGTCCCCGACCATCGGTCTGGACATGCTGATCGTCATCTGGGTTGGTCCGTCCTCGCCCCGGGAGGGCCTTCGATTGTGAACCGCTGGTCTTACTCAACCCTGACACCCAGGGGCCCGCACAGTGTTTCCGGCCGGGCCTCACGCCGCACGGCGCGTCGGACGAACGGTATGCAGGTCACTACGGCGATCAGCCCGGCGGCCCCGGTAGCGGCGACCAGCGCGCGGG